>NZ_DXVR01000136.1:0-5532 GCF_019417265.1 Bacteroides sp.
AGGCATCTCTTTATGTTTATAGACCTTGCAAGACGGGGTTTACTAATTGCTTACGTCTGAGCAAGCGACATCAGTTTGTCAGCCTTGAAAAGCATACTCATCGAACCGCCGTTCAGGAGTGAAGTAGAAACCTGAGCTGTCATCTTCAGACCGATTTTGGTTTTCAGCGTGATTTCCTTGGTTTCCTTATTATAGCTGTAAGTACCGTTCACGGTACGTCCGGCTACAGTCGAAGTATATGTACTGTCCGCATTGAACACATACACTGTATTCTCATTGAAACCAAGCTTAGACAGATAATTGCTCATCTGTTCCTCAACCTTCTTTGCTGCCACTTCGCCACCGGCTTTCGACAACAGGTCGTCGCTTTCAAACTTACAGTCAGGAGCAGCGTATTTCCATGTTCCCACGATGGAAACACTTTCGTTCACCTTCGATACGGTTTCTTCCACCTTGTTCACTACCCCACCAAGCACCGACTTCCAGTCCTGTGCAGATGCTGCTGTACTTACAGTAAGTATCAAACCTGTCAGAAGAAATCTACCAATCATAATCAGCAAGCTTTAAAACTCATGTCAAGTCCCTTTACAGAGTGTGTAAGGGCACCTACAGAAATAAAATCGACTCCGCATTCGGCATAGTCGCGAAGAGTATCGAAAGTAATACCTCCTGACGATTCTGTCTCATATCTGCCGGCAACCATCTCTACAGCCTTGCGTGTGTTCTCAGGAGTAAAGTTGTCGAGCATGATGCGGTCTACACCACCAAGGTCGAGCACCTGCTGAAGCTCATCAAAGTTACGAACCTCGATTTCAATCTTCAAGTCCTTGCCTTTAGCCTTGCAATATTCCTTAGCGCGGTTGATAGCCTTGTCGATACCTCCGGCGAAGTCCACATGGTTGTCCTTCAAGAGAATCATATCGAACAGACCGATACGATGGTTCACACCACCACCAATCTTGACAGCCATCTTTTCAAGGATACGCATACCCGGAGTAGTCTTTCTTGTGTCAAGCACGCGGGTCTTAGTACCTTCCAGACGTTTCACATACTTGTTTGTCATAGTAGCAATACCGCTCATACGCTGCATGATGTTCAGCATCAGACGCTCTGTCTGAAGCAAAGACTGAATCTTTCCCTCCACTACCATGGCTACGTCACCCGGCTTTACGTGTGCACCGTCGTTGATGAAAACCTCAACCTTCATAGTCGGGTCAAAACGGTTGAACACTTCCTTGGCAATCTCGATACCGGCCAGAATACCTTCTTCCTTGATAAGAAGTTTTGACTTACCCATTGCATCAGCTGGGATACACGAGAGTGTTGTATGGTCGCCATCACCTATATCTTCAGCGAAAGACAGGTCTATAAGGCGGTCTATCAAATCTTTTACTACTTTTTCGTCCATAATGTTACAGATTTATTGAATTATAATGCAAAGGTATAGATTATTCGTATCTTTGCAAAGCCGTAATTTATAAAAACAGAAAACGAATATGAAATTTATATTACTTGTAGTAGGCAAGACAGTGGAAAAACACTATATCACTGCCATAAACGACTATGTGGAGAGAACCAAACACTATACTTCGTTCGATATGGAGGTCATTCCGGAACTGAAGAACACCAAGAGCCTGAGCATGGAGCAGCAGAAGGAGAAGGAAGGCGAACTGATTCTGAAAGCCATACAGCCGGGCGACGTTGTGGTATTGCTTGACGAGCACGGCAAGGAATTCCGTTCCATTGAGTTTGCCGACTGGGTTGAGAAGAAGATGCACACCGTGAACAAGCGTCTGGTATTCATCATCGGTGGTCCTTACGGATTTTCCCCATCAGTATATGCGGCAGCTCAGGAGAAGATATCTCTGTCGAAGATGACATTCTCGCATCAGATGATACGCCTCATCTTCGTGGAGCAGCTGTACAGAGCTATGACGATACTGAACAACGGGCCTTATCATCATGAATAATATAGTGAACGCAGAATAAATGCTTAGTGAACGCAAAATGAACGGCAAACGAACATGCAGTCCTTTTCCTGAAAAAGATTGACTCTATTGTTCGTTTGCCGTTCATTTTCTGTTCATCGGCCGTTCATCAGCCATTCACAGTGCAGCATAGTTCTATCTCAATCGGAGAATATCACCTACCTTTGGAGCAGGAGCATCTTCATCCATCTTGTTCATCCTGTAAAGATATTTCAGTTTTATACCGAACATCTGCGATATGGAATACATCGAATCGCCGGCCTTCACCACATATACTATATGGTCCTTGGTAGCTTTCTTGCGTTTCTCTTCCAGATAAACGACCTCGCCGCCACGGAAAACATAGTCTTTCGGCAACTCATTATACTTGCGGAGCTTTCGGCTGCTGATATCAAATTCATAGCCCAACGACTTGAAGGTATCTCCCCTGCGTGCAATGACATAAAGCATCTCATTAGCCAAGTAAGGCTGATGCGGATTAGTTACCTTCTCTGCCCATTCCAGCCCGCCTTTCCTGTCATACCTGTCAAGGTCATACAATTCAATCATGCTAATCAGTCTGTCAGCATATCTAGGGTCTGTGGCATACCCGGCTTTCTTAAGTCCTCGCGCCCAACCTTTATAATCGGTTATCTTAAGGCGAAAGAGGAAAGCATATCTTGCTCCCGTACGCAGGAACTTGGAATGGTCCTCATACGAATCCTTGGCATGCCTGTAAGCACGGAAGCACTCATTGCGACGGTCATCGTCATGGCGCACCGTACGTCCGTCCCACGAACTGCCGCACTTAATTCCGAAATGGTTGTTAGATTTCCTTGCCAAAGTACTCCTTCCCGCCCCCGACTCCAAGAGTCCCTGAGCGAGCGTGATACTGGCCGGAATATGATATTTCCTCATTTCTTCCACGGCTATCCCCCTATACTTCTTTATATAGTCCTCGTAAGCCTGATTTCTCCTCTGTGCAGATACCGAAACAGAAAGTCCAGCAATAAATATTAAAATAAGCGTCAGATATTTTCCCATGTCTTTAATCTTGAAAAACAGTTACAAACATACGGAAAAAATATGACTTAGACCGTAGCCTGTGGAATGTTTTTTAGTTTCAAAGGACTTATGACTATAAAAATATTATCCGAAGATTTGAGATATCCGGCAAAGCTCTTCGACAGAGGAAGCGTGACACGTACGTGTAACGGGTGGAACACGTTCGTGTAACGCGCGTGACACAAACGTGACGCGGGCGTAACACGTACGTGTCACGGTTTCTTTTCTTGCGCGTTTCATTTTAACCAATATACTCTTTTATTAAAAGTGACAGTATCCATATCTAAAACATAGAAAATGAATAATCATCAAGTACTATAAACCTATTTTCAAGTAATTTATTAATATAATTCTCAAATTTGGTATTATAAGGAGAACACCTACATAATTTTCGTATAACCTTGGTCTTGAAATCCAAAGGCTTAGCAGTTGCTGCATTTATACAAGCAGAGACTTTTGTTCCAGCATTAACAGCCTCTGCAAGTTCCTCACCATATAAATTACACTTGGATATTTCATAACACATTATCACAAAATGAGCCAATGCATCAGTAGCACAAAACACAACAGAATCATTATCTATTTTAAATTCTCCACAACGAAAGCCTTCATTATTAAGTGGATCTTTACAATTAATAAGATATGGAGGATTGTTGAAATCAATTAGTTTCGTAAAAGAATGTTCCAGAATTCCTGTACGCATATTATAATGAAACACTACACTGTCACCATACGAAATCCAACGACAAAATTTATCATTCTTCCATACTGCTGCCAAAGTAGCAAATGAGCCTTCATCATAGAATTTATTGAGAACCAATCCTCCTTCTTTCTTTGCCTGTTCCTCACACCTATTATAAAATGTTTCCCATATTCCATCAAGCCATGAATCAAGCTTTTCAAATGTAGTTATGGGTTCATCAGGCAGTTTCTCGAGCAGATATGCTGACCACAAGTCGGCATATAGCCCTCCACCACCTGCACCATCTGATACCGCTATCATACCAGCTTTTGCTATTGCAGCATCCTCATTTACTTGCCCTTGACCGGGTTTTGCTATAGATATTGAAAATGGTTTTCTCTCCATAATTACTTTTGACTAATATTTGTTGGTGTGCCTATATCCATGAGTTTTATAAGAGTAGACATGTCTGCATTAACGGCCATTGCCGTATGACGAGTAGACAAATCACCATCTTGTCTCACCTTTGAAATTTCTTCGTTATACCTCTGTGGTAATAAACTGGACAATTCAAACAAGGTAGTTGAATACGCATTATGTTTAACCTCATCTTTATTGACAGGTAAAAGAATACAATCAGTTTTCGCTGTAGATATATGGATGTTGAACAGCAATACATTACCATCATTGGTAAACATAGACTTCAGTTCGTTTGCCTGCTGAAGTACTGTATCCTTACTTGCTCCATTGAATTCACCGTCGGTAATATTAATGATAGTAGGAGGATAACAGTCCTTACCCTTATGCTTCTCCATCCATTGTTCAAGCAAGTCTTTCACTTTGTCAAAAGCCTTATGTATGTGAGTCCAACTTCCATCATATTTTGCTTCTATCCATTGTACCTTTTCAACATCCTTTATGGATGTGCCCTTACGTGTTCTTACCTCCTCACGGGTAACAATCTTCTTGAAAGGATTGTTTTTCAGCTCTTCAGGAGAAACAAAATCACGACCTTCTAAAGCGCCTTTCCATCCCGAATATGTGTTCTCACCATAACCTACCACTGCAATATCATAATAATGACGAGTTTCAGAACCTTTTATACATCTCAGTACCAAGTCATTAATCTGACTGTTTACAATACGGGCCACAGCTTCAGCCATTGTGAGTTCCTCACCATACAGCACAGTCTTTCTTTTCATAGAAACAGACTGGTCTATCATAAAGATAAATGCAGTAGGCGTATTGCGTGTAATCTGTGCAGTATAAGGAATCTTGCTTTGCATCTTGTCAGATACAGAAGGAATGGTATAACCGAAATTTCCTATATTAGTGATATACTTTAAAGGAATAAAATTCTTTACCATTACTTCTGCCTTATAAAAAGGCCTTTCATCTTCTGCCAAATCAAAATATCTGTTTCTTAACACAGTGTCAAAGTGAATCTGTTTAAGATGTTCCACATTGCCGCCATAACTTGCATCGTTACGTGTAACATTCTTATTGCAATACATACTGTCCTGCCACCATACCACCTCAGGGTCTATCTCCAATACAACAGGATTTGAGATACGCTGCTCGTTCATCGCAACAAACATCATGGGATGGTCCTTTACAAAACTCACTCTAACATAATGCTGCAATCCGTCTCTTGTATCAAGCGAGCGTGACAGGCTCTCCCCTCCAGGTTTAGGGATAACTATACCCTTTTCATCGCAGTCTGCCCACGAATACAGCCCACCGTTCTTTATTATTGATTCCAAATTTTCACGGTCTGTAAAATGATAAAGTTTCTTTACACCTTTCTCTTCTATTATG
>NZ_DXVR01000137.1:0-5331 GCF_019417265.1 Bacteroides sp.
TTCACCCTTCTTACCGTAAGACTTAACGATGAATTTCTTCATCTGTTCTACAGCAAGTTCTACAGGGATAACGCCTGTGATACGGAAGAATGCAGACTGAAGGATTGTGTTAGTACGGTTACCAAGACCGATTTCCTGAGCAATCTTAGTTGCATTGATGTAGTAAACAGTGATATTGTTTTCTGCGAAATATTTCTTAACCTTGTTAGGCAAGTTCTTAGCAAGTTCTTCACCTTCCCAGATAGTGTTAAGAAGGAAAGTACCGTTCTTACGCAAACCGCGAGTTACATCGTACATGTGCAAGTAAGCCTGTACGTGGCAAGCTACGAAGTTAGGAGTAGTTACCAAGTAAGTAGAGCGGATTGGGTGGTCACCGAAACGCAAGTGAGAGCAAGTGAAACCACCAGACTTCTTAGAGTCGTAAGAGAAGTATGCCTGGCAATATTTGTTAGTGTTGTCACCGATAATCTTAACAGAGTTCTTGTTGGCACCTACAGTACCGTCAGCACCAAGTCCGTAGAATTTTGCTTCGAACATACCTTCACCGCCAAGAGCGATTTCTTCTTTCTGAGGAAGAGAAGTGAATGTAACGTCATCAACGATACCTACAGTGAAGTGGTCTTTAGGCATTGGCAATGCCAAGTTTTCATAAACTGCAAGAATCTGAGCTGGAGTAGTATCCTTAGAACCAAGACCGTAGCGTCCGCCAACGATAACAGGAGCATTTTCCTGTCCGTAGAAGCAGTCTTTAACGTCAAGGTAAAGAGGTTCGCCGTTAGCTCCAGGTTCTTTTGTACGGTCAAGAACTGCGATACGTTTTGCAGTCTTAGGTACAGCAGCCAAGAAGTGTTTAGCAGAGAACGGACGATACAAGTGTACAGAAACCAAACCGACTTTTTCGCCGTTAGCTACCAAGTGGTCGATAGCTTCGCGAGCAGCTTCTGTTACAGAACCCATAGCGATGATTACGCGTTCAGCGTCTTCAGCACCATAGTAGTTGAACAAGCCGTAGTTACGTCCTGTAATCTTGTTGATTTCGTTCATATATTCTTCTACGATAGCAGGAACTGCATCATAGAATGGATTGCATGATTCTCTGTGCTGGAAGAAGTGGTCTGGGTTTTCAGCCATACCGCGTGCAACAGGCTTGTTAGGGCTTAGTGCACGTTCACGGAACTCAGCCAAAGCTTTCTGATCTACCAGAGGAGCAAGGTCTTCATTTTCCAACATTTCGATTTTCTGGATTTCGTGTGAAGTACGGAAACCATCGAAGAAGTTTACGAATGGAACGCGTGATTTGATAGTTGACAAGTGAGCAACACCGGCCAAATCCATAACTTCCTGTACAGAACCTTCGCAAAGCATAGCGAAACCAGTCTGACGGCAAGACATAACGTCCTGATGGTCACCGAAGATACACAATGCGTGAGAAGCAAGTGTACGAGCTGATACGTGGAATACACATGGAAGGAATTCACCTGCAATCTTATACATGTTAGGGATCATAAGAAGAAGACCCTGAGATGCAGTGTAAGTAGTAGTCAAGGCACCAGCCTGAAGAGATCCGTGTACAGCACCTGCTGCACCGCCTTCTGACTGCATTTCCTGAACAAGAACTGTTTCGCCGAAGATGTTTTTACGTCCTGCGGCAGCCCATTCATCTACATATTCAGCCATTGTAGAAGATGGAGTGATAGGGTAGATAGCTGCTACTTCTGAGAACATATACGAGATATGTGCTGCAGCCTGGTTACCATCACAAGTGATGAATTTTTTTTGTTTAGTCATACAATTACTAAATTATAATAATTAGTTAATAAGAACTTGTATTCTCGTTTAATATAGGAATCCGAACATCCAGAGCGGAATCTGGTTTCCGTGTCCCAATTCCAGTTTGTGCATTGCGTAATATACGTTCGGGTTAGTCTTGAACTTACATCCGTCTGCGCATATTCTGAAATGCAGGTTGTTGTCCACCATGAAAGATGTTCCTTTATCTCCCTTGTTTATCTTGTGGTCTTTCCATAGAGAGTTTACGAAGAATGTTTCCAGCACATCCTGCTCTTCCACTTTCACCGGATAGATGCTGTACATCAGACTTGTGTTGTGCATCATTATCTTTGCCGGCTTTTTCGGGAAAGATTCACCTTTAGGATAAACCATATTTATCAGTCGGGCATCAGCCAAATACTTGATATAGTTCATTACCGTAGCCCTCGAAGTCTGTATTTCTTCAGCCAACTGGCTTACGTTAGGAGCACCCGGTCCGTCAACCGCCAATAAATATAGTAATTTTTTTATTTTCGAGAGATATTTCAGCTCAATTTGTTTTATCAAAAGTATATCTACCTCCACCATCATGTTCATAGTCTTCAGCAGATTTTCCGAAAAGTTCCTCTTTTCAAGGAAGAACGGATAGAATCCATGATGAATGTAGTCCTGCAGATATTGTGTAGGATTTACGTGTGGCAGTATAGTTTTGGCTATATGCTCGTGGTTGTTTAGTATCTCTTCAAGTGTGTATTTAGAGAAATTGTTTCCTGTCTGCAGGTTCAGAAACTCGCGGAACGAGAATCCTCTCAGATTATATGATTTCACGATTCCGTTCAGTTCCGGATTCTCTTCCTTAAGTCGCATTACGGAAGAACCGGTGAACACAATTTTCAGATTAGGGAATCTCTCATAACAAGTACGCAACGCTGTACTCCAGTCAGGGAGTTTGAACACCTGGTCTATCAGAAGCACTTTACCGCCGCGCTTGATGAAGTCGGCGGCAAAGTCCACTAAGTTTACTTGAGAAAAGTAAAAATTATTCATATTGACGTACAGGCAAGAACGGTCAAAACCAAATTTTTCTTTTGCATATTGCAGAAGAAAAGTAGTTTTTCCAACTCCTCGCGTACCTTTAATACCAATCAGACGTGCGCTCCAGTCTATTTCGTCCATAAGATCTCTGCGTACGGGAGCATTGGTATGTTCAACCAAATAAGAATGTGTTCTGTAAAAAGCCTCCATGAATATATCCTTTACTTCGGTGCAAATATACGAATAGTTCATAATATTGCAAACTTGACATAGCAAAAATTATTTTTTTAGTATATCTTTGCAAATAAAATCCGGTGAAGATGCGATGAAAAAACAGTTGTATATATTCAATCCGTGGCATGATATGGCACTTGCCAATTTTACTCCTTACTATAAGGTATCTGCCGAAATTCTCCGTATGAGCCATGATTTGAGCTTTCTTCCGGCGTGGTATGCACCGGACGACGCACTTATACATGTTGCGGACAGCTCCACGGTAGAAACTTTTCGTTCCCAGGTTGCAGGCTTTAAGGATTTCTCGAGTGAGAGATTTGTTTCCGATACAGTTTCATGCGAGATAAGGCCGTGGGGGTGGAGTCCTGCTTTGGTTCATATGTTCTCAGCCGGTGGTGCTGATATTTCTTTTCTGCCGGATTCTGCGTCTTTGGACAAAATCCGTTATCTGTCCGGCCGCCAGCAATGTGTGGAGGTGCTGTCGCAATTATCGTCTGTAGATGGAGTTTGTGGAAAAGCTTTCTGCTGCAATAAACTCGAAGAGGTCAGGATGCATCTTGAGGCGAACGGAAATCTGATACTCAAGGCACCTTGGTCTGGAAGCGGCAGGGGACTTTACCGTGTGTGTCGTCAGTCGTGGAGTGCCAATGTCGAGGGTTGGATTTCGCGCATACTCCGCACTCAGGGATGTGTAATGGCTGAACCTATATATAATAAGGTGTGCGATTTTGCCATGGAGTTTTATTCCTCTCCGGAAGGAACAGTTTCTTTTGCCGGATATTCACTGTTTGAAACTGACGATTTTGGCAATTATAAGCAGAATATACTGATGTCTGATTCCGGAATTGAAGAGCATCTTTTGTCGTTTGGCATTCAGTCTGCGACATTGCACGATGTTCGCGAAAGGCTTCTTGAGATATTCTCCGTGATGGTTTCCGGTTACTATACCGGCTATTTTGGTGTGGATATGATGATTTGCAGTCAGAATGGCGAGATTCTGGTGCATCCATGTGTGGAAATAAATATGAGGATGAACATGGGTGTAGTGTCGCGTATAATATTCGACAGACACCTTTGTCCATCCTCACGTGGTAAATTTGTCGTAGAACATTATAATTCTGACGGTGAAGCTTTAGCAAAACATGAAGAATTGTCGGTTTTTCATCTGATAAAAGATGATAATGATAGAATCGTAAGTGGCTATTTGTCACTCACTCCTGTGACTGAAGTCACGAGATATCATGCTTATGTAATTTGTAATCAATGAAAAAGGCTTCCGTGTATTTCTGGAAGCCTTTATGCTAAAAAACTAGAAATTAAATCCTAATGTTACAGTGGTTGTTGATAACTTACAGTCTTCGACAATTTCGTTAAAATCTTGTCCATAACTTATACCTAAAGACACTTTTTTATAAGTGAAGTTTGTTCCTATATGCCAACCTGCCTGAAAACGCTTAGCCGGATCTACTCCCAAATCGTTCATGTCATCTTCATCAAAAATATTAATGTCGCTATCAGGTAAATAATCTTTTATAGCTTCATTTACTTCATCTTCATAATCTCCTGAATAGTTTGCTTCAGATTTTAATTTTCCCATTAAATTGAATCTAAAATCTATTCCGACAAACGGCTCTATAGAAAAATCGGGAGTGGCATTGAATTTATAAACAAGGTTTACAGGGATATTCAAAGATAAAACGTTTAATTTTTCTGTTACTTTAATTTTACCACTAACTCCAGATTTGTTAAAGCTTTCTGACTCTGAGTCTGAATATCTTCTGAATTGAATACCGGCACCAGCTTCTATAAATAAAGGAACATTGTTTGCTATATTGAACCCCTTTGTCCATCCTAAATTGAATCCTTGGAATTTGAGGTCATCTCCTCCATCTACGTTTAATGTTGATGGAATATATGAAACAGATATTCTTGACCAGCCTTTTGAGTTTGTTCCACCAGATACATTGTTAACGTTGCTTTGTTGTGAATAACCATTTGCTACTGTCAACGCAAAAAAAGTGACTAAAAATAATTTAAAAGTTTTCATAAAAACATAAGTTTATAGTTAATACTTAATTAAATTCTTGCCAGTTTCTTCTGAAGCAAGATGATAAATAAAAGGTGTGGGAATTATATTATTTCATCCTAAAGTCAGGTCTTCGCATTACCTTTAGCACGGATAAAACAATAGCATCCCACACCAATTGGATTAAACTATTCCTTATGTTATAAGATTTGTAAACTTCCAATTTTAGGGTGTCCCATTTTGGACGGGCACCAACAGGCACCCGT
>NZ_DXVR01000138.1:0-5196 GCF_019417265.1 Bacteroides sp.
GCGTAGCATAACAGCACCATCTGCCTGTTTTGCCAGCTTTCCCGTTTCGAGTGTGATGGTTCTGCCATCTCCAAGCTCGATCGTCTTAACAATTGGATTGATCATAAAAATTGATTTAATATAGTTTTTCGTCAAAATATGCGCAAAGATAAACATTTTATTGCAGTAAAAGGGTGGTAATGAGGTAAAACTTTCATAAAATGCTAATTTTTTGTCGCTGATTATTAAGAAGAAAGAAAAAAACTTTGTGAAATCGTTTAAAACAGTAACTTTGCACCGCTAAATTTATTTTTTTAACCAATAGGAATAACGGTATGAGCAAAAAAAATTATATTGCCGCCATGCTTCTTGCAGCAGGATTTGCGGCATGTAACCGCGGGCCGGTTTTTAATGTTGAGGGTGTAATAGCCGGAGCTGATGATAAAATGTTGTATATGGAACATTCTTCGATGAATGGAGTTCTTAAAGTGGATTCTGTGAAACTCGGCGAAAACGGTAAGTTCCACTTATCCGCAGCACGCCCTGAGGCACCTGATTTTTATAGATTGAGAATTGATGACAAGGTTATAAACTTTGTTGTGGATTCTACAGAAACTGTAAATATAAACTCTTCATATACTACATTCTCTTCTGGTTATACAGTAACAGGTTCTGAAAGTAACATAAAGATAAAAGAACTTTCGTTACTGCAGGCTGAACTTCAGGAGAAGGTAAATGAACTGAATAAATCAGGTCTTCCGGCAGGTATAGCTCAAGACAGCCTTTTGCGTATGATTACTGACTATAAGAATAAGGTGAAGCGTGAGTATATATTTAAGGAACCGGACAAGGCTTCATCGTATTTTGCATTGTTCCAGCAGCTGAACGGTTTAATGATTTTTGACCCGTTCTCAAGCAAAGATGATGTCAGGTGTTTTGCTGCAGTTGCAACAAGTCTTAATCACATGTATCCTCATGCTGACCGTTCGAGAAATCTGTATAATATGGTAATAAAAGGAATGAAGAATACACGTACTCCGCAGGCTAAACCTATAGAGATTCCTGAGGATATGGTGACTGAAACATCAATCATAGATATTCCATTAAGAGATATTAATGGTGAAACAAAGCATCTTACAGACCTGAAGGGTAAGGTCGTGTTGGTAGATTTCACTGCTTATGCCACTTCCAACTCAGGAACCAGAACGTTGGCCTTGAGAGAACTTTATAGTAAATATTCATCTCAGGGACTTGAAATATATCAGGTATCATTTGATACTGACGAGCATTTCTGGAAAACAGCGTGCGACAATCTGCCTTGGATTTGTGTCCGTGATCCGCAAGGTCCGTATTCTACTTATGCAAAATTATATGGCGTTTCAGGACTTCCTACTGCATTTCTCGTAAATAGAAACAATGAACTGGTGTTAAGGTTGAACGAAAAATCAGATTTGGAAGCAGAAATCAAAAAGTTGCTTTAACATGTTTAATAGCATGTAAAAATAAAGCACTTATGTGATTGACTTATAAGAAAAAAGCTTATCTTTGCACACAGAATATAAGATGAAGGGTTCCGGCATAGTTGAACATGTCGGAATTCTTTTTTGTTTTATATCAAATCAGGAAATTAATTAATAACGAAAATAATTAGGAGGAAAATTATTATGGCTTATATGTCAGAAGAAGGCTATCAGAAACTGTTGGCCGAATTAAAGCATCTGGAGGCAGTGGAACGTCCGAGAATCGTAGCTGCTATTGCAGAGGCACGTGATAAGGGTGACTTGTCGGAAAATGCAGAGTATGATGCTGCCAAGGAAGCACAGGGCTTGTTGGAAATGAAAATCAACCAGCTTAAGGCTACTATCGGTGATGCAAAAATCATTGACACATCAAAGATGAAGGCTGATACAGTACAGATTCTTACACGTGTGGAATTGAAGAATGTAAAAAACAATATGAAAATGGCTTATACTATCGTGTCTGAAAGTGAAGCCAACCTTAAGGAAGGAAAGATTTCAGTAACAACTCCTATTGCTCAGGGATTGCTTGGCAAGAAAGTTGGTGATGTAGCTGAGATTACAATACCTCAGGGTAAAATCAGTCTTGAAATTTTAAGTATATCATTTTAATTGTTAAGGCAGGTCTGCTTCGTGCGGACTTGCCTTATTTAATATTATATAAAGATATGGCAACTATATTCAGTAAAATCATTGCAGGAGAAATTCCAAGCTACAAAGTGGCTGAGAATGATAAGTTTTATGCGTTTCTTGATATAAACCCTTTAGTGAAAGGACATACATTGGTAGTTCCGAAGAGGGAAGTGGATTACATCTTTGATTTGGAAGATGACGAACTGGCTGAAATGCATGTTTTTGCAAAGAGCGTTGCACTTGCTATTCAGAAAGCATTCCCATGCAAGAAGGTAGGTGAGGCTGTTATCGGTCTTGAAGTTCCTCATGCACATATCCACCTTATCCCAATCCAGAAAGAATCGGATATGCTCTTCTCGAATCCTAAACTTTCATTGACTTCAGATGAATTTGCCGCTATTGCTCAGGCTATAAATAATGCCTGGACTGAAAGTCAGAAATAATTTTCCTATTCATTTTATATAAAGCCATCTATTATGATGGCTTTTTTTATTTGTAATCACTGCATTTGCATCTGTTAATGTGAAAAACTTTTTATATGTTCAGAAGATTTATAAGTGGGCTTGTCCTGTCAATAGTTTCTATAGCTGTATTTGCCCAAAATTATCAGATTAAAGGTACGGTAGTAAGCAAGTCTACGCGTGAGCCTTTGGAGTTTGTCAATATATTGGTTGTAGGACTTAACATCGGTGCTTCAACTGATATAAACGGAAATTTTACAATCAATTCTGTTCCTCCAGGTATATACCAGTTGAGAGCCTCAACTATAGGCTATAAGACTGTCTTTACAGAAGAATACAGAGTAAACCATATCACTCCTCATATCAATATTGAGATGGAGGAGAAGAGCACTTCAATATCTGAGGTTACAGTCACGGCCTCACCGTTCCGTAGAGTAGCCGAGAGTCCTGTCAGCCTGAGGGTTATCGGACTTCAGGAGATAGAGAAAGCTCCGGGGGCAAACCGTGACATATCGCGTGTGGTACAGAACTATCCTGGTGTGGCATTCTCGCCTGTTGGATATAGAAATGACCTGATAGTTCGTGGTGGAGGTCCGTCTGAAAACAGATTTTATCTGGATGGGGTAGAGATACCTAACATTAACCATTTCAGTACGCAGGGAGCTTCCGGCGGTCCTGTGGGGCTTATTGATGCCGACCTGATACGAAATGTCAAATTTTATAGCGGCGCTTTCCCGGCTCATCGTGGAAATGCTTTGAGCTCTGTGCTTGAATTCAGCCTTCGCGACGGAAGTATGGAGCGTAATTCGCTTAAGGCTACTCTCGGTGCATCCGAAGTATCCCTCAGTTCAAACGGTCATTTGGGTGACAAGACTTCTTATCTGGTATCTGTACGACAGTCATATCTGCAGATGTTATTTAAGGTGCTCGGATTGCCGTTCCTGCCGGCTTATACAGATGCTTCTTTCAAGATAAAGACAAGATTTGATGACAAGAATGAACTCACCGTGCTTGGCCTTGGGGGATTGGACCGCATGAAACTGAATATGGATATCGATGGCGATTATGCCGAATATCTTCTTAGCTATCTGCCTACGATAGAGCAGGAAACATTTACTTTGGGTAGTGTGTACCGTCATTATGCGGGCAATCATGTACAGTCCGTTACATTGAGCCACAGTTATCTGCATAACAGAAACTTTAAATCTCAGAATAATGATGACAGCAATCCTGACAATCTGAATCTTGATTTGGGCTCCGTAGAACAGGAAACCAAGCTACGTGTGGAGAATACATCCGAGTGGGCTTCATGGAAGGTCAATGCCGGTTTTGAATTGAATTACACTCATTACACAAACGATACCTATCAGAAGATATTCTCCGACAAGTTATATGAGTTCAATTACAATACGTCACTCAATATGCTGCGCTGGGGAATATATGCTTCTGCCAACTACAAATCGTTCGATGAGAAGTTTACGGCTTCTCTCGGTGTAAGAACCGACGGAAATAACTACAGTGACAAGATGAAAGAACTGTGGAGGCAGCTGTCGCCTCGTCTTTCTGTTTCCTACAGGCTTATAGACGGACTTTATCTCAGCGGACATATGGGGCTCTACTATCAGCTTCCGGCATATACCGCTTTAGGTTATAAAGATAATTCCGGTGTTTATGTAAATAAGGGACTTGATTATACGTCTGTCACTCAAGAAAGTTTGGGCTTGACATGGAATCCTACCGAAACAATGGAAGTTTCGGCAGAAGGATTTTATAAGATGTACAACAATATGCCTTTGTCCGTAGCAGACAATATTCCGCTTTCATGTAAGGGAAACGATTATGGCGTTATAGGTAACGAACTGCTTGTATCAGATGCGGAAGGCCGTTCATATGGTGTGGAAATCATGTTCAAATGGCTGCTGGCAAAGAAACTGAATCTTTCTTCATCGCTTACTTTCTTCAGGAGTGAGTTTAAATCCGGAGCGGATGATAAATATGTGGCTTCTGCATGGGACAACAGATTCATATTCAATATGAGCGGAACGTATAACTTGTCAAAGAACTGGAGTGTAGGTATGCGTGTATGTGCCATAGGCGGTTCGCCATATACTCCGTACGATGAGGAAAAATCATCACTTATAGAAGCATGGAATGTTCAGGGACGTGCTTATTATGACTATAGCCGTTATAATATGGAGCGTCTTCCGGCTTTCGGACAATTGGATGTCAGGGTTGACAAGACATTCTATCTGAAAAAGTGTATGTTGGGATTCTATGTTGACATACAAAATATCACTGCCAGCAAGCTCCGTCAGCCGGATGCGTTGATGAGTACAGGGGAGGTTGACACTAATCGTCCCGGACATTATGTGATGAAGAGTATAAAGATGGAGAGTGGAACGATATTGCCTACCATCGGAATAACTTTCGAGTATTAAATGGTGTTTAAACGGTATTTAATCAGTATTTAAATGCCGGTTAAGGAATGATGATGACGGCCGGTTAACGCTTAGTGAACGGATTTTGAACAGCTGGTGAACGAGGTTATTCTGTGTCTTACCCTGAAAAAAGTTGACTCATAAAACCAACATTATGAGTTCACAAAT
>NZ_DXVR01000139.1:0-5133 GCF_019417265.1 Bacteroides sp.
TTGCAATCTGAATTCTTTGTTCGCTATTAGGATATATCCTGTATTTATATGCTTTCAGCATTGGCCATCACCACCTTCTTACCCTTGATTATCTATATATTTTCTTAGCATTTCTTCTGAAACGTTTCCTACACTACAGGCAAATTTTGACATCGGCAATTTCTTTCTATACTTGCATACGAAATAATATGATACTGTAACAAATACTTGTGTCTGTTTTTTGATTCCCATATTCCCATAACGCAAGTATAGCACAAGTCACAACTTTGGGCTACCTTAACCCACCGTCTAAAGCCAGTGGGATTGCGGTAGCCCTCTTTCAAAAATATCAAGACATCTTCGTTTTCCACACAAAAAAAGAGTGGCGGCTCCTTGTTATAGGAACCACCACCCCCTGAAGTTTCGTTTGTTCACACGGCATGATTTTCTCATGGACTTCTTCTCCGGGTGTCAAAATCCCGGCTCTGTCCGAACTTTCTCAATTCTGTTACTCTACCGTAACGCTCTTCGCCAGATTTCTCGGCTTATCTACGTCCAGACCTTTTGCAACAGATACATAGTAGCCCAACAGCTGCAGCGGAATCACAGCCAGACTGCCGACAAAATGCTCGTCCACCTTCGGCACATAGACTGTGAAGTTCACCTGATCTTCCGTCTCATACTTTCCGTAAGTAGTCAGACCCATCAGGTATGCACCACGGCTCTTACATTCCAGCATGTTGCTGATGGTTTTTTCGTACAGCTCACTCTGGGTAAGAACGCCGATGACCAGTGTTCCCTGCTCGATCATGCTGATGGTGCCATGCTTCAGCTCACCCGCAGCGTAGGCCTCGGAGTGGATGTAGCTGATTTCTTTCAGCTTCAGACTTCCTTCCAGGCAGACTGCATAGTCAATGCCGCGACCTACGAAGAACACATCATGTGCGTTGGCATACTTTGCAGCAAACCACTGGATGCGCTCTTTGTCTTCCAGAATTTTCTTCATCTTTTCCGGGATGGTCAGTAGCTCGGAGATATCATAGCTGTACTGTTCTTCGGTGATTTTTTCTCTGACTGTCTCATAAGTTGCTCCTTTCCCTGTCACTTTAGATACCTGCAAATCGACTAGATTATGACGCTATATATTTTCCCAACACCCTTATTTTTGATTAGCTTATCCCTTCTTCTCGCCTGTACCTCACGATACAAACCTTATCTCCCGGTCTTTCTCTGTGATGGTGCTTTCCGAAAAGGAAGCAATCTGCATTTCGGAAATGACGGAGTTCTCAAACTCACCCCGTGGGTCTGCCACATCAAAAATGTCCCCGTCCTCACTCTCCATCATTTCATCCAGAGAGATCGGCTTGCCGGAACGGTTGTGATGCCACTTTCGCATGAAATCGGTCTTGACGGTGCTGCTTGTGGTTTCGTAGTCCTCCACGGTGCGGTTTTCCAAGATAGTATCGATCATGGGCTGCCAGTTCTGTTCTGCAATCACCATATCGGTGACATTGCCGATTAGATTACTGAACTGCTGATAGGTCAGCCACGGCACTTCCACGCCCTGCGGGATGTTGTAAAGGTTTTGGAAGCCAAGTCGGTTCTGTTCAAACTTCATTCGGATGTAAGGAATAATACTGTACGACAACCTCCACAGAGGGAAATATCCTGCATACTGCGTCCAGTTGCCGGGAATGTCACGATAATTGCCCTTGCGGTCTTTCACTTGGAAAAACTGCCATGCGCTCCATGCGTAGCAGTCCCATACAAGCAGCTTAAACATATCATCACATACGATGTGGTCATACTTGTCCGTCCTCAGAACTTCATAGGGGCAGCGGGGCAGATCGTAGGCTGGCTTCCACTTTTCCGCAAGTTCCCTCGGTAGGCTATAAAACAGGGTCAGCCATGACTTGTCGCTGTCCTGCGGTATCTCGATGACCTCACCGGGCAGCACTACAATAAAACCTGTCGGGCCTTTCTGCTTGTCCAAAAGCGTCACCTCCAATCGTTTTGAAATAGCCCTCTACTATATATGGCATGAAAAGGGCTGAATTGTTCCAATGTTTCCAAAATTTTTTAAGATTTTTTGAAATAATCTCGGATTGGTTGGGATAGGATGATTATAGCTTCATTATACTCGAAAACTGTGAATAAATCTATTGCTTTCAGTTAAGGGCAAAAAAATAACGGGTACTCGGATTTTGCACCGAATACCCGTTATCTCGTTTACCACCCCCGTCTGACAGATGCCATAATCGTAATTTCTGGAATTACTTTCTTATTAGCACCCGTGTAACAAGCGATGGCTTTTTTGAACTTCAGTGGTTCATTTTATTTTCGTCATAAACTATACATCAAGAACTTCCACCATCAGCCGCATCCCGACTTTCAGGTCTTCCTCAAAGACGGTCTTTTCCTAGGCGCAGCACACCGTCCCCTGCCGGTCCAGACTTTTACTCTTTTCCCGTCTGTCAATCCACAGCTCCTTCGTGTACTCGCCATTCCTGCCTTTTTTAATTTCGTAAGTGAATGGCAATCCGGAGTAAGTTTTAAATTTCACACCGACATAGGCCACAACTACGCTCCAGAAATTTTCTTCTGTCGGATCACCCCTCCACCGCTTTATCGCTCTGTATCTCCGCTGCCGCTCTGCTCCAACACTGATTTTCTCTTTTTCTGTACTTGGAAAGTACACACCTTTCTGATAAGGCAGGTACGAGGTGACAGAGGCTTTGGATAGGTCAAGGTCTGCTGCGGTTGATAGCAATGCGGTTTTATAGTCTTGTGTTTCCCGGTACTTTTCAAAAGCGTCCTGTACCTTCTCTGCCACATCCGACTCATACACACCAGCCGTGATGAGCGGCTTCCGCTTCTTTCGACCGCCGCCGGGCTTCCGTGGTTTATATCCTCTTTTCACTCCCATATCATCCGTCTTTATTTCTATCACAATCTATATGACGTCCTTCAAAATATACCGTGTGAACTCCTGAAGTTTCCTTTGTCCACACGGCATTATTATCTCATGGACGAAGTCCCTTGACGATAGTCTGAAACTCCTGCTCCGTATCCACAAAGTGGTAAGGTGCGTACTCGCCATACGCAGTTGGCCTGCTGATTGTTACAAGCTGTATTCCCTTATATCCAACGGCCTTATTCAATTCCCTCTTTAATTCTACCAGATGCCTTCCATGCGTTGTTTTCAGAGCGAAACAGCCATGTGCATCACGATCTTTCGCTACCAGATAACACATTATTCAGTACCTCCTTAAATTCATGTTCATTCCGAATCAATCCACTCTCATACTTTTCACGCAGGATACGTCCTGTCTCTATCGGATAATCTTTCTTATACAGGTAATCGTGAAGCCAGTTATTCAACTGTCTGTCAAACAGTGTATTAAACTGAATTTCTATAGGATAGTATTTTCCACTCTTTTGATAATACACATGAACGCCTCTGTATCCGTCGTCCACTGCTTTTCCGCTTGACATATCAGCGATTCGGAACTGAACGGATTCTTCTTCCAATATCTGGTCGTAGCTATCACAAAAAGCCCGGAACCCTAAAATATCATTAAACACCTTGCGTGTCTGATGATCTGGGTAGTAACGGTCATACTTCAGAAGTATAGAATCCAAACTCTTGACTCTGTAATCCAATGCAATACCTGAAAGGATTTCCTGTTCATCCAACCACTCAGTCATTGCTACCAGTTCGGCAATTAATAAGTCTTTATCAAAATAATGCAAATTATTCTTCAACGGAATTCCCAGATGCGATTCAAATGATAATGCATCCAGAATTTCCACTGATAAGCCATTCATTTTCAGTAACTGCTCATTCATAAGCAAACCTCCTGCTTATCAGGATTCTTTACCCATGCTACCACAGATATGCTAAACGATCAAGGCATTAATCGTTTTCATCTCAAACTGGGTATAGATGGCATGGCAACACTTTCTCCGGTATGCTTGAGAAACTCCAAAAACTGTCGTATTACAATGATTTTATTCTCAACAGAACTGCTTTTTCCCGAAAGGGAACCAACCCATTCGTTGATGAAAGCAAGAGGCTTTACGGCAACATTTGGTAAGGATAATACCCTGCGATTTTGTATCCATAATACTTCGGCATCTTAGTCCTCCATGAACTTCCGGTTCTTTTCCTGATAGTCTTGTGTTTCTCGGTAGTAGTATGGGCGCAGATTGTTTGTTGAGTAGACATTTCTGCACTCAAATTTGTTCGGAGAAGTTGCTCGACGGTGGCGTATAAAGCTCACTTATTGCCATATGTCGCTACATACCCGCTTTTCCGGGCATAAAAAAGAAGCCGCCGATTATTGACTAATCGACGACCTCAAAGTACATCAGAGCGTAAAATATTCACTTTTTTCTTTATAAGTGATTAAGCTCACTTATTTCAGTTTGTAATGATTTTCAGTGATTATAATCACTTATTTTTACCAAATGATAGCATCACCCAAAACTCCGGGTGGCGTAAAAAGCTCACTTTTTCTAAGTGAACAAAATCACTTATTTCCAATAGCCATAAGTGAGCTTAATCACTTATTTTTATCGTTCATAGATACAAAAGTAATTTTATTCACTTGTTGAGTAGACTTGTCCGCACTGTCTCCTGCCCACCCGGTCACCTTCCACCTTGCTGCCTTGCAAGCATCCTGGATTCTGACCCGGTTGGCTGCCTTTTGCCGACTTCGCCACACGCCCCTCACATCGCCCCACTGTTGCGTTTAATTGGCGAGACCGAGGAACTTTCCGCAGCGGACACTTCTTCGCCGCACAGGGGCTTTGTGGGGCTTGGATTTTCGTCAAGAGCTTTCCCGTTTTCGACCAAAAACGGAGTGCCTAAATCGAAACTCACAAGTTGCTGTCTGGGGATGCTTTTCCCCTCCAGACGATATGTATTGTTCCGGTTCCACCGCATGTCCCGGTAGATCATCCGCACCAATGCCACGCACTTGATCTCGCAGCTGTTGCTCACAGTCAGCTTCGGTGTCTTATGAGCTCCTGCATCTTCAGCCGTACAGTTCTGCACAGCTACCTGTTTTGCCTCTCGGTTGTACAGAAAACGATAGTGGGTTGGCCAGCCTAATGCTTCCAATGTGCTGCGGAAGATTGTGATCCTTCCAT
>NZ_DXVR01000014.1:0-31002 GCF_019417265.1 Bacteroides sp.
GCTTTCTTTTGATTTTTATGCGTTTACATCTCTTTATTTATGAATAAAAATCGTAATTTTGCAAGCAAGAGCTGTGGTTGCTTATGGATGCTTATTTTCGGATTTGCGTTATATTTGCAACACATGTACGCAAGTCGCTGATAGATATATCACGTTGATTTTGAGGAAGTTAAGTAAAAATCAAATAAAGTAGTTTAATTAAAATGAGGCATAATTGCAATGATTGTGCCTCATTTTTTTATTTATAGTTATGGGTAAAGAGTTTCAAAGGAAATCAAAAGAGAGCAAACCAGTCATAGCAATCTGTTATGACTTCGATAAAACTTTATCTCCAGACGATATGCAGGCTCAAGGGTATATACAATCAGTAGGTTACGAAGTAGAGTCTTTTTGGAAAGAATCTAACGGATTAGCTGAAGAGAACGACATGGATCAGAATTTGGCATACATGTTCACAATGATTCAGAAAGCTCATGGAAAGTTTGTTTTCAACAGGCAAGCTTTAATAGATTATGGAGCGAAAGTAAAGTTATTCCCCGGTGTAGATACATGGTTTAAAAGAATCAGAGAATATGGAGAAAGTAAGGGGGTAATTGTTGAACACTATATCATATCTTCGGGATTAAAAGAAATGATTGAAGGAACAAAGGTTGCACATGAATTTGAGAAAATTTATGCCAGCTCATTTTATTATGATAAAGATGGGGTAGCTCAGTGGCCCGCACAAGTTATAAATTATACAAGCAAGACACAATTTCTTTTTAGAATAGAAAAAGGGACATTGGATGTAAACGATTCCGCCGTCAACGATTACTTTGAACCCGAAAATATTCGTATTCCTTTTAGAAACATGATTTATATAGGTGACAGCGACACCGATATACCATGTATGAAACTTATCAATGCCAATTCAGGTCATTCTATAGGAGTTTTTAATCCTGAAACTCAGGATAAGAGAAAAGTCTATAGGATGATGGAGGATAAACGAATAAAATATTATACCCCTGCCGACTATACAGAAGGTTCAGACTTGGATATGTTGGTAAAAAACATCATTGACGCAACTGCTTCGAATGAAAAACTGATGTCTATTCATTACAGAAATAAACAAGAACAGGTTAGTCATAACGGAAAAGCAGACTATAAGGAAAATAAAGAAAAAGAAAAACTTATCATGGATTTGGAGAATAGCAGCAGCTTTAAACAAACTCATTCCATAATTTCAGAACTTAAGAAAATCAAGAGCTGGACTTCAGAAGAGAAGAAGCAATTAAAGCTGATTGCAGAAAAGAACAAACAGGTCTCATCTATAAAAAAGGACGAAGATGTCGCTTCTTTCTATTCATCTCTTGAATAGTACTCAGAATCTTCTGCAGCCAATAAACAATCGTCTTCTTCAAGGACTTTATATGTTTTGACTTTTCTATCTTCAAGAAAAATATGATTCAATGTATAAGCTAAGGACTCAAGCGTTTGTTCGCGAACTTTATTTTTTAGTTGGCACTCCCAGACTGTAATACAATGCCAGCCCATAGCAGCAAGCTGGCATTGTTCTTCCTTATCACGTTCTCTATTCCGTTCGATTTTCTTTTGCCAAAAATCAATATTAGTTTTAGGTAAACGGAAATATTTACAGTTTTCATGACCATGCCAAAAGCAGCCATTCACAAAAAATGACTGTTCGATATTTACGAAGTTTAGGATGGCCTGGAAGGCGTGGATAATTTAGCCGATAGCGGAAGCCTCGGCTAAACAAGAACTTTCGAACCACCATTTCAGGCTTTGTGTTCTTACCTAGCTTTTCATAGCATAATGGTACCAATCTGTACCGTATTCTCTATCCGGTAGAAAATGTGAAAACAGATAATAAAATTATATACATAAAAAAAGGGAATCTTCCCAGACTCCCAATCTTCATTAACCTTAAATCTAATACCATGAAAAACACAGTGCAAATATACGGGTTTTATGTTATGTAACATATAAAACTATAGTAAAAGTACATATATTTAACTATATTTTAACTCAAAGCGCCGTCATAAACATTTCATAACATTTTATTCACCTTTTCTCCTTGAAATTTCATCTCTAAGCATTGCTGCCCTCTCATAATCCTCGTTATTAACTGCGGCCTCCAAATCCATCTGGAGCATATCTGTACCGACTGAATTAAGCGGCATACTGAATCCGGAACCATCGGATGTAACAATTCGTATCTTTTCTTTCTCTAATATTTCATCAGTAACAAAAATCGGAAAGCCCATTTTCAGAGATAAAGAAAAAGCATCTGTAGGACGCGAATCAACCTTGAAAGTACTTCCGTCAGGACGTGTGCAATAGATATATGAATTGAAAACACCATCATTGACATCATAGATTACAACTTTATTAACCGTCACATCTGCCTCAAGAAGCAAAAATGCTACTAAATCGAATGTCAACGGGCGCGGTGTCTTATATCCTGACATGCACGTTCTTAAATCAGTAGCTTCACGGCCACCTATAATCATCGCAAGCCGTCTTTTCGATTCATTGCCACAGACTTCCTCCAATATGAGGGCATGCGATGTGGAAGGCCTCAGCAAATCTGATATACCGCTTATTATAACTTCTATTTCATCCATACTAAAAATATATTAGTTACCATACTTTCAACAAATATAAGCAAAAAAATATACCTTACAGCATAATACGGGAAATATTAATGATTACACTATGAATAAACTTTTTAATAATAAACACGCTATTGCAAATGTTGTATTGATTTTTATTTATACATTTGTATTATTTTTTACTTACAGAATCCTATTAAGCTAAACTATTATATAGATGGAGAATGAACACTGGTATGCGATGTATGTAAAAATGCATCATGAAAAGAAAACTGCAGAGAAACTATATAAAATGGGGGTTAAACATTACTTACCATTACAGGAAACCGTTAAACAATGGAGCGACAGAAAGAAAAAGGTAAAGGAAATAGTCATCCCGATGATTATCTTTATAAAATCTGATGATAAAACCAGAATAGAGGTCTTAAAATCCATTCCATCTGTAAACGGTACAATGATAGACAAAGCTACTCACAAACCGGCAATCATAAGGAATGAAGAAATGGAACGCTTCATGTTTATGCTTGACTATTCGGAAAATACCGTGAGATTCTGTTGCGAACCACTGAAACCAGGAGAAAAAGCGGAGGTGATAAAAGGTCCTCTCAAAGGACTTAAAGGAGAACTTATAGATATAGACGGCAAAAGTCAGGTCTCTGTCCGGTTAGAAATGTTAGGATGTGCTATGGTGGAAATGCCTGTAGGATTCTTAAAAAAGATAGAAGACGAACAATTATAACATCAATTTGATATATAAAAATCACATAAACAGTAAAAATGAAGTTTTTACTTGTTGTTTTGATGTTTTTTTCTAATTTTGCAGTCAGTCAATATTAACATCGGTCTGTCTGATGTTATATACCGAACGAGAATAATAAAACCTTACAAATAATTGTTATAATGGAAAACGACTGCAAATATCTCCATCCCGAGATGGAAACTATGACGAGAGAAGAAATAGAGAAACTGCAACTGGAAAGACTGCAAAAAACAGTAAGACATTGTATGAATTCTCCTTTCTACAAAAAAAGATTTGAAGAATACAACCTTAAACCTGAAGATATAAAAACGCTCGATGATATCAGAAAGATACCATTCACTACGAAGCAGGATTTGCGTGACAATTACCCCTACGGACTTTCGGCCGTACCTCTTAAAGATGTAGTCAGACTACATTCGTCAAGCGGAACCACAGGTACTCCAACAGTGATACTTCACACTCAGAAAGACCTTGACGAATGGGCTAACGCCGTGGCAAGATGCCTTCATATGGTGGGACTGAGAGCAGGTGATATATTCCAGAACTCATCCGGTTACGGTATGTTTACAGGAGGATTAGGATTCCAATATGGAGCTGAGCGACTCGGAATGCTTACCGTTCCCGCTGCTGCCGGAAACACTAAAAGACAAATCAAGTTCATAACCGATTTCGGTACAACAGCCCTGCATGCCATACCAAGCTACGCGGGACGATTGTATGAAGTAATGGAGGAGATGGGAATAAATCCGGCCAAAGACACCAAACTGAAAACACTGATTATCGGTGCAGAGCCACACTCAGAGGAGCAAAGAAAGAGAATCGAAAAGATGCTTGGAGTGAAGGCATACAATTCGTTCGGTATGTCGGAAATGTGCGGTCCGGGAGTGGCTTTCGAATGTACAGAACAGAACGGTCTTCATATATGGGAGGACTACTATATTGTGGAAATAGTAGACCCTGAAACACTTGAGCCTGTTCCCGAAGGTGAGGTGGGCGAACTGGTACTTACTACCATAAACCGCGAGGCAATGCCGTTACTTAGATACAGGACAAGAGATCTGACAAGATTCCTGCCAGGAGAATGTAAATGTGGACGCTATCACAGACGCTTGGACCGCATGAAAGGCAGAAGTGACGACATGATTATACTGAAGGGTGTAAACATCTTCCCTATCCAGATAGAGACCATACTTATGCAGTTCAAGGAACTCGGCTCTGACTATTTGATTACACTTACCAACCTCGATGCAAACGATGAAATGACGGTGGAAGTGGAACTGAACGAATTTACAGACGATTTCGGCTCACTGCAAAAGCTTACAAAAGAAATTACAAGACAGCTGAAAGACGAGATTCTGATAACACCAATCGTAAAACTTGTTCCTAAAGGCAGTCTGCCAAAACAGGAAGGAAAAGCTGTGAGAGTGAAAGATTTGCGTAAAACATTAATTTAAAGATATATTCATCATGACTGTACATCAACTATCAGTATTTGTAGAAAATAAATCGGGAACTCTGCTAAAGGTTCTTGAACTGCTTAAAGAAGCAGAAATACAACTTATTGCTTCTACTATCTCCGACACTGTGGAATACGGTATATACAGGATTATATGTTCCGACCCTGAAAGGGCTTTTCAGACATTGAACAATGCAGGTATATCTGCCAATGTTTCGGAAGTATTCGCCATAACGCTTGACAACTATCCGGGAAGAGCTGCAGATGCCATAAAAAGCTTTACTGATGCCGGAATAGGAATCTCATACTTATATTCTTTCCTGCTTGGAGGAAAAGGAATCCTCGTATTCAGAACAGACGATGCAGAAAAGACAAGACAAGTGATAACAGAAAATAAAATGAGCTATCTGGAGGACAAAGACTTGAATTCAATGGCATAAAGAAAAGAATACGGATAATTAACTTATTTGAAAGTTATCATCTTGTTGCTAATAAAGTTTACAGCACCATAAACAAAGAGTCCGAAGAATTGGGCCAGATATTCATTGAGGTGAAGAAGTTCCACCAATATAAGAAGAAACACGAATTGGGCACTATAGGCCATGACAAAAGCTATAAGGAAGAACAGTATCTGACGCTGGATGCTGTTCTTTTTTGTTTCTTTGTAAAGAGGGAAAATCCAGTACTTGCACCATAGGAAATTATTTATCTGAGCTGCCGTATATGCTGATATATTGGCTATCATATAGTCAAGATTGCATATATCCATAAGCAGCCAGACCACCAATGCAGCAATAATGGCATTAAGTGTCCCTACTATTACAAATCGTATGATGCGTACTGTTTCTTTCATTAACTAAAATCAAAAATATGGCACGGAAACAGGGATAGCCGAAACACTCCTGTATCCGTGCCTTATTATATATACTAAATTTTTATCAGTTCTTTTCTTTGATATCAACTACCAAGTTAAGTTCGTCAAGCTGTTTCTGGTCAAGATAACCAGGAGCATCAAGCATAACATCTCTACCAGAGTTGTTCTTAGGGAATGCTATACAGTCACGGATTGAATCCAAACCTGCAAAGAGTGATACCCAACGGTCAAGACCGTAAGCAAGACCACCGTGAGGAGGTGCACCAAACTTGAATGCGTTCATCAGGAAGCCGAACTGTTCCTGTGCCTTTTCTGGAGTAAATCCAAGAATTTCGAACATCTTGGCCTGAAGCTGAGAGTCGTGGATACGGATTGAACCACCTCCTACTTCAACACCATTGATAACCATATCGTATGCATCTGCACGAACTGCAGCAGGGTCAGTGTCAAGAAGTGCGATATCTTCATCCTTAGGATGAGTGAATGGGTGGTGCATAGCCATTAAGCGACCTTCTTCTTCGCTCCATTCGAACATTGGGAAGTCAACAACCCACAGACAAGCAAACTTGTTCTTGTCGCGCAATCCCAACTGATTACCCATTTCAAGACGAAGTTCACAAAGCTGCTTACGTGTCTTCATCACATCGTCACCACTGAGGATAAGAATCAAGTCACCAGGTTTAGCACCAAATGCTTCTTTCATCTTCTGCAGAACTTCCTGTGAATAGAACTTGTCAACGCTTGACTTCACGTTACCGTCAGCCTCAACACGTGCGTAAACCAATCCCTTGGCACCTATCTGAGGACGCTTAACGAAGTCTGTCAACTGGTCAAGCTGCTTGCGTGTATATGTAGCAGCACCTTCGGCACAGATACCGCCAATGTATGCAGCATTGTCGAATACAGAGAAACCGTGGCCTTTTAGGATATCCATCAGTTCTACGAATTTCATTCCGAAGCGCAAATCAGGTTTGTCGCTACCGTAATATTTCATTGCATCTGCCCATGGCATACGGATGAACGGTTCAGTAAGCTCTACACCGCGCAATTCCTTGAACAGGTGTTTAGCCATGCCTTCGAATGTGTTGATGATGTCTTCCTGTTCAACGAAACTCATTTCACAGTCTATCTGAGTAAACTCAGGTTGACGGTCGGCACGAAGGTCTTCGTCGCGGAAACATTTCACAATCTGGAAGTAACGGTCGAAACCTGAAACCATCAACAGCTGCTTCAATGTCTGTGGTGACTGTGGAAGTGCATAGAACTGTCCCGGATTCATACGTGACGGAACGACAAAGTCGCGTGCACCTTCAGGAGTAGAACCGATAAGCATAGGAGTTTCCACTTCAAGGAATCCCTTGCTGTCAAGATAGCGGCGTACTTCCATAGTCATGCGGTGACGCAATTCCAAGTTCTTGCGCACAGCAGTACGACGAAGGTCGAGGTAACGGTACTTCATACGAAGGTCGTCACCACCGTCGGTATTGTCTTCAATAGTGAAAGGAGGAGTCTGAGCCGAGTTCAGGATGTTAAGCTCAGAAACGATGATTTCGATATCACCTGTAGGAATATTATTGTTTTTGCTTGAACGTTCGTTCACGATGCCTTTTACCTGAATAACGAACTCACGTCCCAGATGATTAGCTTTTTCACAAAGGTCGGCATTCACATCGGTATTGAAAACCAACTGTGTGATACCATAACGGTCGCGGAGGTCAACGAATGTCATTCCTCCCATTTTACGTGTACGCTGTACCCATCCGGCAAGTGTCACATTTTTGCCTGCATCGGCAAGTCTCAACTCGCCACAAGTATGACTTCTAAACATATTATGAGTATTTTAATCTTTTGAACGACAAAGTTAGTACATGTTTTTGATTTATGCAATTATATTCACTTTTGAGTTTCTTCAAGCTTGGTCTTAAGACGCTCAAGAATATATATAGGCCCCTGCATTTTGGGATTATCACAATTTATCTCAGCCTGTGTCACAAGCTTTGCAAGAGTGTCCTTCAGATTAGGAATATATGTCGCCTTGTCCAACTGTATTGACTCAGGCAATTCCACACTCTTAAACCATTCCTCCAGTTCGCGAAGTTCATCACGAGTGTAAAGTTTAGATTCTATTTTTGCCATAAATATTTTGTATAAATCTGTATCATATAAGTTAAAAAGGATAGCCCACCGCAAAATGGAAAGCAAAATCGCGCGAGAAATCCGGTACAATAAGAGGAAACCTCTCAATTCCGCTTCCCATAGGATTTACAGCTTTCATACCTCCATCGAATCGGAGAATCAGGAAATCAAGATCGAAACGTATTCCCAAACCATATGAAACCGCTATCTCCTTATAGAAACGGTTGAAAGCAAACTGCCCAGTAGAATCTGAATATCTGTTCTTCAATGTCCACACGTTTCCGGCATCAATGAATGCTGCAGCATTTAATTTCCAGAACAGGTGTGTTCTGTATTCCACATTCATATCCAATTTTATATCACCGGTATGATTGACATAATCAAGTGAGCCTGAAGCTCCACGATATCCTCCCGGTCCCAAAGAACGTACGCTCCACCCTCTCACACTGTTTGCACCTCCTGAGAAATAAAGTTTTTCGAAAGGCAAACTTTTTGAATTACCATAAGGAATTGCAATACCCGTACCTATATGAAAGACCACAGCATTTCTATCGTCAATCATAATATTCTTTGCATAATCAAAGTCTGTCTTTACATATTGGGCAAAACTGATATTTCCCATTCTGAAAGATTCTCCATCAGACGGTTTTCCGTGTATCAACTTAGAAAAACCGTAAATAAGGTTACCAGACTCTTCTATATTGAAACGGATGGAGTATGAACTTTTTTTGGCTGTCTGCTGAGTAGATACTCCGGCACTGTTATAAGTATAAGTGTAGCCTAACCTAACAATGAACAAATCCTCATAACTGTATCTTAACAGTGGATTTATCTCATCCATATAATTAAGATACTCGATAAATGTCTTAGACCTGTATGGCATATAGATATAATTTATATCGAGTACATCAAGCCTGTGACTCGCTCTTCTTCTGCTGTTCCATCTGTAGCTCCATGCTGCCGAAGCCAATGTTCGCTCAAATTCAGGTCTGATTTGCCAGTTGTACTTCGCACTGACCTGCGACTTGGCATTCACACTCTTCTTGAAGTCAGATTTCAGAAAGGGAAACATGAATTCCGGAAACTCAAGACTTGTTTCAACACCGTATTCCGTATAGTTATTGTTTGAATATCCCTCAAGCCCTGTTACAGCCTCGTATGCACCTCTGACCTTGATATTAAACGTTTCGGAACCCTTAAAAAGATTTCTGTGAGTGTATGTTACAGAAGCAGCCGCTCCCAAATCGCCAGCCGAGTTCGTACCTTCTACCTGAAAAGAAAGAGTCTTGTTCTTATTCTTCGATAATGATACATATGCATCAAGATAGGCAGAGTCATTATCAAGATGTTCCACAAATCTTATGTTAGAATATTTCAGTATTCCCAAGCGTGACAAAGATGAATATGTGGACATCACATCACGGTTGGAATACAGTTTTCCCGGCACTATCCTATTATGTGAAGCAATCACTCCCGGACGCAAGAACAACTTATCATCGTACAGGATGTTTATACCATCATACTGTATTGTATCGACTGTAGAAGACTCGTTTGCTGCATAAGCATTGTCGCTGTCCAGAATGTAATTTACGCTTCTTATTTCATACTGGCGGTGTAAAGAGCCCGTACTTTCTCCCCTGTTGCTGCTCAATGATATATTCATTGTAAGGTCAATCTTATACGTGCCCCTGACTGTATCTGCCTGAAATGTAATATAATCTTTGTTGAATCTGTAGTATCCCCTGTTCAGAAGATATTGCGCAATCTTGTTTCTTTCCTCCTCAAGCATATTGACATTAAAACGCATACCTTCTTTCAATCCGCTTTTTACAGAATCATTCATCAACAATCCTCTTATCACATAATCCTCAACATTATAATTGACACTGGAAATCATATATGGCTTGCCTGAAGATACCTTGTAATATGCATCGAGCTTGTTCTTTTTCTTTCTCTCTTCTAATGACACCTGTGCACTGAGATACCCTTTGTTCTGTACTGCTCCAAGAATCTGCAATCGTGTTTCTTCGGCAACAGACGGGTCGTATATTCTCGGTGCATCCCCTATTCTACGCAGGAACCTGTTTATCCATTTTGTAGAATCCTTGCCAGAAGCGCAATAGATGTACATAGGAAGCTTTACAAGGCTGAACCATTTGGAATTTGGCTTTTGGCGGACGTATGAATACATTTCCGAAGACTTTATCTCGCTGTTGTCGCTGCTGATATGTACTTCGTCGAGCAAATATTGTCCTTCAGGTATGAATTTACCCACAGAACACCCACCGAGCAGCAGTGAGATAATTATGGTGAATATATATGTACGAAACTGATTCATCATTCGGAAAATCAAACTTATTTATTTGCAAATGTACACAAAATTCCACTAACAGAATATATACTGATGAAAATTATCCTCTTATCGGCAATAAGATTATTCATGCCATTCTATAATCTCCGAGTTCTCATAGATAAAATGAAAATAATGTACTTACGAACTCGAAGTTTACGAAGTTAAACTTTTAATAATATATCTGTAAATTGAAAAGATCTTCTTAGCTTTGTCGGAAATAACTTCAGACTATTTAAATCATGCTCAGTAAAAATAAAATAAAGTTTATCCGTTCTTTGGAATTGAAGAAATTCAGAAAAGAGAACAAAGCATTTTTAGCGGAAGGAAACAAGTTGGTATCCGACCTTGCCGGACATTTCAGATGCAAGTTATTGGTGTCAACTCGGGAATGGCTTAACTCCAACACACAGATATCGGCTGACGAAATAATAACTGTAGAAAAGGACGAGCTGTCACGTGCCAGTCTGCTCAAAACTCCACAAGATGTTTTGGCCGTTTTCGAGACACCTGTCTATAAATTATCAGAAAATAATCCACGGAAGGAACTATGCCTGGCTCTCGATGATGTGCAGGACCCTGGAAATCTCGGTACCATCATAAGAGTGGCCGACTGGTTCGGAATAAAAAACATATATTGCTCAAACGGAACTGCCGATGCGTTCAGTCCGAAAACCGTACAGGCCACTATGGGCGCACTCGCGAGAGTAAAACTACACTATTGCGATTTGAAGGAACTGATTTCAAGACTTAATGATGTTCCGGTTTTCGGAACTTTCCTCGATGGCAAAAATATCTACGAAAATGAATTATCTGCAAACGGACTTATCGTGATGGGAAATGAAGGAAATGGTATCAGTAAAGAGGTTTCGGAACTTATCAATAGAAGAATACTTATACCTAACTATCCTCAAGGTCACGAAACTTCAGAATCATTGAATGTGGCTATAGCAACAGCCATTGTATGTTCTGAATTTAGAAGACGGCAGATTTAAGACAATCGCAGAACTATACTGTTGTCCGAAAAGCACATATCGGAAACATTGAACGAAGTTATATAATACGCATTAAGAATAAGGAGTTTATTATCATCCTCTGATGGTAATAGGCTCCTTAACTTTTTATCGCTGTCTACGAATAGTACTGTTGAATCCGACATCTGCTCCGGCGTTCCACATAATAATATCTTTGGGGAATCGTACGACAGTACAATCAGACCGTTCAGCCACTCCGTAAAACTTATTTCCTCTGTAAAAGGATAATAATCTGTTACGGCACCCGTCTGTTCGTCTAATTGAACAACATGATTTTTCAGAAACACCCCCAAATGCGGGATATATAATCTGTGTGAAGCAAATCTTTTCATCAGAAATCTATCCCTCGGAAACACGTTTGATTTTGTTTACCCCATTTCCTTTTCTCACCTTTCTGTCAGAAACACGTACTTCCTGTTCCTTTGATTCCGGCCTATCGTTTTCCTGCTTTTGAGAAACTTTATCTGAAACTTCTACGGGCTTACCGACCGCATTGGACCTAAAGTTTCCTTCTCTGTAACGTAACAGCTTAATGTTATTGATAAGTACTGTAGCATCAGCTGAATCAGGATTACTGTAATATACAAAGCCACTGACACTCTTATATTTATATGCTGAATCAGGTTGCAGAACCAACTGTTCTTTTCCGGACTTTTCTATAACCTTCGACATTGCCAGAGTACTGTCATTATCAAATGTTATTTTCATAGAAACAACAGCCTTGGCAGTGTTCTTTTCATACGCTAAGAAGCTATAATCAGCCTCAAGCACAAGGATATCCTTATTGTGGAAAGTAGTATCAGCCTTGAGGTCAAACATAAGTCTGTTTGTAAGCGGAGAAGTAGTAAGCCAATACAGATTTCTGTCGGACCACACATCAACAGAGTCACCGGAAAACGACACAGAAATCTGACCGCTTCGTTTGTTTATTTCCGACTTCATCTGCTCTTCGGCCATTTCATACCGCTTCTGAAGATTCTTGTAAATGTCTGTAAGTTCCTTAGTATTTCTTGTGTACCAGACCATTGAAGAGTCAAACTCAGCTTCAGTCACACCATGTTTCTTGAATACATAATTTTTATAAGATTCACGCTTATATCTTTCAGAATAACTCAAATCATTACCCATGGTGAGAGCCAAATGATAATCATACAACAACTCTTCCATAGCAGACGGCTGTATGATATCATCAGGAATTTGTTTACCACAAGACACTACGGTAAAAACTGTTCCACAAAGCAATAAGCGTAAATATTTATTCATAAAAATAGTGTATTGATTATTTCTTTTCTGTATGTGATAATGAATTCAGATAACCACTGTAGAATATAAGCAACGCTATTATTCCACAACTGATAGCAGCATCGGCAAAGTTGAAGATAGGGCTGAAAAATATGAAATGCTCTCCACCAACCAATGGCATCCAGTCAGGCCAGTAAGTATCGATAATCGGGAAATAGAACATGTCGACTACTTTTCCATGCAGCCAGTCGGAATACCCATCTCCAATAGGTACGAAACTTGCAATCTGAGTTCTTGTACTTTCGCTGAATATTTCACCATAGAACACACAGTCTATTATATTGCCTATGGCTCCTGCCAAAATTAACGACAGACATACTATATAACCGGTCTTGACCTTTTTGGGCTGACGGACAAGCTTGGCTATATACCATGTAATCAATATGACAGCTACTATGCGGAAGATGGTTAGGAAAAGCTTGGCAAATATTTCCAAACCGAAAGCCATACCGTTATTCTCTGTGAAATAAATGTAAAACCAGTCTGTTATCTTATAATTCTGATGCAGGAACATGGTTGTTTTCACCCAGATTTTTATAATCTGGTCTATAATCAATACCACAGCCACTATAATAGCGGCCATCCTGCCTTGAGAAAATATCTTATTCATACTAAATACCTATGTAGTAAGTTAAACTTAAAACACAATGAAACTGAAATTTAATCTAAAAAATTGAGAACCGAAAAAACTTCGATTCTCAATTCCGTAAAATAATAAAAATTACTTCTTTCCTTGTTGTTTAGCTTCGATGCTTAATGTAGCATGAGGTACTGCACGAAGACGTTCTTTTGGTATAAGTTTGCCTGTTTCGCGACAAACACCATATGTTTTGTTTTCAATTCGTACCAAAGCTGCCTGCAGATTCTGAATAAACTTAAGCTGTCTTGATGCCAGACGAGTTGTTTCTTCCTTCGACAATGTACTGGCACCTTCTTCCAGCACTTTGTATGTAGGCGATGTATCGTCTGTATCATTTCCGTCAGCATTCATAATACTGCTTTTAAGTTTCTCATAGTCGCGTTCTGCGAGCTGAAGTTTTTCCATGATAATGGCACGGAACTCCTCGAGTTCAGCGTCAGAATACCTTGTTTTCTCAGCCATAGTGTTTAAGTTTTAAAATTAATAATAGTATCTGCCAAGTGTTACAACATCCGGCAGATGGGAACATTTATCACTGTTTGGTAACCTTCACAAACAGAGAGAAGTCATCAAAGTTGAGTTCTGTACCTTCAGCAACTTCGTCTACCTGTTCAAGTGATTTAGCCAAAACTTGGTTGCAAATATAATTATTATATTCATTTACAGCATCATCTGTATTGGAATTTCTTGATAAAGTGATATTTATTTTATCAGTTATTTCAAATCCGCTACTCTTTCTGATGTTCTGAATACGATTTACAAGTTCACGTGCTATACCTTCGCGTCTGAGTTCTTCAGTAATTGTCACTTCAAGAGCTACAGTCAAGCGTCCTTCATTGGCTACCAACCATCCCGGAATATCTTCGCTGAAGATTTCAACATCTGCAGTTTCGATAACTGCATCACCTCCGTCAAGAGCGAATGTGTAAGAACCGTTCTTTTCAAGTTCAGCAATAGCTTCCTGCGACATTTCAGCTACGGCAGCAACTACAGCCTTCATCTGTTTTCCGAACTTAGGACCAAGTTTCTTGAAGTCACACTTAACTTTCTTAACCAATACGCCTGAAGCACCTTCTACGAACTTGATTTCCTTAACATTGACTTCGCTAAGAATCAAATCCTTCACTGCTTCGATGTGACGTTTCTGTTCTTCATCAACTACAGGAACCATGATACACTGTAGTGGCTGGCGTACCTTGATATTAACCTTACGACGAAGTGCAAGTACCATTGATGTAACATCCTGTGCCATCTGCATACGTGCTTCAAGCTCCTTATTTACAAGACTTTCGTCAGCTACAGGGAATTTAGCAAGGTGTACTGATACTACATTGTCGCGTCCTGTTACATTTACAAGATCCATATACAGACGGTCTGCATAGAACGGAGCTATAGGAGCCATCAGTTTTGCAACTGTTTCAAGACACACATACAATGTCTGATAAGCAGAAAGTTTGTCTGTTGACATTGAATTTCCCCAGAAACGCTTACGGTTCAGACGCACGTACCAGTTACTCAAGTTGTCATTTACGAAGTCTGTAATCAGACGACTTGCCTTAGTTGGTTCATAATCATTATAGCAAGCATCAACATCCTTTATCAATGAGTTGAGTAATGACAATATCCATCTGTCGATTTCAGGACGTTCTTCCATCGGTACATCTTTCTCTGCATAGCAGAATCCATCTACATTTGCATAAAGTGCAAAGAATGAATATGTATTGTAAAGTGTTCCGAAGAATTTACGTCTTACTTCGTCCACACCTTCAGTATCAAACTTCAAGTTATCCCATGGAGAAGCATTGGTAATCATATACCAGCGCAATGGGTCTGAGCCGAACTTCTCGATTGTAGCGAACGGATCAACCGCATTACCAAGACGCTTAGACATCTTGTTACCGTTCTTGTCGAGTACAAGACCGTTAGAGATAACATTCTTGTAAGCCACACTGTCGAACACCATAGTAGCGATTGCATGAAGTGTAAAGAACCATCCACGAGTCTGGTCAACACCTTCTGCAATGAAATCGGCAGGATAGTAAGAACGGTTGTCTACTATTTCCTTGTTTTCGAACGGATAGTGAAGCTGTGCATATGGCATAGCACCTGAATCAAACCAAACGTCGATAAGGTCAGTTTCACGTTTCATCGGCTTGCCGCTTTCAGAAACCAAAATGATATCGTCAACGTAAGGACGGTGTAAATCTATCTTATCGTAGTTTTCCTTGCTGTACTGTCCTGGAACGAAACCAAGCTTCTTATATGGATTTTCTGTCATGAAGCCAGCAGCTACAGACTTTTCAATTTCATTATAAAGTTCTTCTACAGAACCGATGCACAACTCTTCGCCTTCATCGTTACGCCAGATTGGAAGCGGAGTACCCCAATAACGGGAACGGCTCAAGTTCCAGTCGTTCAGATTTTCAAGCCACTTGCCGAAACGTCCAGTACCAGTTGATTCAGGTTTCCAGTTGATAGTCTTGTTCAGTTCTATCATGCGGTCTTTAGCTGCAGTAGAACGGATAAACCAGCTGTCCAGCGGATAGTAAAGCACCGGTTTGTCTGTACGCCAGCAGTGAGGATAGTTGTGTACATGCTTCTCTATCTTGAATGCCTGATTGTTCTGCTTCATCATCATACAGATATAGATATCAAGCGATTCAGCAGCCTGAGCAGCTTTTTCGTCATACTTGCCGTCAACTGTGAACTGAGGATCGTATGCATTCTTAACCCAACGTCCCTGATATTCTTTATAAGCATCAACATTTACACATTCCTTCACGAAAGTCTCATCAAGTTCGTCCAACAGATAGAACTTACCTGTCAGGTCAACCATAGGACGAGTTTCGCCTTTCTTGTTAATCATGAACAATGAAGGAATTCCTGCAGCACGAGCCACATTGGCATCGTCAGCACCGAATGTAGGAGCGATATGTACTATACCTGTACCGTCCTCTGTAGTAACATAGTCACCTGGAATTACACGGAAAGCTTTTGCAGAAGCCTCAACCCATCCGTCAGCAGTAGCCTCAACAGGCTTAACCCATGGGATAAGCTGTTCGTATTCCATACCTACAAGGTCAGTACCCTTGTACTCTCCTACCACCTTGAATGGGATAAGTTTGTCGCCCGGTTTATAGTCTTCAAGAGCTATATCTTCTGCTTTCTTATTGAAGTGAGTATAAAGAAGAGCCTTTGCCAGAACTACAGTCATCTTCTCTCCTGTATAACCATTATATGTCTGTACAGCTACATAGTCAATTTTCGGACCAACGCAAAGAGCCGTATTTGAAGGTAATGTCCAAGGAGTAGTAGTCCATGCGATGAAGTATGGAGTACCCCACTGTGCCATTTCCGGTTTCGGGTTCTTCATCTTGAACTGTCCTACTACAGTAGTATCCTTAACGTCACGATAGCAACCAGGCTGGTTAAGCTCGTGAGAGCTAAGTCCTGTACCGGCAGCAGGAGAATATGGCTGTATTGTATAACCCTTATAAAGCAGGCCTTTACCGTAAAGCTGCTTCAAGAGCCACCACAAAGTTTCAATATAGCGGTTATCGTATGTGATATAAGGATTTTCAAGGTCCACCCAGTAACCCATCTTGTGAGTCAGGTCAGTCCATTCCTTAGTAAATTTCATGACATCAGTGCGGCAGTGATGATTGTATTCAGCCACAGAGATAGTTTTACCGATATCCTCCTTAGTGATTCCAAGAGCTTTTTCCACACCAAGTTCCACAGGCAGTCCGTGAGTATCCCATCCGGCCTTACGCTTTACCTGAAAACCTTTCATGGTTTTGAAGCGGCAGAATGTATCCTTAATGGTACGAGCCATAACGTGGTGAATACCTGGCATACCGTTAGCAGAAGGAGGACCTTCATAGAACACATACGAAGGATAACCTTCACGTTCTGTCATACTCTTTGAGAACACATCATTCTCATCCCATTTCTTCAGCACCTCTTTATTCACTTCCGACAGGTTAAGCTGAGAATATTCAGTAAATTTGCTACTCATAGTTTTATGTTGTTTATCTAATTATCTTATATTTTGAGAAATAGCTTTACATTAATTAGGCTGCAAATTTAAAAGAAAAAATAGAGAATTAAAAGAAAAGTATATAAGTTTATGCAGAAGCATTGTTTTGTATTTTGCAGAAACAATAAAAAAAACTGTACCTGCATTATCCTGAAAACAATGAGGTACAGCCACACGAATAAACTAAAAAATTAATTATCTTAAATGTTATGAGATGCCTGACAACTTTTTATAAAACGAAAACAATCTAAAACTGCATTTTGTTCATAATTTTCTGTTAATTTCCATAGAAGCATGCCGGATAACCATCCAACAGACAATCCAATCTGTTACTTCCCATCATTATATTATCCATATAAGAATAATCATTAGCCCCATATTTAAGCCTCAGACTGGTATAGTTTGCATCATACCAATCCCAGACAAATGTATATGACGATTCCTTACGGAATCCACGTCTGTCAACAGTCAGGACATAATCCTCACCCATATTATTATCATAGAAACGTAATTCCTGGCGATGAAAATCTCCATAACTGTCAGTCCATTCTTCAACCCATGTTCTGCTACACAAATAATATGTAGCCTCACGGTAATTATTGGTCCCGTTACCGATTTCTATTCCTATTCCTGCATATTGACACGAAGAAAAAAGAATAGAGGATACGGTGATTAATACCGAAAAGGCAATAATCTTAAACAAGCTTTTCATGGTTTCCTTCTGTTATCATTAACTTCCTTGATACAAAAGTACACATACCGGCTCATATTATATAAAGTAAATTCCTATAATTTAAGGGGAATTTCCCTAAAAGTGATAGGGATATAAGAAAAGCATTACAACATGAAGTTCGAGAACTTCACACTGTAATGCTCACTTTGCAAGAATGCTGTGTATTGATTATCAAGCCATTGTTCCGCCAACAATATCAAGAAGTTCATTTGTAATAGCCTGCTGGCGGCTCTTGTTGTACACCAAAGTAAGTTCCTGAATAAGGTCGTTGGCATTGTCAGTTGCTATCTGCATAGCCATTGTTCTGGCCGCATGTTCCGATGCCGCAGCATCAAGCAGCACTGTATAGATTTTCATTCTCAGAACCTTCGGAACAAGTGATTCCATTATAACTTCAGCCGACGGCTCAATTATATAATCGGAAGCATGTTCCTTCATTTCAGCTTTTTCATTTCCTTCCACATGGCCGTTTACATCCACCGGCAGATAAGTTTCATGAGTAAGAATCTGAGATGATGTTGACTTGAAGTGATTATACAGCAAATCGACCTTCTGTATTTCACCCTTCAGGAACTTGGTCATCAGTTCCGAAGCGAGATCTGAAGCATCCTGGTAATTAGGTTTACCGCTCATATGCTGATAGTCACCTGCCACTTCCATTCCCATCTTCTTTACAGCTTCCGCTATTTTTCTGCCCACAGGATAAATCAGGATATTCTCCTTACCTACCTTGGCAGAATATTCGTCTATCAAAGCGGTAAGATGTCTTATGACATTTGCATTATATCCGCCACAAAGACTGCTGTTCGAAGCAAAAGCCACTATAGCCACCTTCTTCACCTGCTTGTTGATAGAGAAAGGTGTCTGAACAGAAACGCCGGAAGCAAGGAAGTTTCTCAAGATTCCAGACAACTTACTTTCGTATGGAAGCATATTTTCGATAGCCTCCTGTGCCTTGTGAAGTTTTGCCGACGCCACCATCTTCATGGCCGAAGTAATCTTCAGCGTGCCGTTGATAGAGTTTATTCTACTTTTTACTTCTTTCAGCGATGCCATAATACTTATTCTTTATATTGTGCCACTATCTCAGCTGCCACTTTCTCGATAATAGCTGTTACAGTATCATTAATCTGTCCGCTTGCGAGAACATCTATTACATCCTCCTTATGGTTAACACGAAGAGTTGAAAGGAATGTATCCTGGAAATTACGAATCTTTCCGATAGGAATTTCACGCATCAACCCATGAGTACCACAGTAAAGTATTGCAATCTGCTCACCTACAGGCATAGGAGAATATTGTGGCTGTATAAGCAACTGATTGTTTTTACGTCCGCGGTCGATAGCCATTGCTGTCACAGAGTCCATATCACTGCTGAACTTGGAGAATGCTTCAAGTTCGCGATACTGTGCCTGGTCAATCTTCAGTGTACCTGCAACCTTCTTCATACTCTTTATCTGTGCACTACCACCCACACGTGATACCGAGATACCTACGTTGATGGCAGGACGGAAACCTTGGTTGAACAGGTCTGTTTCAAGGAATATCTGTCCGTCGGTGATTGAAATCACGTTAGTAGGGATATACGCTGATACGTCACCGGCCTGAGTTTCGATGATAGGCAACGCTGTCAACGAACCGCCGGCCTTAACTTTCCCTTTCAGACTTTCAGGCAAATCATTCATCTGTTCTGCCACTTCCTGCTGGTTGATAATCTTTGCCGCACGTTCAAGCAGACGTGAATGCAAATAGAATATATCACCCGGATATGCTTCACGTCCTGAAGGACGACGAAGGATAAGTGACACCTCACGGTAAGCCACAGCCTGTTTTGACAAGTCATCATATACCACCAGTGCATGACGGCCGGTATCGCGGAAATATTCACCGATAGCAGCACCTGCAAACGGAGCGAAATACTGCATAGCAGCAGGATCTGATGCTGTAGCCGCAACTACCACTGTATAATCCATTGCACCACGTTCACGAAGTGCATTAACTATACTTGCCACAGTAGAACCTTTCTGTCCGATAGCTACATATATACAGTAAACCGGGTTTCCGGCCTCATAGTTTGAACGCTGATTGATGATAGTATCTATAGCGATTGCCGTCTTACCTGTCTGACGGTCGCCGATAATCAACTCACGCTGTCCGCGTCCTATAGGAATCATGGCATCGATAGCCTTCAGACCTGTCTGCAACGGTTCTGTTACAGGCTGACGGAAGATAACTCCCGGTGCCTTACGTTCAAGCGGCATCTCAAAGGTCTCGCCGGTTATATCACCACGTCCGTCCAATGGAACGCCCAGAGGGTCGATGACACGTCCCAACATACCTTCACCAACGTTAATTGAAGCGATATGCTTTGTGCGTTTCACTATCATACCCTCCTTAATCTGGTCTGTAGGACCAAGCAGGACGGCACCCACATTGTCCTCTTCCAGATTCATTACGGTACCCATCACTCCGTTCTCGAATTTCAGCAGCTCGTTGGCTTCAGCATTACGCAAGCCGTATATACGAGCCACACCATCGCTAACCTGCAGCACAGTACCAACCTCATCAAATTTCAGTGATGTGTCGATACCTTCAAGCTGCTGGAGCAATACTTCTGAAACTTCGCTGGGTTTTATAGTATTATCTGCCATTATTTGTCAATTCAATAATTATACTATTCTTCTGTTTTTATCAATAAACTGACGTTTTACTCTTCTAAGCTGGTTGGCAACGCTTGCATCCAAACGGTATCCGTCAATCTCCATTATATAGCCTCCAATGATTGAAGGGTCAATATTTGCTTTGATTTCTACCGTCGAATCTGTCATGAGCGAACCAATTTCCTCCAGATGTCTGACAAGTTCAGGAGCCTCAACAGCCGTAGTCAGTTTACCCATCAAAATATGCTTCCTCTCCCGGTACTGGTCTATAAAAGACCATGTCATGAAATGCAAGAATTTTTCCCTCTTTCCATCAATGACAAGCTGAAGGAAACGTTTCATTTCTTCACTGACATCCTTTCCGCCTGCTGCCTCGACCAGCAAATCCAGTTTCATTTTTCTTGTTACTACCGGATTTTCCACTGTTCTTTTCAAATCAGGCACGTTAGCAAAATGTCCGGCCAGCGTTTCAACCTCCTGATATACTTTCTTCTCGTTTCCCTTTGCCATTGCAAAGTCCAACAAAGCCTTGGCGTAACGCTTTGAAACCACTCCTGTATTCATAACCGGTTATTTAGAAGATTCAACCATCTCGTCCACCAATCGACTGATTAGTTCAGTCTGTTCCTTATCGTCAGCTAATTTAGTGCGTATCACTTTTTCAGCAACACTCACCGAAAGCAGAGCCACCTGACGTCTGATATCACGGATTGCACTTTCCTTTTCAGTTTCAATCTGCTTTTTCATTTCGTCCATCAGACGGTCACCTTCCAAACGAGCCTTTTCCTGAGCCTCTCTAATGATTCGGTCACGTGTTTCAGTAGCCGATTTCAGGATTCCAGCTTGTTCTTCACGAGCTTGAGCAAGGATTTTCTCGCCTTCGGCCTTCACGTTAGCCAATTGTTCGTTAGCTTCGCGTGCTGCTTTCAGCGAGTTGTCGATATACGCCTTCCGGTCGTCCACCATCTTGATGATAACCGGGAATCCGAATTTTGCCAACAGAAAGAAGACAATTCCGAATACCACCACCATCCAGAACAGCAACCCCGGATCCGGAGTCAACAATCCCATACGCTGATTATTATAGGAACAATGTCAAAAGACAAACGATAATTGCAATAAGTGCCACACCTTCAACCAAAGCGGCAGCTATAATCATACCCATACGGATATCACCTGAAGCCTCCGGCTGACGTGCTATAGATTCCATAGCTGAGCTACCAATCTTACCAATACCAATACCTGCACCAATTACTGCAATAGCTGCACCGAGAGCAGCACCAAATTTACCTAAACCTGCACCAGCTGCAGCCTGTAATAAAATTGAAAGTAACATAATTATAAGTTTTAAGTTTGTAAGTTTTTAAGTTTTAAGTCTGTAAGTCTTTTTTGAATTAACAACGCTTGCCATCCGAATGGCCATTATTAATTATTCCTTCTTTTCCTCTTTTACGCGAGAAAGGCCGATAAATACAGCCGAAAGCATAGTAAACACGTACGCCTGTATGAAAGCTACCAGAACCTCAAGTGCTGTCATAAATACTCCGAAAGCAACCGATACGAATGTCATCGTACCATTGATTAGAAAACCAATCTTCACTGTTATGAAAATGATAGCCAATAAACTTAATATAGCGGCATGCCCTGCCATTATATTGGCAAAAAGACGAATCATAAGAGCAAATGGTTTTGTAAACAACCCGAAGAACTCTATAACAGGCATCATAGGTATAGGAGCCTTAAGCCATACCGGCACCTCAGGCCAGAACACTTCTTTCCAATACTCCTTAGTAGCAAATGCATTTGTAAAGAAGAAGGTAAACAATGCCAGAACTAAAGTTATAGCAATATTACCCGTAACATTCGCTCCACCCGGGAAGAATGGAATAAGCCCCATCAAATTATTTACTAATATAAAGAAAAACGCTGTGAGCAGATATGGAGCATACTTCCTGTAATCAGGACCTATACATTCCTTTATTACATCATTATAAACCATAAGCACCACCGATTCTATCATACCGACACCTCCCTTTGGTGCACCGTTTTCCACCGGATGTTTCTTATACCATCGGGCACATCCCAATACTATCCATACCAGAATCGCACTGTTTATCATAAGTGCAAGAACATTCTTCGTGATTGATATGTCCAAAGGACGAACCTCTTCGCCGGCAGCATTACGCTCAACTATTTTTCCATCATAAGCTCCGCCTTCGGCTATGTAAAGTCCTTCGTACTCACCTTCCTCCAGTTTTTTAGATGAGAACACATGCCATCCGGTACTGCTTTTCACTATTACCGGCAGCGGTATTGTGATATGAGCATCTCCTATGCTGACAATATGCCAAGAGTAGGCATCGTTGATATGTCCGAACACCAGTTCATTGACATCTACTTCACCGTCCTCATGCGATGATTCGGCAGACGCAAATCCTGATGTAAAAACCATCAGTAACACCAAAGTCCATATGTAACGTACTTTTTTCATTGTTTCTGTTTTAGTTTTTTCTTCTTTTTAAGCCTCAGTTCAATATTTGTAAAATATACAGTTTCGAATATGAGAAAAGATACATAGAATACCAGAAATGTTGCTACAAAAGGCAAGACTTCATGCCGAACTGCAAAACAGTATATAGCTACAATCAGTACACTGACAAGAAACTTTGTTCCCTTGCTAACCAAGAACAGCGGAATCATTTTATCTTCTCCCAACCGATAAGCCAGAGAAAACATGTTGATGTAAAACAGGCCGAAGAGATAAAAGAACACCGGTATGGCCGGAAACCAGGGAAAATACCTGTCAGGTATAAACAGATGATAAACCAGACCTATAACCACAGACAATACCAAAGTCAATATTGTCATTTTCTTTATGAATACCTTCTTAGCCTTAAGCAAGAACATGTTTTTCAGATTTTACGGTAATTCTACACACACTGAGACCAAATTATCTTTAACCTCAACGAATCCTCCTGTAATTTTCAATTTCTGCGTATCTCTCTGCACTCGATAATGAGCCTCACCACACTGGTAAATGACTTCACCTTCCTTTAAAGAAGATATTATAGGAGCATGGTTTACAAGCACCTGAAATTTACCGAGTTCACCCGGCAGTTCCACCCAGTTGACAGGGCCGTCGAAGAGAGTACGCTCCGGTGCTATTATCACCAGATGCAATTCCTTTCTGTCCATAGGCGTTATGCTTTAGCAGCCTCAAGCAGTTTCTTTCCTTTTTCTATGGCATCTTCGATAGTTCCCACGTTAAGGAATGCCTGTTCCGGCAGATAGTCAACCTCACCATCAAGAATCATCTTGAATCCCTTAATTGTATCTTCTATGGAAACCATAGCACCAGGAACACCTGTAAACTGTTCAGCAACGGCAAACGGCTGTGAAAGGAATCTCTGTACCCTACGAGCACGGTTAACAGTCAGACGGTCTTCGTCAGAAAGTTCGTCCATACCGAGGATAGAGATAATATCCTGCAGTTCCTTGTTACGCTGAAGTATCTGCTTAACCCTCTGTGCAGTTTCGTAATGTTCTTTTCCTACGATAAGCGGGTCAAGAATACGGGATGTAGAATCCAGAGGGTCAACGGCAGGATAGATACCAAGTTCGGCAATCTTACGGCTTAACACTGTAGTAGCGTCAAGGTGAGTAAATGTAGTAGCCGGAGCAGGGTCTGTCAAGTCATCGGCAGGCACATAAACAGCCTGAACAGATGTGATGGAACCATTCTTTGTAGAAGTGATACGTTCCTGCATCTTACCCATTTCAGTAGCCAGAGTAGGCTGATAACCTACAGCCGAAGGCATACGTCCAAGAAGTGCGGACACCTCAGAACCTGCCTGAGTGAAACGGAATATATTGTCTATAAAGAACAGAATATCCTTAGGACTGTTCTCGTCTGTCTTGCGGTCACGGAAAGATTCTGCAAGAGTCAAACCGGACAGTGCAACAGACTGACGTGCGCCGGGAGGCTCATTCATCTGTCCGAACACCATTGCAACCTGCGACTTTTCAACTTCCTTGTAATCCACCTTAGACAAATCCCAATTGCCTTCTTCCATGCCCTTCTGGAATTCCTCTCCATAGCGGATAACACCAGATTCAATCATTTCCCTGAGCAAGTCATTACCTTCGCGTGTACGTTCTCCCACACCGGCAAAGACAGAGAAACCATTATGCTTCTTTGCAATATTGTTAATCAACTCCTTGATGAGCACTGTCTTGCCGACACCTGCACCACCAAACAATCCGATTTTACCACCTTTCAGATAAGGTTCCAAAAGGTCAATAACCTTAATACCTGTAAACAAAACTTCCTGAGTTGTTGCCAAATCCTCAAAAAGTGGAGGTTCGCGGTGTATAGGGAAACCGTCCTTCTTGTCCAGTCCGGACATTCCGTCAATAGTCTCTCCCACTACGTTCATCACACGTCCCCTGATCTGTGCTCCCACCGGCATGGTTATAGGCTGACCGGTAGGTACAACTTCCATTCCGCGTTTCAGTCCGTCTGTACTGTCCATAGCTACTGTACGCACAGTATCCTCACCGATATGCTGCTGCACCTCGATAATCAATGTACGACCATCCTTGCGGACAACAGTCATTGCATCGTGTATCTTCGGCAAAGCGACATCAGCATCCAATCCTTCAAGGTCGAAATGGACATCCACTACAGGACCGATAACTTGCGAAATATGCCCAACGATTTTTGACATAAACTAATCTGTTAAATAATTATCTTAATTGTATATCGCAAATTTAATGTTTTATCCCGTTACAATGTTCTCAAAAGTAACATTTTTTATCCCTCAAACAATGTTATAGGACACAATAAGAGAGATATTTCCCAATACCGTTTACATATTATCACAGAGAATAAAGACTTTTTAAACAAAGAACATACCATTACAGTATAGAACCAATCTTTCTTCTTATTGCAATTATATTATATACAGATACCAAAATAAACAAAATAACACCAAAGACACATGACATGGCAATGCTTACATCGTCTGTACCTGTTATAATGTCAGAAAGTGCATCCGTATATATTCCTCTGACAATTACCATAATAATGACAGACAGGACCAGAACCATAAGATTAATCGCCACAGTCAGTATCTGATAAGGCATAGCTACGCGCGAAGTACTGTAGCCTATAAGAATAAGATTCTCGAGTTTGTCCGTATTCTTCTGCAAAAGCAGATATATACTAAGCAATAGTATATAAAATGACAACAAACTTATCACAAGTCCGACTGCCATAACTACTCCTACAGCCACTTTCAGGAACCAGGTCATCTTGCCTGCATCAAGTTTGCTGTCCTCGGTTTCATATCCGTTATCGTTAAAATACCGGGCTATTCTTTCGTCGGCAGGATTGTCCACCTCTATAATAAGGCGCGACGGTTCCCATTCCTTGTTTCCGCCATAAGTGGCATTTGCCGAATTCATGAATGATTCAGGCACGAGTATAGTGTTCAGCCTGTTGGAGAAACCCACTATACGTCCCTTCTTCATATCCCGTTTTCCGTTTCCCACAATATAAAGATTGAGTGATACCAGTCCTACCATACCCTCCGACAGCTGCGGAAGATTCCTGCTTCGTGCAAATCCGAAATTATAAAGATTGAGATAATTGCGCGGAATAATGATTGGTATTTCACTCTGTCCGTCCGTATAACGCCATGCATCGGCCTTTACATCTACAAAACCGTCCGGTACAGACTCAAGAAACATAGCAGTTGATATATCCATTCCTCCGAATGATATACCGGCCGACACCTTGAACTGAGAAGGCTGGAAAGCCCCTACCTCTACAGTGAACGGTTGCGATTTCAAGTCATCCACCTCATAATCAGAGAAAGTACCGCTCTTTCCTGCAATACTTCCCAAGGTGCTGACCTTTTTTGTCACTACTATATAATCCTTCTTTATAAAACTGTCTTCCTGAGTGAATACAGGCGATACATCATTATAGAACTGTATCCCTAACATCACTATCACCATTCCGCACAGGTTGGCAATAAAGAAACCAGCCAACTGCGCCACACTGATATGCTGTCTTAATAATTTCCAAAGCATAATGACTCTCGGTACGTTTTTAAAGTTTTATTTCCACATCATAACCCATGTTCAGACGGCGCCCTATGGAAGTTACTATTACTCCCACTCCCCTTTCACACATCTCCGCTGACAGTATATCTCCCATTATTTTACTGTTGGCATCATCCAGATGACTCACCGGCTCATCCATAAACAGAAAGTCCGACGGCTGACACAGCATCCTTATGAAAGCCACTCTCTGCTGCTGACCGAACGACATCTGACCTACCGGTTCATTCCATTTATCCTCAATTCCCAACATGGAAAACCATTCTCTTATCTGTTTCTCTGCTCTGAAATGAGTCAGATTGTTTTTCAGAGTCACATTTTCAGCAGCCGTAAGTTCCGAAAACAGGCGCAACTCCTGAAACATCATTCCTATGGTCTGCTGTCTGATACCGGTCCAATCATCTCCGGAAAGGTTTCTGATATCCGTACTGTCAAAACTGATAATACCTTCATAATCCTTTCTGTAACCATATATAAAACTGCAAAGCGATGACTTACCGGTTCCGGAAGCAGCCTCTATCATGTAAGATTTTTCCTTCGCGAAAGAGAGTTTCTTTCTCCACACGTCGGAAACTATATTTTCGCGTCCTGCAAACACAGCCGGCAGGACATTTTCCAATTCTATTCTTTCCACCTTTCAGTAATTGTTTTAATTATTCAGCAAAACTTCCAAAGGATTCTTATTCTTATCTTTCATCACTATCTCAATATGTACATTACTTCCGTCGGCACTTTCCACAGTGAGATAATCCAGACCTCCGAAGAATGCAAGCACTGATGCCATCGAGCCTTTAAGTTTTTTCAAGTCGAGCAGACGGTCCAAAGATGTCAAATCTGAAACCATAAAGAATCTCTGCCCTTCCACTCTTTTTCCCCAAGTACGGTTTCTGAGTGAAAGCCCCAACACTCGCCTGTCTATCAATGATTCTTTGTTGGTGACATAAAGTTTGCCGTCCTTCACTCCTATCCACAGTTCCATATATCCCGGAGTCAGCCCAACAAGACTGCCGTCCACTGTCTTGAATTCATATCCGTTGTCGCCGTGATTGCGCAACAGCACCTGACCGCCTGAAAGAGCAGCCATAGACTTGAGTGTTTCAAAAGATTTCAGAAAATCATCATTTGTAACGTCTGCAAAGGCTATGAAGTCTTTTCCGTCCTTTCCGGACATAGACAGAGCCACATCGCCGCTGATGGCATTGAATATAGAACGAAAATCCAAAGGAATCATAGATTTCTCAAAATATCTTCTGACAGAAGGATTCTCGCATATAAAGTTGTAGAACTCTCCTCCTTTTATATTTGCCGTTGCCCAGAACTGAGTATTCGACGGGAACATATCCAGATAACCGCCTTTAATCTTATCTGTCACCTGCTGTTTCTTTTCAAAAACACCATTCATCACCTTGTCAGTGACCATCATTTCCACATCCATGACAGTTTTTCCGTTTGTGAAATCTACCGTAGATATTGCCTTGACATCCTTCAGGCGCATTTCTGCCGATATTCCCATCGTAAGTGGATATACCGCCTCGTGAGGCAAAACTTCAAGCGAACTCCACAATACTATATCACCCTTTTTCTGCTCCATACTCCTGAAATCATCTGATGCAGAAAATCCTTCACCATCTTTCTGACGCAGCCACATAGAAACCTGTCTTACGAGTGACTTAGGGTCAGACCCTTTATTGTCGGACACTAAGACCAAAGCTCCGTCATTATAAGCCAAAAGCCAGTTACCTATAACAGTCCATTCGCATCCGTCGGCTTCTTTCAGTGGCAGACAAAGCTGCTGTTTGGTAAGTGCTTCAAGCAGTTCTTCTAATTTATCGCTATCTGTTACCTTGACCAACAGCCCTCCGATTTTGGCCTGCTCACCCATAAAGAGATAAATCTTTTCCTTCAGCCCCAAACCGCTCTCTGTGGCATCACGGAATATTTTCTCCACCAAAGCTTCTGAACCGGAAAGACCGCTCTTGACCATTTTTTCAAATCGGGCAAGAACATCCTTATCGGCATTCGCACCACTAAGACCACTCTTTTCTGACATGGAATTTACATCGAGGGCTACCACAGCCGCCGATTTTGCAGGAATGGCATTCCTATAATCCGGAGTACTGCCACAAGCTGCCATAAACAAGGCTAATACGGGTATGTATAAATGTTTCAGTTTCATTTTTAGTTGTTAGTTTTTAGATATCAGTTTTTAGTTGTTAGATGTCAGTCGTTGGCGTTCAGCAGGTTCATAGTATGTACCGCCACAAGAGCCGCTGTTTCCGTACGCAAGCGTGATTTTCCAAGGCTCACCGGCTTGAAGCCTTTCTTTATGGCCATTTCCACTTCTTCTTTGCTAAAGTCACCTTCCGGACCTATCAGAACCAAAGCATCATTTCCCGGAACTATGGCATCTTTCAGCAGAGTCTTCTCTCCCTCATTGCAGTGAGCTATAAACTTATCTCCCTTGAAATCCATCTTCATGAACTTGTCGAAGTCTGTCATCTCGTTGATTACAGGCTTACGTGCCTTCAGCGACTGTTTTACGGCAGACACAACTATCTTCTCTACCCTTTCCGTCTTTATAACCCTGCGTTCTGAATAACGGCAATTGAGGAAAGTTATCTCGTCAAGTCCTATCTCAGTAGCTTTCTCCGCAAACCATTCTATACGGTCCGTCATCTTTGTGGGTGCCATAGCTATATGCAGATGTCCTTTCCACAACGGTTCCTGGAATGTTTTCTCCAAAACTTTCACCTGGCATCTTTTGCCTGTGGCAGCACTGATTGCAGCCTTGTAGAAATATCCTTTGCCATCGGTGAGCTGAATCTCATCACCTATATTCAGTCGTAAAACTCTTACGCAATGTCCTGCCTCCTCTGCAGGGAGTTCTGTATCTGTAAGTATGTCCGGAGTATAAAATACGTGCATAATAATATGTTTGAAATTAAAACCGAACAAATGTAACCATTTTTTCTGACACTTCAGCTAAAATAAAACGACGAAGCGTTTAAAGTAAAACGACGAAGCATTCGAAGTCGAATGACGAAACGTTTTCATTTAACAAATATAAACGCACAGGAAGCATGCTTTTTAGTACTCAAAAAAAGATTTTTTTGTATGTTTGCTGTCATTAACTATAAAACAACTCAACATGAAAAAACTACTATTATTAACTTTAGCGTTATTGCCTCTTTTTGCTACTGCAAAAGACAATAAGAAAAACGACAATTCCAACCCTAAGTATCTGGAAGGCGCAATCACTTTCAAAGATGACAAAATAACTTTTGAAGATGAAATTAAAGTGCCGTCGATGTCGAAAGACGAATTATACACGACAATGCTCCAATGGGCGGAAAAACGGTTTGTTCCGGACAAGAAACTAAACAGCAGAGTGGTATATACCAACAAAGAGAACGGTGAAATCGTAGCTTCGGCAGAAGAATATCTGGTTTTCAGTTCGACTGCTCTTTCGCTCGACAGGACAAGAATCTATTATCATTTCTATATACAGACTGACAACGGGGTATGCAAACTCAATATGAGCCGAATCAGATACTGGTATGACGAAAACCGCGACGGCGGAGAACGCTACACTGCAGAAGAATGGATTACTGACGATATGGCTCTGAACAAAAAGAAAACAAAACTGGCTCCTATTTGCGGGAAATTCCGCCGCGAAACCATAGACCTGAAAGACGAACTGTTCGCTTCGGCAAAAGACAATTTGGGACAGAAAGTTCTTGGTACTACTACAACTGAAAACACTGCCACAGCCGCTACAGCAAAGAAAACAGGAACAGTAGCCGTATCTGAACTTCCTGCAAACCTTAGTGAAATAGCTGCTGCAGGAAAACTGACAATCAAGGCCGGAGATAAAGAAACTGAATTGACAGCAAACGCATGGGGCGGTTTCGGAAAACTGTTCAACAAAGATGTGGCATACATTCTCATAGACAAGAAACAATCTGACATAAGCAAGGCTATGGAAAGCGCTTCTGCATATACAGTTTCATTCTACAAAGAGAAATCAGCTGATGCAGAAATCATAATAGAATGTAAGAAAACAATGACTCAGGAACTCTCTGCGGAAGAATTGAAATCACTGAATCAGGATATTGATACTAATAAAGAATATATAATGTATATCTGCGAGGTGACATCGGCTAAACTTCAGTAATCAGAAAACGACAAAAGGATATAAAAATAAAATGAGGCAATCGTGTTTACGTTGCCTCATTTTATTTTTATATATCATCTTTTCGGTATATCTACGGATGTTTCTT
>NZ_DXVR01000014.1:31012-45406 GCF_019417265.1 Bacteroides sp.
CTGTCCTTTCAGATGTTCAGAGAAATAATCCACAAGTCTCCAATAGAAATACTCGTTCATATCGCCGAATCCGTGACGCTGTCCAGGAAGGTAAAGCATATCGAAACGCTTGCCGGCACGTATCAGCGCATTCACGACACGGGTTGTATTGGCAGGATGAACATTGTTGTCTATATCTCCATGTACAAGCATCAGATGGCCTTTAAGCTGTTTCACTATTTCCGGGTTAGTGGCAATCTTATAAACGAATGTAGTATCGCCTTTCTCTGTAACAGTTTCCTTTACTCCATGATGGGTTTCGCTCCACCAACGGTTATAGATACGGTTGTCGTGGTTTCCTGCACATGACACTGCAGCCTTATAGAAATCAGGATACTGGCATATTGCGGCTGTAGACATAAACCCACCTCCGGAATGTCCGTGGATACCTACATTATTTATATCAATATATTTGTGACGGGCAGCAAGCTGTTCTACTACAGCCTTATGGTCGGCCAAAGGATAGTCGCGCATATTGCCGTAACCGTAGTTGTGATACCACTTGGAGCGGCTTGGATGTCCTCCCCTCTGCCCTACTGATATCACAATGAAACCTGCCTGAGCCAAACGGTCTGTACGGACACTCATACGGGTAAACGGATAATATACAGCCTCAACCTGCGGACCCGGATATACATAGTCAATGATAGGATATACCTTAGTAGAATCAAATTCGTAAGGCTTGTACATCACACCGTAAAGGTCTGTAACACCATCGGCAGCCTTAACCTTAAAGAGTTCAGGGAACTTGTAGCCGGCAGCCTTAAGATTCGAGAAATCGCTTTCCTGAATTGTCAGAACCTTATTTCCGTTTCTGTCAATCAGGTCTGCACAAGGAACAGTATTTACTCGTGAGAAATTGTCGACAGCAAACTGTGCATCGTCCGACAATGATATCTGATGGAAGTAATCGCCCTTGGTAAGTCTGGTCAGTCCGCTACCGTTTACGTTTACTTTATACAGATGTTCGTAATAAGGGTTTTCATCCTTTTCCTTACCGTTTGCCAGGAAATAGACAGTACGTGCAGCCTCGTCTATCTTCAAAACCTGCTCTACGTGCCAAGGTCCTTCAGTTATACGGTTCTTCAGATTTCCCTTGTCATCATAGAGATACAGATGTGCCCATCCGTCACGCTCGCTCCACTGTACAAACTCCTTACCACCGTTGATAACGTGGATAGGACGAGTTTCCTGATAGGTATTCATACGTTCTTTTACAATAGGAACTATCGAATCCTCACCTACGGTATATGTACATACGTCTATACGGTGAAGATCTCTGCTGTATCTTGTCACAAAGAAACGGTTGTTGTCGCCCTGCCATACAGAAGGACGGAACTCCATATCTCTCTGCTTTTTCTCTATCGGCTTAGATTCCAGTCCGAGCCATTGGTTCTTCCATGCAGACACCTTTATTTCCTTACGGGTGTTGGATGTCATATCGAAGATATACAGATGTTCCTCCGGAGCTTCCATTTCTCCCGGCATCTGATATTTGTAGGTTTCGAGCGTTGGACGCGGTTCTGCTATGGAATTGATGACCCACAGAGGCTTGACTGCCCTGTCATCAGATACTATCGTTACGAAATGCTTTGAGTCAGGCGACCAGCAGCCCCATGCTTTACGACGCTTGCCATTGCATAAGGTATCTGTATTTAGAATGCTGTATGGAATACCATAACCGAAATCGGGCATACCGTCGGTAGTAAGCTGGATTTCTACAATTGTGCTGTCCTTCTCATCCTTCTGAGCCTTACGATAGTCGGCAATACTCATACGGTAAAGGTTGCAGTCCTTGGCATATACCACCGACTGTCCATCCGGAGAAACTGATGCCCAGTCAAGCTCCTTCGGCTCTTTTTCCTTATCCGTAAGGTGAGTAAGTTTCTTTGTAGGGAAGTCATATGAGAAGTAGAAAACCTGCTTTTCGGCTTTCTTCTTTTTATCCTTGTCCTGCTTGTCCTGAGATGAAACGACCTCAAAAGTGAAAGTACGTCCGTCTGCCTCAGCCTTAAGATTTTTCAACGGAAGCTGTCTTGCCTCAAACGGATCTTTTACTATCCCGGTGAGTTGTGCAGCCAATTTATCACGGTCGAACAACAGTTCTTTCTTCTTCTGCGATGAATTTACCACATACCAGAACTTACCTTCGGATGTCTTATACTCATACCAAAAGCCGTTTCCGTTCTGAAACCAATGAGGATCGACCATGGTAGAAAACAACATATTCTTAAGCTTACTTTCTGTAAACTTTTCGGCCTGCAGATATTCCGGAAGTCTTTCCTGAGCCACAACAGCTGTAGCCGAAAGCATCATTCCGCCCAATATTGCAGAAAACAAAAATCTCTTCATAATCAGTTATTTTATTACAACAGAAATCTTAGCACATCATTGAAGTTTGCCCAAATAAGCAATGCAAAGAGCAGGAACATACCAACCATCTGGGCATATTCGAGGAACTTGTCGCTCGGTTTGCGGCGTGCTACTATCTCATAAATAAGGAACAATACATGTCCACCATCGAGTGCCGGGATAGGCAAAATGTTCATAAATGCAAGAATAATAGACAGGAATGCTGTCATAGACCAGAAACGCTGCCAGTCCCATACCTTAGGGAATATGCTTCCGATAGTACCGAAACCGCCAACACTCTTTGCTCCTTCCTTAGTGAATACATACTTAAGGTCGTTTACATATCCTTTCAGTGTATTTACACCAAGAGAAACTCCTGCCGGGAACGACTCAAAGAAACCGAAAGTACGCACAGTAGGAGTGTAATTAAGCATACCACCTATAGCTGCTACCTTGAACTGTTCGTCTGTAGTGACATTCACAGTATCTCTCACTCCGGCACGCGAATAGACCAAAGTAAACTCTGCTGTAGTCTTTTGAGCAACTTCAGCTCTCAGTTTCAAATCAGCAATCTGGTTCTGGAAATCATTCCATGAATTAAGAGTCTTTCCGTTAACGGCTATAAGTGAGTCACCTTTCTGAATACCGGCATTGGCAAAACCACCTCCGGCCAAAACTGAATCGACTACATTAGGATAAAATATATCAACAAACATAGGGTCCTGCTGGGCTACATCAATAAGGCTCAACTCAGGCATAACGATACTTACAGTTTCACCATTGCGCAAAACCTTAACTTCCTTAGCCTCAACCACATCACGTGTCATATCCATGCCGAAACGTTCGAGTTCTTTGCCATCGGCACTAAGGAGTATGTCACCGTCGCGGAAACCAATGTTCTGTGCTGTTTCATTAAACTTGAGTCCATAGCTCATATCTTTGAGTGCAATATACTTGTCGCCCCATGTGAACAGAATCATTGAATATATGAAAAGAGCTAAGATAAAGTTCATCAGCACACCGCCAATCATGACAAGCAATCTCTGCCATGCCGGTTTTGAACGGAACTCCCACGGCTGTGCAGGCTGTTTCATCTGCTCGGTATCCATAGACTCGTCTATCATACCGGAGATTTTACAATAACCACCCAACGGCAACCATCCTACACCATACTCAGTTTCCGAGTTTTTAGGCTTGAACTTAAATAGAGAAAACCATGGATCGAAAAAGATATAGAACTTCTCAACCCTGATTTTGAATAAACGCGCAAAGAAGAAGTGTCCTCCTTCGTGTACTATAACCAAAATAGACAAACTTAGTACCAACTGAAGGGCACGGATTAAAAATGTCTCCATCTGTTTTTTCTGACTTTTTTAGATTAATTGGATTAATAAATTAAAAACCTGAATTAATGACGAACTCGGCAGCTATGCGGCGTGCTATAGCATCTGTTTCCACATAGTCATTATATGTAGGATTACTGATAAACGATACCCTGTTCATGGTCTTTTCTATAACATCACTCATACCGAGGAAGGAAATCTGGTCCTTGAGAAAGGCCGCTACTACCACCTCGTTGGCAGCATTCAGTATGCAGGCCATATTTCCGCCACGATTCATAGCCTCATAAGCAAAGGCAAGATTTCTGAAACGCTTTGTGTCCGGAGTCTCGAATGTAAGAGTATTGCACTTCATGAAATCCAGACGTTCGCCCGAAAGAGATTCACGCTTCGGATATGAGAAGGCATACTGTATAGGTAAACGCATGTCAGGAACGCCGAGCTGTGCTTTCACTGCACCGTCCATATACTCTACCATTGAATGTATTACAGACTGCGGATGAACTACAACCTCTATCTGTTCCGGCTTTACTCCGAAAAGCCATTTTGCCTCGATAACCTCGAATCCCTTGTTCATCATCGATGCAGAATCGATGGTAATCTTGGCTCCCATGCTCCAGTTAGGATGCTTCAAAGCCTGTTCTTTAGTTACAGTGGCAAGCTGTTCCATGCTGAAAGTACGGAAAGGACCGCCCGATGCAGTAAGAATGACTTTACTTATAGGATTATTCATTTCCAGACACTGGAATATTGCCGAATGCTCTGAATCAACAGGCAAGATAGGAGTTCTGTACTGCTGCGCAAGTTCTGTAATAAGCTCACCTGCCACAACCAAGGTTTCCTTGTTTGCCAATGCAATGGTCTTTCCTGCCTTTATGGCATTTATGGTAGGTTTCAGACCGGCGTATCCGACCATTGCCGTCAAAACTATATTCACAGGACCTGATTCCACAATCTCACACAATGCCTCTGCTCCGGCATAAACCTTGATAGGCAAATCGGCCAAAGCATCCTTCAGCTGCTGATACTTATCCTCATTTGCTATTACAACAGCTTCCGGCTGGAACTTACGAGCCTGCTCTATGAGTTTATCCACTCTGTTATTGGCAGTAATGGCATAAACTTCATACATGTCAGGATGTTCCTCTATCACTTGTAGAGCCTGGGTACCTATAGAACCCGTAGACCCTAAAATAGCTATCTGTTTCTTCATAACCTTAGAATACTATATAATTTCCCGGATTTATTGGTGTTCCCCTGCGCCAAAGTTCAAAATGCAGATAAGGTTCCTTATGACTGCCCCCCCCTTTGCCAACCAAAGCAATAACATCTCCACCTTTAACCTTGTCGCCCGGTTCCTTCATCAATGAACCACAGTTTTTATATATACTGATAAAATTTTGCGAATGCTGGACCTGTATCACATAACCGTCGTTTACTGTATATGTAGCCATAACCACAGTACCGTCAAGCACAGACACCACATTCTCATTTTTAGACGTAAGAATATCTATTCCATAATGTTTCTTTTCAGGGTCGAAATTGACTTCCATCACACCATTGACAGGCTTGAAGAATATCAATCCGGCTGCAGCATTACTGTTGTCTATCTCTCTCAGATTATATCTTTCCTTCTGTTCGTATTTCTGACGGAACTCTTCTTCCTCCTTTGTTCTCTCCATGAGCTGTTCGGCTCGAATATTCGTAAGCGAGTCAATGGACTGGACTGTATCAACCTCTATCTTACCGCTGAAAATATCCTGGATATTCATTATATATCTGTTCTGCCTTTCAAGAGCTAATCTCAATGAATCTGCACGGAGTGCGTTCGACACTACCATTTCGCGGACTTCGGAGTTCATATATCCCGGCAGATAGTTGCGTAACGGAGTAAATGCAATTATGGATGCAGCGATAATAAAGATAACCGTACAGGCAAACAAAAGCACAGAAAGGCCGTTCAGTTTGGATACATGTATCCCAACCACTTCCTCCAATGTATTCTCATTGATGATAGTAAGCTTATATTTGAACTTGATATTATGCCAGAATGCTTTACGTCCTTTCTTTCTCATACTCACCTGTCTTTTATTACTCCAATAATCCTTCCGGAATATCTACTTTAACACGCTTCTTCTTGTGGTCGATATCAAGTATAAACTCTTCGTGTGCAGGAAGCAACAACTCATCTCCATCCTCCTTCTCTATCACGAACAGCACATTTATGGTAGTATCGTCCACATCAGATATTGTTCCGAGCGTTCCATGGTTTACATCGTCTACAGCAAAGCCGACAAAATAATTCCATGATGTAACCTCCTCCTGTTCCTCTACATATTTCACAGGGAAGAATACCTCCACATTGGTAAACATCCTTGCCTTTTCGGCTGTATCTACATCCTCGAACTTAACCAAAGCGGAATTATCCGAACGGAAACGGTATTCCTCAATGAAGAAAGGAACGAGGATTCCGTCCATAAGCAATATCAGATAATCACAATCCACACGGTCGAAAATATCGTCTGTAAAAGTAAACGACACCTCTCCTTTCACACCATGCGGCTTGTTGATGACACCTATTTTATATACTTCTTCTTTTTTTATCATGACAATTACTCAAATTCTTGTTATACGCGCACCAAGAGCTGTAAGACGTTGCTCTATATTCTGATAGCCTCTGTCTATCTGTTCTATATTATGTATGCGGCTTGTACCTTCAGCTCCCATGGCAGCAATCAGCAAAGCAATACCGGCACGGATATCAGGCGATGTCATATTTCCTCCTCTAAGACTGAAATTATGGTCATGGCCTATCACGACAGCTCTGTGAGGGTCGCACAATATAATCTGCGCTCCCATATCTATCAGTTTATCAACAAAGAACAGTCGGCTTTCAAACATTTTCTGATGAATGAGTACGCTACCTTTAGCCTGTGTGGCCACAACAAGCATCACACTGAGAAGGTCAGGAGTCAGCCCCGGCCATGGAGCGTCGGCTATAGTCATGATGGAACCGTCAATGAACGATTCAATCTCATAATGTTCCTGCTGTGGCACAAAGATATCATCCCCTCTCTGCTCTATTTTTATCCCCAAACGGCGGAAGCTGTCAGGTATGATACCTAAATTGTCATAAGAAACATTCTTTATGGTTATCTCGCTTCGTGTCATAGCCGCCATTGCGATAAAGCTACCGACCTCAATCATGTCCGGCAACACGGTATGAGTACAACCTTTCAGTTCTTTTACACCCTCGATAGTAAGAAGATTTGATGCTATACCTGTGATTTTTGCCCCCATACGGTTCAGCATCTTGCAGAGCTGCTGAAGATACGGTTCACAAGCTGCATTATAAATAGTGGTAGTACCTTCGGCAAGAACTGCAGCCATTACGATATTTGCAGTACCTGTAACAGAAGCCTCATCAAGCAGCATATATGTACCTTTCAGTCTGTCTGCCGACAAAGTATAAACTCCGCGTTCCGCATCATAATCAAAAGATGCTCTCAACTTCTGTACGCCGATGAAATGCGTATCCAAACGACGGCGACCAATCTTGTCACCGCCCGGCTTTGAAATCATAGCCTTTCCGAAACGCGACAAAAGTGGTCCAACGAGCATTACCGAACCTCTCAACTTGGAACATCTTAACAAGAATTCCTCACTTTCGAGATATGAGAGGTTGACATTATCAGCCTTGAACGAATAAGTATCTGCATTCAATTTCGACACGGTTACTCCCATATCCCTGATAAGCTGAATAAGATTGTTCACATCAAGTATATTCGGTATATTATGAACGGTAACCTCTTCAGATGTAAGCAGAGTTGCACACAAAATCTGCAACACTTCATTCTTGGCACCCTGAGGAGTTATCTCGCCATGAAGTTTATGTCCACCTTCTATTACAAATGAGCTCATATATTTCTTTAAGTTTATAAGTTTGCAAGTTCTTAAGTTAGCTGACACAAACACCAACAAACTCAAGAACTAAAGAACTGAAAAACTATTGTTTACGCTTCTGCTGGTTATTATTGTTATTGGTCTGTCGGCGACGCTGTGTAAACACACGGTGTTCGAACATCTTTACATCATCGACAGTAATCTTTATTCTACCGTCAGACAGTTCGCAAAGGTCATCAATGATTCTCTGATTATCCACACCATCCTTATTCCAGTTCTGATAATCCTTCTTCATCTGGTTGGCAATAAGGTTGATGAGCTGTCTTTTTTCCTCCCCTTCCTCATAACCGGCTGCAACGTTTATCATATCCTGCACAAAGCGTCCGTAATGCTTATAACGCAATTTTGTCTGAGGATAAGGAACCCTGTCAGGTTTTACATTAAGACTTTCCTTCTTAACGATTTCCACCGGATAGTCTATATCAAGCTTGAAATCTGACATTATAGCCAAATGGTCCCATAGTTTCTGATTCAATTCAGCATTATCCTTAAACTGCGGGAACATTCCTTTCATTATCTTTACAATAGTATTGGCACAGATTTGTCTTTGCTCACGGTCTTCAATGGTAAGAGCATGATCCACCATATTCTGTACACTTCGTCCATACTCAGGAAGCGGAAGTCGGCGTTGCTGGGTATTATATTCCATAATAAATAATTTCGATTTAATCTATTAAAGTAATTTTTTAGGAGTAGAGGCTACAAACTCTTTAAGATAGAAAGGCTCAAAATAAGCCACATCCTTGTAATCTTCTTTTGCTACAGCCTTTTCAGCCAAAGGGAACATCCATTTAGCCAAAGGATAAATGTCATCGATAAAATGAGCATTAGGATGATTAATCTTTTCCCTACATTTGGCAGCACCGTTACCAAAGAAATAGACAGGATGCTCATCAAGAAACTCCTTATAAGAATTTTCATCTATAATATCAGCACCTATTTCACGGCACGCCTTAAGAGAACGGTCGTATATAGCTGCATAAACCTCCATACGGCGAGCATCTATCATAGGACACAATAAAGCATCCTCCGGCAAATCGTGGTTCAAAAGAACCGGTACACACATAATTTCCGGTGTAGGAATACCGATGAGAGGAATGTTTCTTCCGTAGCATATTCCTTTAGCCATGGATACACCGATACGCAAACCAGTGTAAGAACCCGGTCCGCAGCTTACCGCTACAGCATCCAAAGGAATTGCATGGTTATCAACAAACGACAGAGCCTCATCAACATACACACCAAGCAGCGTAGCATGTGAAGGTCCGTTAAAATCCTCTTTAGTAAAAATAGAAGCACCGTCCTGACTTACAGATACGGAACAAACTTCTGTAGACGTTTCAATATGTAAAATGCACGACATAGTTTATTTTAATACATTATTGTCCGCAAATATACACTTTTTATCCCACTCTATTTCTATAATTTCCTCACTTTTCCTTACTTTTGCAAAAAAATAGAATTTGTTATGATACAATCAATGACCGGTTACGGAAAATCAACCGTTACTTACAACGATAAGAAAATTATCGTAGAGATAAAATCACTAAACAGCAAGGCACTTGACGTTTCTGCCCGAATAGCTCCTTTATACAGAGAAAAAGAAATGGAAATCAGAAACATGATTTCAAAAAGTCTGGAACGCGGAAAAGTGGACTTCAGCCTGTGGATTGAAAAAGAGGCTGCAGATACAGCTACTCCTATCAATGCAGCCCTGCTGCAGAACTACTACACTCAGATCAAGAATATATCTGAAACATGCAATATACCTTTGCCTTCCGACTGGTTTGCGACCCTACTCCGCATGCCGGACGTACTGACAAAAGTTGACATCCAGACACTGGAAGATGAAGAATGGGAAGTTGCAAAAGGAGCTGTAGAAGAAGCTATAAACGCACTCGTCAACTTCCGCAAACAGGAAGGTGCGGCCCTGGAAAAGAAATTCAACGAGAAAATAGACAACATAGAACGTCTGCTTGCTTCTATCGAACCGTTTGAAAAAGAAAGAGTGGCACGCATCAGAGAAAGAATCACAGATGCACTGGAAAAGACAATCAGTGTAGACTATGACAAAAACCGTCTGGAGCAGGAACTGATATACTACATCGAGAAATTGGATATCAACGAAGAAAAACAGCGTCTTACCAACCATCTGAAATATTTCCGCGAAACAATGGCAGGAGGACACGGCCAGGGCAAAAAGCTTGGTTTCATTGCTCAGGAAATGGGACGTGAAATAAACACAACGGGAAGTAAATCGAACCATGCAGAAATGCAGAACATAGTAGTCCAGATGAAAGACGAACTGGAACAAATCAAGGAACAGGTACTTAACGTAATGTAAAAACAGTATTTAAATACTATTTAAACAGGTATTAAACGCTATTTAAATATGGGAAAACTTATTATATTTTCAGCACCTTCGGGCTCAGGCAAATCAACTATCATCAACTATCTGCTCAAACAGAATCTAAACTTGGCATTCTCTATTTCCGTAACAAGCCGCGCTCCACGCGGAACAGAACAGAACGGAGTGGAATATTTCTTCCTAACCCCTGACGAGTTCAGACAGAAAATAGCAGACGGTGAGTTTCTTGAATACGAAGAAGTTTATACAGACCGTTTCTACGGAACACTGAAATCACAAGTAGAGAAACAACTATCAGAAGGCCAGAACGTGATATTCGACGTTGATGTAGTAGGAGGATGCAATATAAAGAAATTCTATGGCGACCGTGCACTATCGGTATTCATCCAGCCACCATCAGTAGAAGAACTTCGCAAACGCCTTAACGGACGCGGAACAGACACACCGGAAGTAATAGAAAGCCGTATTGCCAAAGCAGAGTTCGAATTAAGCTATGCCGACAAGTTTGATGTGGTAATAGTAAACGACGAACTTGAAAAGGCTCAGGCCGAAGCACTTGAAATCATAAGCAACTTCCTGAAAAAGTAAATATGGCAAGAAACCCCAAGAAAATAATGCAACTGATGACGATTCTTACTATCGTCATCGGTTTTGCTGCCTTGGCAGTAGGCATAGTGGCAATAGCGAAAGAAGAATACATCATAGCCACGGCAATGATATTAGTTGCAGCATGGCAAGTGGTCAACTACAGATTATGGAAGAAAAAAAGCTAAGGACAGGCATATTCGGAGGTTCGTTCAATCCGATACACATAGGACACCTTGCATTGGCCAATTATCTGTGTGAGAACGGCTACATAGACGAACTATGGTTTTTGGTTTCACCACAAAACCCCTTCAAGCAGAATCAGTCATTGCTTGACGACAACATGCGTCTGAAGTTGGTAGAAGCAGCTATAAAAGGATATCCGCGCTTCCACGTATCTGACTTTGAATTCAGCCTCCCCAAGCCATCATACACCGTTACAACCCTTAACAAACTGTCTGAAGCCTATCCAGATAAGGACTTCTATCTGATAATAGGTGCCGACAACTGGGCAGCCTTCGACCGTTGGAAATCACCGGAAGAAATCCTTTCACGTCATCATGTCCTGATATATCCCCGTTTGGGATATGAAATCAATTCAGAATCACTGCCACCTCGTGTAAAAGCCGTAGACAGTCCTTTAATAGAGGTCAGTTCAACTTTCATCCGTGAAAGTCTGGCACAAGGCAAAGACGTGCGGTATTTTCTGCACCCTTCCGTATATGAAATAATTGAAAAGGAAAGATTATATTTTTCCAAATCAAGTATTCACCAGTAAACATAAAAGAATTACCATGATTATTACGTTAACTTTTACAATTTGTCAACAATCCCCCCAAAGAGGGCAGTAGAAATTTAGTGGGGATAACCATACAACTTAGCAATTCTGAAGAGAAAGAACTTTTTATCCGTTACTCCATGCAGATTGGCTCTGAATAGTTTGATTTTAGCATTAAATGATTCTGCAGCAGCGTTAGAGGAACGGTTGTTGTAGAAGTTGAGTATTTCATCATAATGCTCATAGAAAGTAGTGGCAATAACATTGAACTGCTTCAGTCTGGAGTTGTCCACCTTGTTATACCATCCGGCCATGCTTAACCGTGCGGCATCCTTTAATGTATTCTTAGAGAATATCATTCTCAGCGAATGTGATAATCCATAAGCCATTTGAATGTCCGGATACTCATCAAAAAGGATTTCAGCCCTTTTCTTTTGTTTTTCCGTCCATTTGTCTGCGGATTTGAACAGAAGATAACGACTTCTCATAAGCAGTTCAGGGCGGGTATCTCCATTGGGAAAACGGAACGGTTCATAGGGTTTTCCTGAATGTTTACATTCTTCCATTTCTTCATTGCTCTGCTGTAAGGCATCCCAACGGTGTGCCACACGAATCTCCTGTACGGCATCACAAGCCGGTTTTTGTATGTGAAAACGGTCTATCACTCTACCGGCTTTCGGAAATGCGGTAGAAACGATTTTGCGCATCGAATCGGAAAGATCCAAAGTCACTTCCTCTACTTTCATACGTTCTTCCTCGTCTATCAGTTTCAGTACTTTTATTACGTCTTCCGATTTCGTGCCGGAGACAACTGCTGCCAGGCTTCCTTCACCGGTGTGGCGGTCACGGTTGGTGATAAACGTGTAAAGCTCACCGTTAGACAGGGATGACTCATCAATAGCAAGGTCGGACCTATGTTTTCCGGAAATAACAGCCATTCCTCGGCATGGTCAAGCTGTTCCCAGTTACGGAAGTCGCTTAACGTTTCCTTGTACTGCTTCTCAAATGTATGTGCGTTTATGTGGTAGAACGTTTCAAGCGTACGGCAGGTCACAGGGGATGTCTCCATACGTTTCTTTTAAAAAAGCCCCGAACTCCTTAGAGTAACGGGTGTCCTTGCATACCACATCAAGATTGATTGGAATACTGAAACTTTTGCCTGTGCGTACATCTGTCCACCTGCGACGACGGATAATCAATACAACCTTATGGTCACGGATTGGGAAATCAGTGACATTTACAGGTTCCATAAAACCTTTGGACGCAAAATTAACATCACCTGACAAGTTCGGATTCATTAACTCATCAAGATGAATATGAATCTCATTTAAAGTTTATTCTAAACCTGTTATCCTAAAATAATCCAGTATTGCTGAAGGTAGCACGATGCGTGCAAGCACTTTCAATTGATTCGTTTCCATAAGACATAGGTCGCAATTTATAGGGATAATAAAAATTAATCCCCATTAAATTTCTACTGCGCCCTTATAAGTCCTCCCACAACTTGATAAATAAACGAAAAAATGGAGGCTTGTCCACTTTGGACGACCTCCATTCACGTTTCAAAGGTATGAATTATTTATAACTTTTGCAACTGACGGATAAACGCATTAGTCATGCTTATCTGACGGTGTCCTATAACCTGCTGAATTGTAGTGATAGGTATATCACGGTTAATCAATCTTGATGCACAAGTATGTCGTGCTACATGAGCCGTTACATGCTTATTCAGATTGCAGTTTTTCAATGCAGCTCTAAGCCTTGCATTAAACTTGCTATTGTCACCTACAGTAAAGAACTCTGACAGCTTATTCTTATACTTGCTATAGAGTTGTTCAGCACGACCATCGAACAACGCCCACAACGGCAAGCGTACAGGTGTACATGTCTTTACAGAAGTATATTCCAGCCACAAACGTCCGTTATCCTCTTTAAAATTTTCAGCACTCAAAGAAGCAAAATCGCTTATCCTCGTTCCGACGTAACTCATGAATAGAAACTGGTCAACAGTAAGTTCGTGTGTCTTCTTCAATAATCCTGTAGCGGCATAGTTTTCAATCGTGCGAATGTCATCATCGCTCAAAGCCTTCATCTTGTAGTTGTTCTTGAAGTCTTTCGGGTCGTGATAGAATGCCAGACCATCGGCAGGAACTTTATTGCCATACAGTTTTCGAGCTATGTTGTAGTAAGCTTTCACTACGTGCATTTCCTTGCATACAGTAGAATACTTCAGTCCCGAACTGATAAGATACTGCATGAAACCTCGAAAGAAATCTTCAGACAGTGATGTGACCGGACATGTATCTCTGTACTTCTTCAGTGTACGAAGCACAGTAGAATGAATTTCAATTGTTCCCGGCTTCAGATTCCTTTCATACATAGCTTTTCCCCACATGGCATACCAATCGGCTGACGCTCCACGTTTCGCATATATATCATGCAGCTTAGTGAGTGTCATTTCTCCATCATAGGTAAGCTCAATCTCTTCAAGGGTGTAAAGAGTTTTCCTGATAAGCATGTTCAGTTGAATAGCGTTAGGATTGCTTTTGATAAGTCCGCTCTGTTTGTTCCATTCTTCTTTAAAGATGCGTATATTGGTGTCGAGTTCGATAAACGAACCGTACTGTGAACACTTGACAAATACGGCAAGCATTCCTCCTTTTACTGCATGAGTAAGGAGAGAAAATTGAATTTTTTCCATGACTTTTATTTTATTGATGCACTTTAAAGTTACGAAAAAAACACGAGAAAAGCAATTGTTTTTCAGAATATTTCATATATTTGTTGCGATAATCCATGACGGATTATTGATGCACTAAAGGTGGCAAGTCAAGCGAGATTTGCTGCCTTTTTTTATGCTTTCAGCGAACGCTCAGTGAACACGAAATGAACGGCTGACGAACACGATTTGAACTTTGTCTTTTCCTGATTTTGGTTGACTGTTATAATGTCATTACCACTGATTATAG
>NZ_DXVR01000140.1:0-4974 GCF_019417265.1 Bacteroides sp.
TACATGCCTGTCACGCATGGGGTCACGGGTTCGAGTCCCGTACGCACCGCTTAAGCCTTCACTTCTTAGTGAGGGCTTTTTTATTGTATCAACATTGAGTATTTTTAACATATAACGATGCACGATATTCCATAATAATGCATTTAACGTATAGACAAACATTCAAAGTTAACACGTTAAAAATTAAATTATTATGAGACTACGTTCAATTCTAAGACATGCGCTGGTAGCTTCGGTTGCCATATTTTCACTGCAGTCGTGCAATAACGACGATGATGACTACGACTATTCTCTTCTATTTCCTAACGCACTGGTGACAGTAAAGACTGATGCAAACGATACTTTCTTCCTGCAGCTTGACGATAAAACTACACTGCGCCCGGTGAATGTAACAAAATCACCATTCGGAGAGAAAGAAGTAAGAGCATTGGTGAATTTCGATGAAACTGAGGACCCGGCAGACGGATTCAGCAGGGCTGTACATATCAACTGGATAGACAGTATCCTGACAAAGCCTATAGCAGAAAGATTTGAGGATGAAGAAGAGAATGACAAAGTTTACGGTAATGACCCGGTAGAAATCATGAACAGCTGGATGACAGTTACCGAGGACGGATATCTGACATTACGCTTCAGCACTGCATGGGGAAATACAGGTACAAAACATTTCGTAAACTTGGTTCCGACAAACAATCCTGACAATAAGTACGAAGTGGAATTCCGTCACAATGCTTATGGTGATGTGAACGGACATCTTGCCGACGGACTTGTAGCATTCAAGCTTGACCAGCTTCCTGACACTAACGGCGAAACTGTAAAGCTTAAACTTATCTGGAACTCATTCAGCGGCGAAAAGAGCTACGAGTTTGACTACTGTACACGCCAGTCAACTCCGGCAAATCCGGAAATGACAAGCGTGAGAGCCAAGAATTTCATCAATTAAGAATTTTCTTTATTTCATTTAATTTGTTCAAAGCTTCAACAGGGGTGAGATTATTGATATCCAAATTGATAATTTCATCCCTTATTTGACTTAATACAGGGTCGTCAAGCTGGAAGAAATTCAGCTGAATACCGTCTGATGTTGACGACGATGAAGCACCTTTCTTTTTCTTTAATTCCGAGGTTATCTCCTTTTCCTTTCCGGATATAGAACCCTGACGGTTTTCTTTCTCCAAAAGAGCTAAAATCTCATCTGCACGCTTCACTATAGACTTAGGCATACCGGCCATCTTAGCCACATGAATACCGAATGAGTGTTCGCTGCCTCCTCGCTCTAACTTACGAAGGAAAATCACCTTATTATCTACTTCCTTGACAGATACATTATAGTTCTTTATACGGCTGTAAGTACGCTCCATCTCGTTCAACTCATGATAGTGGGTTGCAAACAGAGTACGCGCCTTTGCCTTAGGATTCTCGTGTATATGCTCTACTATAGCCCAGGCTATGGATATACCGTCGTATGTAGACGTTCCTCGACCAAGCTCGTCGAACAGCACCAGACTGCGCTGCGAAAGATTGTTCAGAATATCGGCAGCCTCATTCATCTCGACCATAAATGTAGATTCTCCCACAGAGATGTTGTCGCTCGCTCCCACACGGGTGAATATCTTGTCAACGATACCTATATGCGCACTCTCGGCAGGTACGAAACAACCTATCTGAGCCATAAGAGTGATAAGGGCAGTCTGTCTCAGCAAAGCCGACTTACCCGCCATGTTAGGACCGGTAATTATGATAATCTGCTGTTTCTCAGTGTCAAGATAAACATCATTTGCTATATACTTCTCGTCCAAAGGAAGCTGTTTTTCTATCACCGGATGTCTTCCCCGGCGGATATCCAGAACTTCATCCTCCGATATCACCGGACGTATATAACCGTTAGCCTTCGCAGCCGATGCAAACGAAAGCAGACAGTCAAGAACAGCTATCTGAGTGGCATTTATCTGAATGGCAGGAATAAACTCAGCCAACGACATTACCAGCTCGTTATAAATACGTGTTTCAAGAGTAAGAATCTTGTCCTCTGCACCAAGGATTTTCTCTTCGTATTCCTTCAGTTCCTGAGTGATGTATCTTTCAGCATTCACAAGAGTCTGCTTTCTTATCCATTCGGCAGGAACCTTATCCTTATGCGCATTACGCACCTCTATATAATAACCGAACACGTTATTATAAGCAATCTTAAGGCTTGGAATACCTGTAAGCTCACTTTCTCTCTGCTGAATCTGAAGAAGATAATCTTTTCCGGAGTATGATATACGCCTCAGCTCGTCCAGTTCTTCAGACACACCGTCGGCAATCACACCACCCTTATTGACCAAGAGCGGAGGGTCATTGTTTATTTCCTTTGCTATTTTGTCGCGGATTGATACACATAGGTTAAGCTGTTCGCCTATCCTGCGAAGACTCTCGTTATCAGCCTCCAGACAAGCCATCTTGATAGGTTCTATAGCCTGCAGAGCCACTTTGAGCTGCACTACCTCTCGTGGAGAGATTCTGCCCACAGCAGCTTTCGACACTATACGTTCCAAATCACCTATTCTGTGAAGACAGTCCTCAACTTCTTCTTTAAAATCAGGATGACGGAAGAAGTATTCCACCACATCAAGTCTTCTGTTGATAGGCTGCACATCCTTCAGCGGAAATATAATCCAGCGTTTCAGCATACGTGCACCCATCGGACTGATGGTATGGTCTATCACGTCGAGCAGACTCGTTCCGCCGTCGTTCATACTTCCCATAAGTTCCAGACTGCGGGCAGTAAACTTGTCTATACGCACATACTTCTCTTCTTCGATGCGCGACAGCGATGTGATATGCCCTACATGCTCATGCTGAGTCATTTCAAGATACTGAAGAATAGCTCCCGAAGCTATCACACCATTCTTAAGATGTTCCACTCCGAAACCTTTCAGATTCTTCGTTTCAAAATGTTTGAGCAGTTTCTTCACAGCCGAGGTTTCTGTGAAAACCCAGTCGTCAAGTTCGAAAGTAAAGAATTTGGTACCGAAGTTGCCTTCAAACATAGGTTTCTTTCCACGTTCGAAAAGCACTTCCTTAGGAGCAAAGTTATTTAGAAGTTTGTCGATATAATCAAGTTTTCCTTCGGCAGTCATAAACTCGCCTGTAGAAATATCAAGAAAAGCCACACCGCAAGCTGTCTTTCCGAAATGAACGGCAGCCAGGAAGTTGTTTTCCTTATAAGAAAGAATATTGTCGCCAATGGCCACACCCGGCGTAACAAGCTCTGTTATACCGCGTTTCACCAGTTTCTTTGTAGTCTTTGGGTCCTCCAGCTGGTCGCAGATGGCCACACGTCGTCCCGCTCTGATAAGCTTCGGCAGATATGTATCAAGAGCATGATGAGGGAATCCCGCCATCTCGATAGTCTTGTTCTGTCCGTTGGCCCTCTTTGTAAGGGTAATGCCCAAAATCTCGGATGCTGCCACCGCATCTTCCGAATATGTTTCATAAAAGTCTCCGCATCTGAAAAGCATGATAGCATCAGGATGCTTTGCCTTCAGGTCGAAAAACTGTTTCATCATGGGGGTCATTACTACTTCGCTGTCTTTTGCCACGGTAAAATCCTTTCTTTTATATGGTTTGATATAATTTTATTGTTGCGCAAAGATACTCCAAAATCCACGAATATCGTTTATGCCTGCAGGTTATTTTCTTCGTTCCACTGCACCGGTTCTTTCACTATCTTCTTTCTGATAATGAAAATGCAGACCACTGTAAGAACTATTCCGGCCACTGCCAAAACCAGAGCTCCATTCTCGCCGAGCGATGAAATCATAGTTGCATCCGGGTTGCCGGACAAGGCATAAAGCAGTACGGAACTGCCGTTATTGATAAAGTGCATCAATATTCCCGGAATAAGACTTCCGGTGAGATAATAGACCCATCCGAGAGCCATTCCAACCACGAATGCAAACGGAATCTGAGCCGGATTGCCATGTACCAGACCGAATATCAGCGATGATACCACAATGCCAAGGTAAGGCATTTTCCATTTTCGCATGAGATGTCCCTGTATCGCACCGCGGAACAGCAATTCCTCCACCAACGGAGCCATCACCACAATGGATATTATTCCTAAAGGGTTGTTCATCATCTGTTCGAACACATCCTTCATATTGTCCGGCAGTCCGGCAAGCTCGCTGAAATAGTTGGTCCATAGACCCATAGCCACGATAAACACAGCCGATGCAAGCAGAATAGAGCATTTGTCCGGCATATGCAGTCTGAATGCATCAACAGATACATACTTTCCCAACAATACATGAAGACCGATTGCTAAAGTGGAAAGAAACTGTGCCCACATCACAATGGACATATATCCGCTTCCGGTCATGTCCGGCATTTCCATCACTCCGCTTTTCAGCATATACAAACCTGTAAGCCCACCGAAGAATGCAAACTGATAGGCGAAATACAGTAACAGTAATTTTATAGTACGTCCCATAACAATCTAATTTATTGCACCACAAAATTATACAGTTTGACGAAATAAACCAAACATAGCTATAAGCTTATATAATATAAAATAGTCAGACGATAAAGTAAAAACACCTTTTTATATTCTGTAAATATAAACTGTATATATGTAAATACAACTTATATCTTTATAAATATAACTTGTATTTATAAAAACATAAGTTGTATTTATAGAATATTCCATGCCGAAACATCTTTTACGACAAGGCTATAAGAAGTATTCCCACCATAATCCTTTTAAATACGCGCCTTTACATGTTAATGAATATTAAAAATAGGGGGGGGTAGTTAAACACTATTTAATTTATTTCTTTTTCCGTTTTATAGATTTACATTTGAACTCTTGAAAAAACAGCCATTATATACTTATGATAAAAACACTTTGACCTACTAACATGAGACCTTAAAATAAATTATAATTTTTAATACAAGTATTTATTAAATTATTTAATTATCATACATTGATAT
>NZ_DXVR01000141.1:0-4946 GCF_019417265.1 Bacteroides sp.
GTATTCAAGTGTTGCCTCGTTCGCCGGAACAATCAGAGAATAATATTCCTTCAAATAGTCGATAACCAGACGGCTATTAGCTATCAGCTCTGTATCTATTACCGAATACAATTCCCCATTTGAAGCATAAAAGCTATATAGGATACCCTCATTACCGTTGCCGGTTTTGTAAGTGAGTTGAATAGAACCAGCTATTGTTGCCTCCGATACAAGACCATATCGCTTCATTGAAAACTCCATATAGTTCTTGACCTCGTCTATGGTTGAACTTTCAACATGATAAGGCTCCGTCCATACTTTCAACTCCGGCTGAAGCTCTTCAACATCATCCAAAATGTTGTCTTTGCCACAAGAAGTTAATACCAATGGTACTGCCATTAGGAATACTACAATGGCAAATGAGAAGTATTTATTCATATTCATAATATTTTGATTGTTATTGACTTGAATATATCTGTGTATTCACGTGTACGTGTAAACATGTATATATTGCTACACGTACACATACCTATACGTACACATGGCTACGTGTATACACGTTTACATTACATCATTGATGCTTTTGGACTTGACTTTCCGAGCCTTGCCATGCTTCGCCTCGTATGCCTCGATGCCCTGTTTCATCACATACTCCATAAAGGCACGTATAGTGAAACCCTCCTTGTAAGCTATTGCCTGTACCTTATCTACAAGTTCCCTGGAGCAGATAAAGGAGAAATGCCGCCAGGAATTGTCCAGTTGCTCTTTACGTTCTGCCTTGACTGACCGTTTTTCCTGTTTCGGAATTGGCTTGGTCTCGGGTGTTTGTTCTACTGTTTTATTGTCAGGGCTGATAGCAGCACTGCCCAAAATATTGCCAAGCAGAATGTCCATATTGTTTTTTGTCATAGTTGTTATTGGTTACGTGAAAGAATTTCCTCCGTAAGTGCAAGATAATCCTTTGCACCGTTGGAATTTAAATCATACTCGAATATACTTTTGCCACTACCGGCTGATTCAGCCAAGGCGATATTCTCACGGATGCGGGTATTCATGGTGATACTTTCGTAACGCTCCTTTACAGCCTGTTCCACTACCTTGTTCAGTTTACGATGATTGAATCTGGCGATGAACACACCGCCCAGGCGAAGCGACGGTTTGACACGTTGCAAGGTGGTGACAAATGCGTCAAGCATCCTCATGCCTTTCAAAGGAAGCAGCTCCGGTGTCATCGGTACGATGATCTCATCAGCCGCGATAAAGGCATTGGTAGTGACAATACCAAGAGAAGGCGGACAGTCAATCAGGATATAGTCATAGTCTTTCCTGAGCGGTTCAAGCAGACGGCTGAGCAGTTGCTCTCTTGCCAACAGATTGGTCAGAGCTATTTCCGCACTTGCCATTTCAAGGGAAGAAGGGACAAGGTCAAGATTCTCCCGGATATGTTTTACAGGCAAAGGAACACCGTTTACCAATGAATCAAAAATGCTCGTCTCAATTTCATCCTCATTAGGTATGAAATACAGTGTCAGGTTTGCCTGTCCGTCAAGGTCTATAAGCAGGACTTTCTTGCCTTTCATTGCCATACAAGCCCCGATAGAGGCGGTTGAAGTTGTCTTTGATACGCCACCTTTATGGTTGGCGAAAGTGATGATTTTCTGTGCCATACTATTTGTTTTTATGTTTATATGTTTCAATGTGTTCTTGTATTCCTGTTTACACGTGTACTTGTCCACATGTATCAATGTATACAAAGGTAAATGTATGATATACAAACACCTACCAATGTCTCCTAACAGTTGAAAACAGTCAGGGAAAGTATCAGGGTCATAATAATATGACTTCATCTTTGCTCACTAATCGTTGTGCTCCGCTGATTAACCGTACAAGAAGTTGTTCGTTATACACTGCCACAATTATTCCATGGCTACAGCCCCTGCATGGGGTTATAAGTTCGCAAGATGCTCCAATCAGTTCTGCGCTGTACCTGTCCATATTATCTTGTTTTTATGCAAGGACACGAGACTTGCCTCATGTCCTTGCGGGTATGTTATTCGAATGTAAAAGGGTGGATGTAGAAATAGGTCTCTTCGCTTTCGTATTCATAGCTATTGATAAAATCCACCATTTCTTTTTCACTGCGGTCTCCCTGTCCAATACCGGTCTTTGATGTCCATTCAGCTATGGCATCCTCAATGGTGTCAAAAACATCCTCACATGCATCCTCGAAAGGTTCTCCGTATGAACTCACACAACATTCTTCGGGAAAAAAATCCCCCTCGTCATGGGTATAGAACAAATCACATCCACTTTCGCAACATCTGTATGAAATACTCAGTTCATCATTCAATATCCGGTTTATTTCAAAGAAGAGTTCGTTACAGGCATCCCATGCGGTTTCTGTCTCAAATGAAAGAAGGAAATAATCATTCTCTTCGTCTTCTTCATATTCAGCCCAATAGATATGTCCTCTAACACTGATTTGCTTTTTCTCATAGTCAATGCCGTAATGCTCGGCAAGCTTGAACAGCCTTATATCCTTACTATCCACTTCCATGTCCTGAAAGGTAGTCCACAGGTTATTTACTGCTTCACGTGTCCCAGTGACCTTATAGGTCGTTGTTGCTAAATTTGCCATATCATTGAATTTTAAAAGATTACCACTCCGTATAATAACTCTGGTCGTTGTTCTCGCATTCCTCAGCCCATTCTTCATCGGTGAAGTCACTGTGCAGACATTCATCACTGCAATAGTAGGCTACTCCCATGTCAGCACAATACCCGGCACGCATCAGTCTGCCACACTCTGAACATCTTCTGCAAGCCCTGTCTGTGTCCCACCAGAAGTCAGTGAAAGACTCGGCTATGACATCCTCACTGGTGTTCTCGTCCCACTTGTCAAGGTAGAACTCTGCAAACTTGTTCAACTCCGGCTCTGTGTAGAGCATCTTTTCAGTACCGCCAACAGCCTTGGTCAGTCGGCTCAGGATTGATTGGATTGTCGTCATAATATCATCTGTTTTTTTTCTTCCCTCTCGTAGATCAACTACTTCGGGAACACATATAAATTTTGTTGCACCAAGAAGGTGTCGGGGCTGTCTCTGCAAGGTTTTGCTCCAAAATACTACCCGCAGGTGTGGAGATTTTGCGGCAAAGCGAAGCCCTGACCTTGCTGATGACAAGACCGGACAATTACCTTCGCAACGGAATTTATGCCAGTTCCCCGAAGTCGGTGTATAAGGAACGAATCTCGGCAAAGAGAAGTATAAGCATAAAAAAAGCGACCCGAAGGCCGCTCTATTGGAGAGAAGAAAGGATTTACTTGCCCTTCTTGGAGTTCTTCTCCTGAGCTGCTGGAGTTTCCTCCTTTTCAACAGCTTCATAGAACCTGGTGGCTACAAATGCCACTCTGTTGCGCTTGACACCGTCGGCATCCTGCCACTCCTCCGGCTTGAAATAGCCTTCAACCGTGAGGAGTGCTCCTTTGACAAGGCGGTCAAAGGATGTAGTATTCTCATTCTTGCGCCATGTCTCGACGTTTATGAAAGCGGAAGTGCGGGTTGTTTCCTCGCCTGATTTCTCAGTGCGGCTGATTGCCAAAGGGAAACGTGCAACGCTTGCGGTTGAGAACTGATGGATGCTTGCATCCTTACCTACAAAACCAGAAACTACGAAAGAATTTTCCATTTTCTTCATAACATTGAAATTTTAGAAGTGAAACATTTATTTTTTACGTTGCCATCAAAGTTGGCAAGGATAGCAATCAGGCAAGTAATTACCGAATTATTTCACCGTCAGGCAGGAAAAGTTTTCCGAAAAGCTGCAGCTGGAAAAGTTTTTGAAAAAATTCAGGGAATAAGGTTCTGGTACTTGCAGTATGCGGCTTGCACTAACTTCGCAACAGGAAAAAGTAAGTGTCACGGCTTCGTCCAAAATGAGATGTGAAGGGAATGGCCTGATATTCTTGTGTCTGGTCATGGTAAAGAATGCTGTTCTCATAGTCAGACTCGACAGGTTTCACAGATCCATGGCAAGCAATCCGGACATAGTGAAAGCGATAACTCCCAAACTTCACCATGAACCCGGCATAGCATAGCAAGAGAAATACGAAACTCCGCACTCTGCATAAAAAGGTCTGAACACGGAAGCTATTCAAGAGGATGGAAGCCAGAGGTGAAGCACAACAAGGCTGATGCCACTCATGTGAGTGATGAAAAGGTGCAAAATCAGCAAGGAGAAAAAGAAAGGCAATGCCTATCAGTCAAAGAGCGGACTTCTGTCCTACTCTGGCTTACTGCAAGTTTAAAGTTTAGATTTACCCATGTATATATACATGTATTTTAAACTTTGGTTACAAACCTGAACAGGTTTATAAAAAGACTGACGAACAATTCATTGCGAATAGAAATATCATATGAGAAAGAAAATGGGAACTACATTTTCTCCTTACTGAAGCACCGACAGACAATGCACAACCATGTAAATATTCTCATAAAGTAGTTAACAGCCCGGATAAAAGAATTTGATAATATAAAGTCGGCAATAAATCGGTTTTATTGCCGACTTTATATTATCCTAGCAGAACAATGGAATCATTTTACAAAGAGTAAACGTAAATGGTAAGACAATGTTTTATGGTGTGATTTCAGATTGTTGATCGAGAAATATTTACCTCTTCATATTAGGAAACAGTCAAGCAGATAGGTGTAGTTTCGTTAATAAGAGATTCTACTTAATTTCTTAGTCATTTGCGGGATACTTTTAATACTATGCTTTTACAACACAAAAAAAATACCTCATATATTCCATAATATGATGAATTCATAATGGTGTTACTTAATATAGAAAAACACACTAAAGAATGATTAATTGCTCAGAACTTATATATAAAGTCGGCAATAAAGTTGGTTTGTTGCCGACTTTATATTATATTTGCACTACAATGAGTATTGACGAGAAATATAGTA
>NZ_DXVR01000142.1:0-940 GCF_019417265.1 Bacteroides sp.
ATATTAATATTTTATGCTGAATATAAAAATATTTTAGAGCACTTACTTAATATTTTGATTTTCATAATATTCTGCTTTTATAGAATGGTAAATGAATTTAATTTCCAGTATTACTGCTATTATCTGTAGTTGTTTTTGTTAAGGTTAATGTAATGTCAGATACATATTTTATAATATTAGGCTTGCAACCAATAGCATCTTCATATCCTGATGCATAGTATCCATTTTGCACCTCAACAGTTTCTGTATATATAGAAACATCTGTTCCATTATCTGTTACAGGTAGTTCGAACTGGTATTTTCCTTCAGCATCTGTTATTGTTTCAAAGGTTTTAACTCCCTGAGCTGCTGAACCTTGTGTTACTAAATCAGAATAGCTGATTTCTGCATAAACTTTGATATTTGTACCAGCTTTATCTTTTCCGGTTCCATCATTTAAAATAACCTTACCTTTTACTGTCGCTGTTTTTCCGTAGTTGATTTCCAGTTCAGTCTGTTTGTTACATCCTGTCAAAGCAATGGCAGCTGCTGCCAGCATTGAGAAAAAGAATTTAAGTCTCATAGTATAAATTGTTTTTAAAGTTTAGTGCAGTTAAGGCCGCACATATCGCCTTGGTTAATTTTAATGGTTTATGCGAATGTATTAATAAATTTATTAAAAACAAAATATTTATGCGAAAATCTTTAATCTTTTTATGATATGACAAAAAATATGTTGTTTCTACATATGAAATAGCATATTAATTATAATGATTTAGTCAGGTGAATTTTGATTAGAAGTCATGTGTATATATTATACAATGAAATGGAATCTTTATTTGCCAAACGATAATCCCTTAACTTGTATTTAGGTTTTATTTAATTATAAACGGACAAAAAATATCGTAGCTTTTATGTACATTTGTAACCTAAATTTTTTAAATCTATTTTATATCACAAG
>NZ_DXVR01000142.1:950-4748 GCF_019417265.1 Bacteroides sp.
ACAGCAAGATGACTGATTATTTGGATGAACTGAATGAAAGCCAGCGTGCTGCGGTGCTTTATAATGACGGGCCTTCACTGGTTATTGCCGGAGCGGGTTCGGGAAAAACGAGGGTGCTTACCTATAAGATTAAATATCTTATCCAAGAACTGGGCTATGATGCTCGCAGTATTCTTGCCTTGACCTTTACAAATAAGGCGGCAAAAGAGATTATAGAAAGGGTAAACTCCGAAATAGGTCTTCCGTGGTCTGATTATATTGGAATGGGAACTTTTCATTCTGTCTTTTTGCGTATATTGCGTCAACATGCAGATCTCATTGGTTTTACTTCCAATTTAACAATATATGATTCTGGTGATTCGAAGAATTTTATAAAATCGCTTGTAAAGGAATTGAATTTAGATGAGAGGGTTTACAAGCCAGGTTTGATTCTTTCGCGTATCAGCAATGCAAAAAATCATCTGGTATCTCCCCAGGCTTATGCTGCAAATGGAGAGTTTTACAGACTTGATATCGAAGCCAAGGTTCCTGCAATGAGGGATATATATATAAGGTATTGCGAAAGATGCAAGCAAGGTAATGTTATGGATTTTGATGATATTCTTGTTTATATTTATAAGCTTTTGAATAACCATCCGGAAATACGAGAAAAATATGCAAACAAATTTAAGTATGTGTTTGTAGATGAGTATCAAGATACAAATGAAGCTCAGTCGCGGATATTGTCATTGTTGGTAAAAGAACCATGGAGAATTTGTGTGGTGGGAGATGATGCACAGAGTATATATTCTTTCCGTGGAGCTACTATAGATAATATTCTTAACTTTACTAAATCTTATCCAAGAGCCCGCCTCTTCAAACTTGAACAGAACTACCGTTCCACTCAGCTGATAGTGAAGGCAGCGAACAGCCTTATCGAGAAGAACCGTGAGCAGATAAAGAAAGAAGTGTTCTCGGAAAATCAGGAGGGGGAGCCTATATCGGTAACAAGCGCATACAGCGATGTGGAGGAAGGAGAGATTGTGGCAAACAAGATAACTTCCATGCATGTGAAGGATGGTTGCCCGTACAGTGATTTTGCCATACTCTATCGTACTAACGCCCAGAGCCGTATTTTTGAGGAAGCTCTGAGGAAACGTGCGGTGCCTTACAGAATATACGGAGGTCTGTCTTTCTATCAACGCAAGGAAATCAAGGACGTGATAGCGTATTTCCGTCTTGCCGTTAATCCGCATGACGGGGAGGCTCTGAAAAGAGTGATAAATTATCCGGCAAGGGGAATAGGCGACACTACGCTGAATAAGATAAATATGGCTGCTGCTGATGCAGGGGTTAGCCTGTGGACGGTGATTTCCTCGCCATTGGATTATGGACTGAATATCAATAAAGGCACGCATACCAAACTGCAGGCTTTCAGGGATATAGTTTCCGGGTTTATAGGTAAGGCGGATTCCGTAAGTGCATACGAAATAGGAAAGGAGATAGTAAGTGCATCCGGTATAATGGCAGATATTATTCAGGATACTTCGCCCGAGGGAATGAGCAGACGCGAGAATATAGACGAACTTGTGAACGGTATGTATGATTTCTGCGAGATACGCCGAGAGGAGGGTAATGACAGAATGTTTCTAACGGATTATCTTTCGGAAGTGGCTTTGCTGACCGACCAGGACGGAGAGAAGGATGATAGTGTTCCTAAGGTGACTCTGATGACTATCCACTCCGCTAAAGGTTTGGAATTCAGGAATGTATTTATAGTGGGGATGGAAGAAAATCTGTTTCCGGGACCGATGTCGTCCGATTCTCCACGTGCTTTGGAAGAGGAAAGGCGCCTTTTCTATGTGGCTATAACCCGTGCCGAGGAGAATTGTTTTATATCGTATGCAAAGAACAGGTATAAATATGGAAAGCAGGAATTCTGCAATCCGAGCAGGTTTCTGAAGGATATCAATCCTTCGTTCCTGAAGTTGCCTAAGGATGCTATGGTAGGTATGCCGCGTCGTACTGATGAGCATGCTCCGCGCAATTATGAGCGTGGCTACGGACATGGTGAAACCTACAGAAGTAGCGGACCGTCGATGTTTGATGGCGGTGAGATGCCTCAGGAACCGGTAAGGTTTGTAAAGCCTGTTCCTACAAGAAATCTGAAAAGGATTGTGCCGGTGGCCCGTCCGTCGTCTGTATCGTCCGGGAGTAATATCCCTCAAGGTGGAGCAGCTACTCACGGAGTTTCTGTCGGCCGTATGATTGAGCATGAACGTTTCGGTATAGGAGAGGTTGTCAGATTGGAAGGAACCGGTGATAACTGTAAGGCTACTGTGAGGTTTGAGAATGCCGGTGAGAAACAGCTTTTGTTGAAATTTGCGAGATTTAAAATAATAGGATAAAATAATTATGGATTTGACTAAAGTTCCTTCACCGTGTTATGTGATGGAGGAGGATTTGCTCAGAAAGAATCTGAGCCTGATTAAAAGTGTGGCCGACAGGGCCGGGGTGGAGATAATACTGGCTTTCAAGGCATTTGCTATGTGGAAGTCATTCCCTATATTCCGCGAGTATATAAATTATACCACGGCGAGTTCGGAGTATGAAGCGCGATTGGCTTTCGAGGAATTCGGAAGCAGGGCACATACTTATTCGCCTGCATATACAGAGGAGAATTTTCCTGCGTTTATGAAATACAGCAGTCATATAACCTTTAATTCGCTTTCGCAGTTCGTACGTTTTTATCCTAAGGTGAAAGCTTCGGGTGAGGATATATCTTTGGGAATAAGAGTCAATCCGGAATATTCGGAAGTGGAGGTGGAGCTGTATAATCCGTGTGCGCCGGGTACACGTTTCGGCGTGACTGCCGATATGCTGCCTGACAGACTGCCGGAAGGTATAGAAGGTTTTCATTGTCACTGTCACTGCGAGTCGAGCTCGTATGAACTGGAAAGGACTCTGAAACATATCGAAAAGAAATTTTCACGTTGGTTCCCTCAGTTGAAATGGCTTAATCTCGGAGGTGGACATCTGATGACTCGCAAGGATTACGATGTGGAACATCTTATAGGCTTGTTAAAGGGACTGAAGGAGCGTTATCCTAACCTGCAGATAATACTGGAGCCGGGTTCTGCGTTTACATGGCAGACAGGTCCACTGGTAGCCTCGGTTGTTGATGTTGTGGAAAGTAAAGGTATAAGGACAGCTATTTTGGATGTCAGCTTTACATGCCATATGCCGGACTGTCTGGAGATGCCGTATCAGCCGGCAGTACGTGGGGCGGAATCTTTGCCTGCGGATGCGGTGAAGATGGCTACACGCGACGAGCATGTCTACAGGCTTGGAGGAAACAGCTGCTTGAGCGGCGACTATATGGGTAGCTGGAAGTTCGACCACGAGCTGCAGGTGGGGGAGAGGATAGTGTTTGAAGATATGATTCACTATACTATGGTGAAGACAAATATGTTCAACGGTATTCATCATCCGTCGATAGCTTTGTTGCATTCCGACGGAGAACTGGAAGTTTACAAGACTTTCAGATATGAAGATTACCGTGACAGAATGTGCTGATAACAAAAGTTTGCAATGGGAAAGGAAAAACCTGTTGCAAACTGTTTTTTTATAGGTATTGATATTCAAGCACTTGTAACTTTTAGAGAAAAAATATTGAAAAAAAAGTATCGGAATGCTTTGGTAGTTTCAAAAAAAACTATACCTTTGCACTCGCAATCGGGAAAACAACTAACGGTTGATAAATGAAATGCGGAAATAGCTCAGTTGGTAGAGCATAACCTTGCCAAGGTTAGGGTCGCG
>NZ_DXVR01000143.1:0-4730 GCF_019417265.1 Bacteroides sp.
TCGGGATACGAAGCAAGTCAGCCGATAAGTTTCCGCTGTATAAGGCAATTTGTTCTGGCATCGCATGAAATACGAACAGTCGGAACAGCTTGCCTGTATTTTAAGACGGGTATTCAAGGATATAGGCCGTTCCGCCAGTGCAAGCTTTAGCCTGCATCATCGGGACGGCCTGCTTGTTTGCGTTTTCAGACGAGCCACCGGTAACCAGTTGCCAATGTCAGAGCCTTTGAAGTGAAGAGTAGTGTAACCTTAAAGGCTCTGTCTTTGGCAACTGTCCTGGTTTATCTGCATGATTGTATGAACCTGTCGGCTGAAACTTGCCTGGTGTCACAGATACGAGGCATATCTGCCGGTCTGTTTTATATATCTATAGTTTATTTGTGGATACCTGGCTTCTATTCCGTAAACTGATAAGTAGAAAATTGAGTTAATATAGCTACAATACAACTCATTGGTTGTAATTTATCAAATAATTGCATTATCTTTGCATGTAGACGTGCGATAAAGTAATCTTTTTAATGAATATAGCAGCAGACAAAATTTCCTGTAAAGCTTTGGACGTTACAGGAGCAGAAATCAGAATTGAGCAAGATAAAAAGAATTGGGTAGAGTATTCACAGTTAATAGCCGGGGTTATGTCTAAGCGGATGGCGGAACTTGGCTTTACGCAGTTAATGCTTGCTGAGAAGATGAATTGTACCCAACAATATATTTCAAAAATATTGAAAGGGAAAAAGAATATGTCACTGGAGACTATATGCAAAATAGAGAATGCATTAGGCATCGAGATTATCAAAAGTCTAAATAGAAATGAATAACGAATAAAGCAGATTTATGTCAATACAAAGTGAAGCGGCATTAGAAGCCGGACTTATCGCTGCCCTTCAACAAATGGACTATGAATATGTCCAGATTGCAGAGGAAGATAATCTTCAAGCCAATTTCAAACGGCAGTTGGAGAAGCATAATCATAAGCGGTTGTCAGAGCATGGTCGTACTGAATTTACCGATGAGGAATTTGAAAAGATACTTATCTACCTGGAAGGTGGTACGCGCTTTGAAAAAGCAAAAAAACTCCGGGACCTCTATCCGCTTGACACGTCAGATGGCAAGCGCATTTGGGTGGAGTTTCTCAATCGTCAGCAATGGTGTCAGAATGAGTTTCAGGTGTCGAACCAAATTACGGTGGAAGGACGTAAAAAATGCCGTTATGATGTAACCATTCTTATAAATGGTTTGCCTTTGGTTCAGATTGAATTGAAACGCCGTGGCGTGGAACTGAAACAAGCATACAATCAAATACAGCGTTACCACAAGACTTCATTCCACGGACTATTTGACTATATCCAGTTGTTTGTCATATCAAACGGAGTAAATACACGTTATTTCGCCAATAATCCGAATAGTGGTTATAAATTCACATTCAACTGGACTGATGCTGCCAATCATCCGTTCAATGAGTTGGATAAGTTTGCCGTATTTTTCTTAGAGAAGTGTACGCTCGGTAAAATTATAGGAAAATATATTGTACTGCATGAGGGCGACAAGTGCCTGATGGTGCTTCGCCCTTATCAATTTTATGCGGTAGAGAAGATTTTGGACAGGGTACAAAACTCTAACGACAATGGCTATATCTGGCATACAACAGGGGCTGGAAAAACATTAACTTCATTCAAGGCGGCACAGCTTGTATCGGAATTGGATGATGTAGATAAGGTGATGTTTGTAGTTGACCGTCATGACCTCGACACTCAGACACAATCGGAATACGAGGCATTTGAGCCGGGTGCGGTGGATAGTACCGACAATACGGATGAACTTGTGAAGCGACTGCAAAGCAATTCAAAGATTATTATCACTACCATTCAGAAACTCAACTCCGCAGTCAGCAAGACTTGGTATAGCAACAAGATTGAATCTGTCCGTCACTCACGTATCGTAATGATATTTGATGAGTGTCATCGCAGTCATTTCGGGGACAGCCACAAGAAGATTATGAAGTTCTTTGACAATGCCCGGATATTCGGCTTTACCGGAACGCCTATTTTTACTGAGAATGCGGTGGACGGACATACCACCAAAGAAATATTCGGCAATTGCCTCCATAAATATCTGATTAAGGATGCCATTGCGGATGAAAACGTGCTTGGTTTCCTTGTGGAATACTATCACGGCAATGAAGTCGTTGATAATGACAATCAAGCCCGGATGGAAGAAATTGCAAAATTCATCCTTAACAATTTCAACAAATCCACATTTGATGGAGAATTTGATGCCTTGTTTGCCGTGCAGTCCGTTCCGATGCTTATACGCTATTACAAGATTTTCAAATCTTTGAATCCTAAAATCCGAATCGGTGCAGTGTTTACATACGCAGCCAATAGTAGCCAGGATGATGACCAGACAGGTATGGGTACAGGTCAATATACAAGTCAAAGTGTAGGTGAAGCTGACGAACTGCAAGCCATCATGGATGATTACAATAAAATGTACGGAACAGCTTTCACGACTGAGAATTTCCGAGCATACTATGATGACATCAACCTGCGCATGAAAAAGAAGAAAACGGACATGAAACCGCTTGACCTTTGCCTTGTCGTGGGTATGTTCTTAACCGGCTTTGACAGCAAGAAACTGAATACGCTCTATGTGGATAAAAACATGGAGTATCATGGCTTGCTGCAAGCGTTCAGTCGTACCAACCGAGTACTGAACGAGAAGAAGCGTTTTGGTAAAATCGTTTGTTTTCGTGACTTGAAAAGTAATGTTGATACGTCTATCAGGTTATTTAGTAACTCTGACAATCCTGAGGATATAGTGCGCCCTCCGTTTGAGGAAGTAAAACAGGAATACAGAACTTTAGCAACAGAGTTTCTTCAAAAATATCCTACGCCCGGCAGCATAGACTTTCTGCAAAGTGAAAACGACAAAAAGAATTTTGTGCTTGCTTTTCGTGATATAATCCGCAAACACGCAGAAATCCAGATATACGAAGATTATAGCGAAGATGCGGACGATCTTGGACTGACAGAACAACAATTCAACGACTATAAGAGTAAATACCTCGACATAACAGTTGGCTTTATCAATCCTCCAGTTACACCACCAGTTGTTGCGGAAGACCCTGTGCCATACGGCAGTAATCAAGGCTTGGAAGATATAGATTTCTGTCTTGAGCTTCTGCATAGTGACATTATCAATGTGGCTTATATCCTTGAACTCATTGCCGACCTTGATCCATATAGCGATGATTATTCTGCTAAACGCCAGCATATCATTGATACTATGATTAAGGATGCTGGAATGAGAGGCAAAGCCAAACTCATAGACGGCTTTATCAAAAAGAATGTGGATGAAGACAAGGAAAACTTCATGACTGGGCGTAATAAGGCTGACGGCACAAATGAATTGGAGGAACGCCTGAACCAGTATATTGTATCTGAACGAAATAAAGCTATATGTGATTTGGCTGATGAAGAACAAATTTCTTCCGAGGTGCTTAATCTCTATATAAAAGAGTATGACTATTTGCAGAAGGAACAGCCTGAAATCATACAAAAGGCCTTGAAAGAGAAACATCTTGGTCTGATAAAGACAAGAAAAGCATTGACACGCATTCTTGATAGATTGCGTGGTATTATAAGAACTTTTAGTTGGGATTGAAGTTATGTTGGATAGCAAAACAAATAAAGTTTTCTTTTCTGCATGTTTTACTCAGACATACAGAAAATGCAAAAAGTCTATCATGGAAGCTTTGAAAGCAAAAGGTATAGAGATTGGTTCGAATATCAGACAGACAAAAGATATTTGGGCAAGAGACTATATGCCTATTCAGATAGATGAAAATAAATTCATGCGCTATAAATACACCCCGGATTATCTTGTAAAAGTTCCGGGTATGAGTAAGTTTATTACCGACAAACCTGATTGTGATTTTCTTAAAGACAAAGATATAGTAGATTGTAATCTTGTTTTAGATGGTGGCAATGTGGTCGTTTGTGGTAATAGGATAATTTTGACAGAAAAAGTATTTGAAGAGAATACTGAATTGTCAAAGTATGAGATTACCAAACGTATTGAATCCGCTAGCGGAAAACAGGTAATATGGATACCTTGTGATCCGAATGAAATTGCAGAGTGCGAAAAAAGAAATGAACTTCCTTTATGTCATGCTGATGGTATTTTACACGCAATAGATGAGAATACGATATTACTTTCAAACTATATAGACTATGATCCGGAATATCGGTTGAAATTGTTAGAGCGTTTATCTCCATATTTTAATATTAAAGAATTTCAATTTGGGGATATCAGGACAGAAAATTCATGGATATATATTAACTATCTGCAAGTTGGTAATGTAGTGCTTATGCCTGTTGTAAATGAAAAAGCAGATGATGTCGCTGCCGAGCAGTTAAAAGAGTTTCTACAAGTGGAATCTGTTATTCAAATAGATTCATGTGAGCTTACCTTCGAAGCGTCTGACGGAAATATCGGAGGTTCACTTCATTGTATTTCATGGAATGTTTTTGATTCATCAATATAAAGTCAACAAATGGATAAAACATTCCTAATCAGGTGGTATGGCTCTTTTTACGGTGAAAACGCTTTGGACGATTTGAAAGAGTGGGAAAATAATCATTCGGACTATACATGTAATTTATACCTAATAAAAGGATATAAGAAATATGCAAAGACCACTAATCATTATTATATTGGCAAGACTATAC
>NZ_DXVR01000144.1:0-4703 GCF_019417265.1 Bacteroides sp.
TCGAAATCAGCGGAGTAAAGCTTGCCGTGAGAAGTCAGCAGAAGTCATAGTAGCCCAATAATCGATAAGTCCGGGTGAAGGACTGAACCTAATAATTAATATCTGAATTTCTCCAAAATGGAGCAATTCTACCATTATATCAGCTTCAACGGGTTTGCACTTTCCACTGACTTCAGGATGCCGAGCATAGAAGGATTCAAGCCACGTTCCTCGGAACATTATGAAATAGGTTGGAAAAGAAACTTCGACAGTGACAGAGGGAAATTGAAAACATCTGCATATTATAAGACAAGACGGAACGTAGTGGCACTGAAACCGGATGTCATAGTAGAAAACGACAATTGGAACAATTACATAATGGCCGGTAACGGTGACAGCTACGGCATCAAGATGTTCCTCTATTATATGTATAGAAGATGAACCATGCAACTGTCGTACACCTACGCAAGAAGCCGTGAATGGTTTGATGAATATAAAGACCTCGGCAAACTGCCTTCGTTATACGACATGCCTCACTACGCAGCCGGAGCATTATCATACAAGATAAGCAAATCATCAAGCCTGTCATTGGGATGTGTAGCTAAGTCCGGAAGGATAAAGGTTTCCGATCACTGGTTCGAGAGTGACAAGGATTTAGGTTTCAGAAAAACTCGCGGAGAATTCAACTACAGAATAGATGTGGGATATACATTCAGAAAAGATTTTGGAGATAAGCTGTTGCTTTTCAGATGCGGCCTGTACAACCTGCTTGGAAATCCGCCTGAAGAAGATATCGTAGATTTCTACTCTGTACATATGTCAAAGAACTGCCTGCCATACGGAAGTATAAGCTTTAAGTTCTGATAAAGTTCACCCAATAAAAAATCCCGGCCTGAGCAGACCGGGATTTCATTATTGTAAAGTTTGAGATTAATATCCAAGTTCTTTTTCAAGAGCTTCGTATTCAGCTCTGTTAAGTTTCCAGTAGATTCTCAACATATACTGACCCCACAAAGCCTTGTTGCCAGGAGCAAATTCCTTAGCCTTTTCATAATATGGCAATGCCTTTGCATAAAGTTCTTTAATCTTAGCTTCACCTTCAGCATACTTAGGATCGTCCATAGCCAACTTAGAGTTTGCTTCTTCTATATCCTGACCTGGGAAGAAGTAGCAGTCACCCATCTTTGAATATGCTTCAGCTACGAAACCATCGTTTTTGTCAATGATTTTCTGCAAAGTAGCCAATGCTCCTTCGTAGTCTTTGTTTTCATACTGAAGAACACCTTTTACATACAAGAAATATGCAGAAGGGTTGTTAGCGATGATACCGTCTATTTCAGACAAAGCTTCTTTTACCTGTCCCTTCTGAATGTAGTTGTCCATAAGGTTACCTACGAAATATTCCTGTGCAGGGAATTTCTCAACACCTTCCTTAATAGCAGCAAGCCATTTAACAGAGTCTTTAGCTTCTTCTGACTTGTAAACTTCAGCAAGACACATCAAAGCTCTGTAACCTTCTTCCTTGTGGTTCTTACCGATATTTGCATATTTGATAACTGCTGCATTGTCCTTCAGTGAGTTTGCAGCCAAAGTTGCATAGTTTGCAATAAGTGGAACAAGAGTATCGTTCTTCACTTCATCCATATCTGCAAAGATAGGAGCAGTAGCAGCATCGCAATATATACCGAAGAATTTCAATGCATTGTTGTAGTTTCCTGCATTATATGCATCAGATCCTGCATTAGTCAAGTTAGGACGTACGGTAGCAAGAGTCTTTGCAAGTTTATTTCTCAATTTAGGTTTCTTAAGTTCGCCGCTTGCAACCTTAGCCTGTTCTACTTCATCACATTTCATGTAATATTCGAACATCTTAGCCAAACTGTTGTACAACTTAGCTGTATCTGCTTTTCCGCCCGGGAGATAAAGTTTCATATTCTCGTCATCATAGATAGCCTTCTGGAAATCACCGGCAAGTTTCCATGTTTCAGGGTCGTTGGCCGTTGTAGGGTCGCTCAAAGCAGGTTCAATAATCTGAGCCGCCTTAACCGGGTTACCTTTTTCAGACTTCGCCTTTTTTACAACACTTGTCTGTGCCGATACCGCACATGTGGCAAACATCACTGCAGCAGTTAGTAATACTTTTTTCATAATGTTTTAAATTTTAGTAAGTCAATTGTTTTGATTATTCTCTTCTTCTTGGGTTTCATTTGCATTGTTATCTATCCCATTGTCCGATAAGCCTTCAATCTGTTCTGTTTCTTCAGACTGAGCCTCTTCTTCAGGTTGAGAATCGACTTTACATACAGAACCGATACTGTCGTTTCGTTTCTCCAGGTCAATGAGTTTCACACCCTGAGTAGCACGTCCCATGATACGGAAATCAGCCACTTTCACACGGATTGTAATACCCGACTTGTTTATAATCATAAGGTCGTTCTCGTCTGTTACAGACTTGATGGCAACAAGTGAGCCTGTCTTCTCAGTAATGTTCAATGTCTTGACACCCTTACCTCCACGGTTGGTCTTACGGTAATCCTCGATATCGGAACGCTTACCATAACCGTTTTCAGAAACCACCATGATAGTTTCCTTTTCAGGGTCCTTGATGCAAATCATTCCTATAACTTCATCCTTTCCGTCTTCGTCGAGTGTAATACCACGTACACCGGTAGCGGTACGTCCCATTTCGCGGACAGCACTTTCATGGAAACGTATAGCACGTCCGTTGCGGTTTGCTATAACTATTTCGTTGTTACCGTTAGTCATACGGACTTCTATCACTCTGTCGTCTTCGCGGATAGTAATAGCGTTCACACCGTTCTGGCGTGGACGTGAATACTGTTCGAGGAGAGTCTTCTTGATTACACCCTGCTTAGTACAGAACAATACATAATGGTTGTTGATGAATTCCTTGTCGTTCAGGTTCTTGACACGCAAGTAAGCTGTTACGGCATCATCGCTGTCGATGTTCAACAGATTCTGTATTGCACGTCCCTTAGATGTCTTGTTGCCTTCAGGAATTTCATATACCTTCAACCAGTAGCACTTACCTTTCTGAGTGAAGAACAGCATAGTGTTGTGCATTGTGGCCGGATAGATATGCTCTATAAAGTCCTCATCGCGTGTTTCGCTACCCTTAGAACCTACTCCACCTCTGTTCTGAGCATGGAAGTCGGCCAATGGGGTACGCTTTATATATCCTAAATGAGATATAGTGATAACCATCTGTTCGTCAGCGTAGAAGTCTTCAGGATTGAATTCCTCAGAAGCATAAACTATTTCAGAACGACGCTTGTCACCATATTTTTCCTTCACCTCTATCAGTTCGTCCTTGATAACCTTCATACAGAGCTCATCGTTTGAAAGGATTTCCTGATAGTAAGCTATCTGCTTCATAATCTCTTCGTATTCCGCATGAAGCTGTTCCTGCAAAAGTCCTGTCAACTGACGAAGACGCATTTCTACGATTGCACGAGCCTGGATTTCGCTGAGTTCGAAACGGTTCATCAGGTTAGTGACAGCCTCATTAGGAGTTTTAGCAGCACGGATGATTCTGATTACTTCATCTATATTATCCGAAGCGATGATAAGACCTTCGAGAATGTGTGCACGTTCCTGAGCCTTGCGCAAATCGTACTTAGTACGGCGTATAACAACCTCGTGTCTGTGTTCAACGAACAATCTTATAAGGTCCTTAAGATTGAGCAGACGTGGACGTCCATTAACCAGAGCGATATTGTTCACACCGAATGAAGTCTGAAGAGCAGTCATCTTGAACAGTTTGTTCAGAACGACACTTGCATTGGCATCACGCTTTACGTCTATCACGATACGCATACCTTCGCGGTCGGACTCATCATTCACGTATGAGATACCTTCAATCTTCTTTTCGTTAACAAGAGAAGCAATATGTTCGATAAGTTCCTTCTTATTTACATTATAAGGAATCTCGTTTACGATAATCTTGTCATGATTTGTGTGAGTTTCGATTTCAGTTTTAGCACGCATAACTACACGTCCACGACCTGTTTCGTATGCATCTCTGACACCACTTACACCGTAAATGTATCCGCCGGTAGGGAAATCAGGAGCCTTGATGTATTGCATCAAGCCATCTACATCTATATCTTTATTATCGATATATGCCACACAGCCGTCAATAACTTCAGCCAGATTGTGTGTCGGCATATTTGTAGCCATACCAACGGCAATACCTGATGCACCGTTCACTAAAAGGTTAGGAATACGGGTCGGCATTACAGTAGGTTCCTGAAGAGTATCATCGAAGTTGTTCTGGAAATCAACTGTTTCCTTGTAAAGGTCCTGCATCATTTCCTCACCTATCTTCTTCAGTCTTGCCTCAGTATAACGCATTGCCGCAGGGCTGTCGCCATCGACTGAGCCGAAGTTACCCTGTCCGTCAACCAACGGATAACGCATAGCCCAATCCTGCGCCATACGCACCAATGCTCCATACACTGAAGAGTCGCCATGAGGATGGTACTTACCAAGCACCTCACCAACGATTCTGGCAGATTTCTTATAAGGTTTGTCCGAAGTATTTCCTAATTCCATCATTCCGTAGAGAATACGGCGATGTACAGGTTTGAAACCATCTCTTACATCCGGGAGGGCGCGCGCCACGATTACCGACATGGAGTAATCGATATACGACGACTTCATTTCCTCTTCGATGTTAATCTTTATAATTCTGTCTTGTTCTA
>NZ_DXVR01000145.1:0-4609 GCF_019417265.1 Bacteroides sp.
GTGGGCAAAGATGGATTCGAACCACCGAAGGCGTAAGCCAGCAGATTTACAGTCTGCCCCATTTGGCCACTCTGGTATTTGCCCAACATTTCTTCAAAGATCAACAGATGCTTTTATCATCTTTTTTTTGAGCCTCTTGTCGGATTCGAACCAACGACCCCGAGATTACAAATCACGTGCTCTGGCCAACTGAGCTAAAGAGGCTTATCTAACACACTTTGCAACCGCAAAGCGGTAGTTTGCGGCTGCAAAGTTAGATATAATTTTTAAATCACAAAATAAATACTCTTATTTTTTTATTTAATTTGCTGTTTTTCTTTTGTTTTCTGCAATTGTTTCGACAAAGCATCCATACAAGTATCAATAGCTTCTTCGAATGTATCGCATACTTTTTCTGCGTAAAACTCGGAATTTAATGCCAGAATTCTTACTCCGGTTTCCTTATTCATTGCTGTTTCCGGTTTTACTACTTTTAGAGACACCTCAACTTTCTTTATATCGTCGCAAAACTTCTCGAGCTTCTCTGCTTTTTTCTGAATAAAAGCCTCTAATTTTTCTGATGCATCGAAATGAATTGATTGAATTCTTACTTCCATAATTACCTCCTTTTCTTTACGCCCTGGGGTGGGCAAGTTTATATTCTTTTTTCAGCTCTTCAAAGGTCGTATGCGTATAAATTTCAGTTGTCGTTATACTCTCATGCCCCAGCAGTTCTTTCACCGACTGCAACTCCGCATTGTTATTAAGCATTGCAGTTGCAAACGAATGTCTCAACACGTGAGGACTCCTTTTCTTCAACGCAACCACCTTTGACAGGCTTTGCTTTACAAGCTTATACACCATCATCTGATATAGAGGAGCACCATTTTTTCTTACAAAGAAAGACTCCACATCCTCTACAGCCTCATCCCTCAGAGAGCGATATTCACTTATAAGCTCTTTAAGCTCCTGACCAAAAGGAATATACCTTTGTTTATTCCTCTTACCTGTCACCTTCAGAACATATTTGGATGTATCGACATCGACATCCTTTAGCGAAATCAACTCCGAAAGACGGACTCCGGTTTCATAAAACATCACCAATATCAGTCTGTTTCTCACTCCTTCAAAATCATCATTAAAGGAAGTATCATCAAGCAGCCTGTCCATATCAGCTTCTTTCACGAACACCGGCAGCGGCTTCTTGCGTTTAGGTCCCTTTACCATACGCACCGGATCTTTTGATATGACACCTTTCCTAAGCAAATACTTGTAAAAAGTACGCAAGGTGCTCAATTTCCTGTTCACGGAAGTTTCAAGCATCCCCTGCTCCATCAAATCAACAACCCATCCGCGTACGACATCCGCATCAGCATTTTCAAGCTGAATGTCAGAGTCAAGGGTCTTCAAATACTCTTCAAACTTCGACAAGTCTATTCCATAAGACCTGACAGTCTTTTCAGAACAATTCTTTTCAAAGCGAAGATACTTCAAGAAAGCCTCTTTCATCATAATGACATTGCAAACTTATTTCTGCAACGAATATATGAAAAAGAATTCAATAATTCAAAAAATCTCGCGAAATTATTATTCTTCTACCTGATGTAATTTCTGAACGTAAATAGCACGCTCCATCTTCAATCTTTTCAAAACAGACGGTTTGTCAAACTGCTGTCTGCTTCTAAGTTCTTTTACAACACCTGTTTTTTCAAATTTTCTCTTGAATTTTTTCAGCGCTTTTTCAATGTTTTCGCCTTCTTTTACTGGTACTACAATCATGTTTTTAAAAAATTAATTATGTTGTTGTTAAATTATTTTTCTGTAGTAAAAATTGCGATGCAAAATTACACATACTTTCTTAATATACAAAACTTTCCACGTATTTTTTTACTAGAAACGCACAATTAGCATTATCTTTGTAGAGATTAAATGTACTTTGTTTTTCATTACTATAAACGCATTGTTTTTATGAAAAAAGAAATAACCGAAAGGATTTCCGCATTAAGGAAGTTCATGCGCGAGAATAACATATCGGCATATATCACTTATAGCACAGACCCTCATTCCGGCGAATACGTCCCGTCACACTGGGAGTCGCGTAAATGGATAACAGGATTTACAGGTTCGGCGGGTACTGCTGCCATAACACTAGACGACGGCGGTCTATGGACTGACTCAAGATATTTTCTGCAGGCAGAAGAACAGCTTGACGGCACAGGGCTCCGCTTATTCAAGGAGCGCATACCCGGCACTCCATCAATAGCACAATGGCTAGGAAGCATCCTTAACAAAGGCGAAAAAGTAGGTTTTGACGGTTACACCACATCATTACAAACCGTAAACGAACTAAAGGACGAGCTATCCGCTTTCGGTATAGAGGCATCCATGGTACCAGACCCATACGCAGAAACATGGGAAGGACGTCCGGAACTCCCCGATGACAAACCTTTTATACTTGAAGAAAAATATTCCGGTCGCAGCACGAGTCAGAAGCAGTCTTCCATAAGAGAATATCTAAAAGATAATGTTTCGGACGCTATTCTAATCTCGTCACTGGATGAAATAGCCTGGGTATTGAACATGCGTGGAACAGATATTGAATGCAATCCGCTTTTTGTTTCATACATGTTAATCTCAAAAGACAAGACCACATTATATATAAATAAGGAGAAACTGACGCATAAAGTAACGGAATATCTGAAATCGCATAACGTTGACTGCAAAAATTACGAAGATATAGAGAACGACCTAGTCTCATTCTCCGACAAGAAAATATCCATGTCACCTTCCATAAACTTTGCGCTCTACAATGCGGCATCAGAACATAACCACGTCAGCATACAGCCATCGCCTGTCAGTATGTATAAGGCAATAAAAAATGAGACCGAAATAGCCGGTTTCCATAACGCAATGTTACGAGACGGAGTGGCGATGGTAAGATTTCTCATTTGGCTACAAAAGAATATAGGCAAAAGCGATTTAACCGAACTGAGCATAGACAGACAATTATACAAAGAACGTTCGGCTATGAAACACTTCAAAGGCATAAGTTTTGAAACCATAGCAGGATATCAGGAACACGGCGCAATAGTACATTACGAGGCAGATGAAAAGTCTGCAAGCGAATTGAGAGCTGAAGGATTGCTGCTGATTGACAGTGGCGCACAATATCTTGACGGTACAACGGACATAACCAGAACAATACCTTTGGGACCGATTACTGAAAAACAGAAAAGAGACTACACTCTGGTTCTTAAAGGATTCATACAACTGGCAATAGCCGAATTCCCCAAAGGTACTTGCGGCACACAGCTAGACATACTGGCACGACTGGCAATGTGGAAAGAAGGAATAAATTACGGACATGGTACAGGCCACGGTGTAGGACATTTTCTAAACGTACACGAAGGGCCTCATCAGATAAGAATGAATAATGTACCTGCCGTTCTCGAACCTGGAATGACAGTCACGAACGAACCCGGAATATACCGCGCTGGAGAATACGGAATACGTACGGAAAACACAATGTTGATTGTCCCGTCACGAAAGACTGATTTCGGAGAGTTCTACAAGTTTGAACAACTTACTCTATGCCCGATAAATACCGATGCTGTTCTTTTCGACATGCTTTCGTCCGAAGAGACACATTGGCTGAATGAATATCACGAAAATGTGTATTCAAAGCTCTCGCCTCTCCTCTCTGATGAGGAAAGACAATGGCTTAGGAACGCTACTCAGGCACATTAAGAAAACGACTCGTCATTTTAATTTAAACGCTTCGTCATTTTACCCAAAACGACGAAGCGTTTTAAAAAGCAAGCTCCCTCACCGGAAAATCATCCGAAGAGGGAGCTTTATTAATATGTGTGTAAACCTTAAAATCAAGCCTTAACACGACCAACGTATGAACCGTCGCGAGTATCAACTTCGATGATTTCATCCTGGTTGATAAACAAAGGAACACGTACAGTAGCACCTGTTTCAACAGTAGCAGGTTTTGTAGCGTTAGTAGCAGTATCACCCTTCAATCCCGGTTCTGTGTAAGTAACCTTCAACTGAACCTTAACAGGCAATTCAGCGAAAAGGATTGTTTCAGTAGAAGCGTCAGAAACAACTTCGATAACCATTTCTTCTTTCAGGAAGTCAACACCTTCGATAAGGTCGTGCGCGATAGGCACCTGTTCGAAAGTTTCCTGGTTCATGAAGATATAATCGTTACCTTCCTTATAAAGATACTGGTAAGGACGACGTTCTACACGTACATCTTCAAGTTTTTCACCAATATTGAAACGACGTTCCAAAACGTAACCGTCAACAACGTCTTTCAGTTTAGTACGCATGAAAGTGTTTCCTTTACCCGGTTTTACATGCAGGAAGTCGATGCAAAAATAAATCTTGCCATCCATACGGATAGCTGTTCCGATTTTAATGTCTTGAGCATTAATCATAAGTAGAAATCTTTATATAAATATGTAATAATTGATATTCAGAGTAATAATTCGGGTGCAAAATTAATCTAAATCATGAAAAAACGCAAAAAGTTTTGTGTAAAAATGACTTATATCTTTGATTATTAAAAAAAAGTCACTAATTTTGCAGCCCGAACGCATAGAATAATAACATAAATAGT
>NZ_DXVR01000146.1:0-4574 GCF_019417265.1 Bacteroides sp.
AACGTGACGTTCAACACCAACGAGGACTTCCGCAGCCAGTTCAACTCCGACTGGGCAGGCAAGCTGCTCATCATGGTGGACGAGGTGCTGCTTAACCGCCGTGAGGACAGCGAGCGGCTGAAAAATCTCAGCACCACGCTATCCTACAAGGTGGAGGCGAAAGGCAAAGACCGTGACGAGATAGGCTTCTTCGCCAAGTTCGTGCTTTGCTCCAACAACGAGCACCTGCCCGTCATCATCGATGCAGGGGAGACACGCTATTGGGTGCGGAAGATTGTGCCGTTACAAAGTGACGATACCGACTTCTTGCAAAAGCTGAAAGCGGAGATACCCGCTTTCCTGCATTTCCTGCAACATAGGCAGCTGTCCACCGAAAAGGAAAGCCGTATGTGGTTCAACCCGAAGCTGCTGGAGACGGAAGCCCTGCGGAAGATTATCCGAAGCAACCGCAACCGTTTGGAGATTGAGATGGCGGAACTGCTGCTTGACATCATGGCAAAGATGGAAGTGGAAACGGTGTCCTTTTGCCTGAACGACATCATTCCCTTGCTGGTCTGCTCGCAAGTCAGGGTGGAGAAATCGCAGGTACGGAAAGTGGTGCAGGAGTGCTGGAAGCTGACACCCGCACCCAACGGTCTTACCTATACCGCCTACCAATACGGCGGCAATGACCGTTACCAGACCCGAAGAAGTGTGGGCAGGTATTACACCGTTACGAAAGAACTGCTGGAAAAGCTTTGACATTCTGTTGAATTGTTGAATAAGGGTAATAAAGTATTGGTATATAAGAATATGCGACCTCAACAGACCGCCCACAACACACAACGGCTGATGAAAAGAAGAAGCAACGGCATATCACTCCGACCTCATTTTTTCTTTTCGCATCCGTTTGTTGGGCGACACGCTTTTGTTGAGAGATTGTATAGAGTGCATTTTGCAATATATCAAGATGTTATATATCAATTTCAACAGTTCAACGCTTTTTTACTCCTCAACAAGTCCGCTGGGAAAATGGCATGAGTAAACACCGCCATCCGCAGGCTGGTCGGACGGACTTCCATCCTACCGACCGACAAGGGAAAGCCCTCATTGCTGGCGAAAAAAGAAAGGCATCCGAAAGCCGCCGACACCGCCGCAGGCTTTTGGGGAACAAAAAGCCATAGCTCATTAGGGCGTTTTCTTCACGCACCGTTGACGCTAATGCTAAAAATGCCCCAATGAACCAGCGGGGTTGCACCCCTCTGGACACCCCGTTTGTTCCAAAAGCAGCAGCAAGCTGTCCTTTGAGTTGCCCAAAGACTTAAGAGTTACTCCAAGGTCGGGGCATTGTTTTTCTATGGTAGCAAGTTTGTGTTTCAGGCGTACCAAAACTGATTAGCCCCATGCTCAAAGAAATTCGATGTTTATATCGTTGCTTAACTTACAACTTGTAGTTACAATTCTCTCTTGCAGTTGGGAAGGAATGCCAATAGAAGATAAATCTGTTCCTTTATCTCTGTGGATGGGAAGAATGGCAAGCCGAGGGTTGGTCAACTCGCAGACACGACGCAACGTATCTGCCGTGGCATGTCCGCTGGTATGAAGTTGCACCACTTCTGCAAATCGTTTTTGCAAGTATACATAATCTTCATTTCTTGTGTCATCCCTGTTAATGTACCCATCCCACATGGAATAAATAAGGAGAGGCTTTCCTTCTACAGGCAGCATTGGCAAAATCAAATCCAATAGTCTGTTGAATGAAGCACTCGCCCGTATAAACATAGTAAATCCTTTTTCCTGCATCCATGCTTTCAGCTTAGGATTCTTTTCCGAATAAGTATATATCTTGCCAAAATCAAAACAAGGCGATTTCTTTCCCGCTGTTTCAGAAAATAAAGCAAGGATGTCCTTCTGGTATTCATCGGCCAGTAAAGGACGTTTGGGAAACATGCTTCGAGTAGCATTCTTGAAACTTGCCAGCCGCTCCATATCCATTGACGAACAATGAACAAATACATACTTATGCTCTTTTATCAGTTCGGCGGCTTTTTGTGACAATACACTTTCGGTCAGGATGGTTTCATCCTTTCGGGCAAGCATGGTTCCTTCTACAATTAACACATCCACTTGACCAATATACTTTTGAATCGTGAGTATCAAGCCCTTACTAAGATAACCATGTCCACGGAAATCGCCCGTGTGCAGAATGCGTTTCCCCTCCGCTTCTATCAGGAACATATAGGCATCGTAGGCAGAATGGCTGACAAAATAGGGGGTAACCACAATGTCTCCGAAACGTAATTTTTGGTTCTCGTGAAACGTATGCATCCCGGAAGCCACAGTTAAGGCATGACGATATTTTTGTTGCTGGGACAACTCACGCAGAAAACTTAATTGCTTGTATTTCCTGCAAACCACTTGTTTGGCGACCTCACCAATGTATTGCGGTAGGTTATCTGGCACGTGGTGGAACAATCCGATATGGTCGCCATGGTAATGCGTATAGAGTATGGCAGAACAACCTTCCGTAATTCCAGCTATCGCACAGTCATCGTCATAAGCATCTTCATCTTCCGCGTGATTGGGTAGATTATGTCCCAAATCAATGATGATGCTTGCTTGGGGTGTCGATATGCGGGTAATCTGTCCACCTATCTGTGTGGCACGGTGAATGGTTATTTGCATAAGTCCGGATAATCTACGATAACGGTTTCAAACAATGTATTTTCATTCAGCCCCTCTATGGCGTTTTTGCGTTCTTTCCTTCCTTTGGAAAGCTCGCCTTTGTAAGTATTTACTATCAACAATATAGGCTTTAAGGCGATATGTTCTATTTCGCTTTCACCATCCCATAGGCCTATCCGTTTTTTTATCCGCAATAACTTGGCATAATAATTCTTCAGCGTTTCTGCATGTCCACAGATAAAATCACTGTATTTTGTCATCTGTTCAATGATTTCAGGCTCCTTGTTCTTGCTTCTCAAACGGGGATCGGTTATCAGTTTTAACTCAATAAACACCAATTCTTTCCCTCTTAATTCAACCAAGTCAAAACGGATGAGTTCTGTATCGCTTACCCGATAGGCGAATTCAGAATCGACATAGCGTTTGGGGAAACGCAATTTTAGTTCTCCTTGTATCCATTTCTCGTTGGATATATATACCTTGTTATGTTCGTCTGCCTCTTTTTTTTGAGGAAGCTTGTGATATACTTCACGGATTCTTTCCTTTATGAACTCTAAACCCTCTTTGCTTTGAAGCATATCTGTGCAATCTTGATACATATCAGTTTCATCGGATTTCCCCAAATACTTCCGATGCGTCTCTGCTGTAATTTTCCCGCCAGTCCATTGCACCAAAGCAACATTACCTCCATAATAATATACGTTGGCATAATTGTCCTTACGGATTTCCACATAAAGTTCTTCATCTGCCAAAATGTTCTTCCACCATTGGGGAGAGTTATTCTCTAATTCTCGCCATAGGCGGAATTCTTCGTTCAGGGCATCAAAACTGCCGCTTGTGTTAGGTTTGAACATGTTCATGACTATATCATTTATTTCATTTTCGCTGAATTCCCGCTTTATCGGAGTTATTTTCAATTTCCGCGGCTTTGTCTCTTGCTGATCAGCCTCCATTGCGACTGTTACGGCTTCTACTTCATGTTTGTAGTACCATTTTTCACCTGCATAATCGGTCTGAGGCGACAGAGACAAGCCATATTTTTTAGCCCGTAAGGCATATATCATTGCAGAGAAATCCTCAAGATACACAACCTGTTCGCTACAAATCCATTCTCCATTATTATTACGCACCAAATGCCACGTCCGTTCCTTTTGCTGTTCCATCATGCATATTCAAATTTGGGTGAGTCAATCACTACATGTTCTTCTTCGCCTTCATCGTCCGATGTCGGCGTGGCAAGTCGTATTATTCCATTGCGCATCGAATTGTCTATTAATAAAGTCAATGGGTAAATGCCTTTTTCTTCGTCAATGGCAATGTGTCCATCCGATGTTTCCATATAGGCAGAATCGATGCCATAGACAAAGATATGCCGGCTATGACCCTCGATGGCATGGTTGATGTAAGGGTCTTGTTCTGCATCGAAAGCATTCCCTTGTGTCAAGTCCATGCCATAGCTCAAAAACGATGCCGCATTGCACGACTTTTCAAGCAAGTGCATAGTGGCTGAATTGGCATACAGGTTCAAAGCGTATTCGCAACTATGCCGCTGATGGAAATCTCGTTCAAATTCTTTCACTACATCACGGAATGTCATGCTATCGGACTTTCTACGCCCGTCATGATAATCTTCAGGATTGAAAGTATAAGTTTCTATAATCTCATGTTCCATAGACAAATGGATTTTACTGTACAAAGAAATAGATATTTATCGACAAAAACGAATTTTGTGCCAAGAATTCATTCTGATGTATTTTATTTGTCTATTTTTGCATCCGTAGGAGTTACCTAAACAAGCAAAGCGATGCAGACCACGGCAATTAGGACGGTTGCCAACTCATTACCCTAAAACGAGGTAAATCTTCTAACTCTCTTGATTTCAAGGAGGTATATTCCTTATACAGATTTAC
>NZ_DXVR01000147.1:0-4356 GCF_019417265.1 Bacteroides sp.
CATGTACCATTCTTTTCTGCTGCCGTCAAAACCTATTCTCTTATAGACCTTATATGTCCCTGGCTTGTTGTCGTTAACCAAGTTGTACAGTGATGCTTTGAAATCGTATCCTTGTCCTTTCTCCACACCTATACCTAAGTCGTTTACGACACATGAAGCGCGTAGTGGAATCCATTTACTGCCTTCTTTGCGTGCGACTCCATAGTCAAGTCCGAAAAACAGCATCCGGTCGTTATTGTTGTATATTTTTACCGGAATTTCTTCTGTTCCAACAGGGTAAACGGGCTTTTCCGTTCTCATGCTGATGTCCATAGTGTCCGATGTCGTAGTGAAAGGGAGAGGTTCGGTTGGGGTTATCTTTCCGAAATCAAGGGCGGAGTAGTTCAGTATTCTTCTTCTGAACATTTCCTGATACGGCATGGCGTTGTTTATCAGACCAACCGATATCGTATCGCCGTCGTGGAGCTGACATGCGGTTGAGATGTTTTCACGTATGGTATCTGTGCGTGGAAGGCTCGTGACTTTCTTCCACATACTGTCCATCAGCTTGCGGACACCTTTGTTGTCAACCATTTCAAACTCTGCGAATGCCGCTTCCGTATCGTTGTTGAACGGCTTGTATATACGATATTTTCCCGGACGGTTGGGAGTGATGTCGGTATAGATGTGTATGGTCTGCATTCTGACATTATGGTATGGCGATATTATCCAGAGCATATCCTCACTTATAGGATTTACAGGTAGCGGTTCCCAGGTTTTGTCTTTCTTGTTATAATAGGCTATGCTGTACTCGTCTCCGCAGGTGTACTCCTTGCCTGATTTGTTGGTTACGAACACTGTTATTTCATTTGTCGGGAGAGGGTAGTAGTCGTATTCCGTACACATACTCAAAAGGGCATGGCTGATTCCCTTGCCTGTGGGGATGCTATTGCAGTAAGGCACGATGACGGGTATGGAAACTTCCGCACTGTCATGTCTGGCGGTATCCCATGCAGTTTCTTTCTGCGGCATAACGGTATCCGCTTGCAGTGTGACAGTATCTGCATGGGAGGATTCTGTTTGTCTTTTCCCTGCATTGTTGCAACCCGTCAGTAGCATTGTGAGGACAAAGAGTAATGTGCTTGTAGTTTTCATATGGCAACGGATTTTATCTCTTCAAAGATAGATGAAATTTATGATAAAAGCAAGATATATATCAAAATGTTACTATCTTTGTCGTTAGAATGATAAAAGAACAAGTGAAATGATTATTATGGAACATACATTTAGAAATCTCACATTGTCTGAGATTGATACACTCATTGCACAGGGATGTTGTGCCGAAAACTGGTCGGATGTAACTGTAGCCGAAGGCTTTGACGCTTCAAAAGTCTGGCATGTAAGGATGTCCGGCAAGATAAGGATAGGGGAGTTGAACGGTGAGTTTACCCTTGCAGGTGGAGTAAAGAAATCCTCCGGAATAAGGAATGCCACTCTGCACAATGTAACCGTAGGCAACGGATGCTGCATAGAGAATGTGAAGAACTATATCGCGAATTATGTCATTTCGGACAGAGTTTTCATCGAGAATGTGGATTGCATGATTGTGGACAAGCGTTCCACTTTCGGAAATGGTACAGAAGTATCCGTGCTGAGTGAAACCGGTGGAAGAGAGGTAATAATTCATGACAAACTTTCTGCTCACGAGGCTTATATAGCTGCCATGTACAGACATCGTCCGGACCTTGCCGCAAAGATGAAATCATTGGTTATGAAGTATGCCGACGAGATAGCTTCGGAATACGGCTATGTGGGCAACGACGCGATGATTGTAGATACCGGATATATCAAGAACGTGCGTATAGGCAGTTTCTGTAAGATAGAGAGTGCCGGACGACTGAAGAACGGTAGCCTTAACAGTAACGAGAGTGCGCCTATCCACATCGGTTACGGCGTAATCTGCGACGATTTCATCATCTCCAGCGGCTCGCATATCGAAGACGGTACTATGCTGACAAGATGTTTCGTAGGTCAGGCATGTCATATGGGACATAACTATTCTGCGTCCGATTCTCTGTTCTTCTGTAATTGTCAGGAAGAAAACGGCGAGGCTTGTGCCATCTTTGCTGGTCCTTTCACCGTTACCCATCATAAATCGACATTGCTTATAGCCGGTATGTTCTCATTCATGAATGCCGGTTCGGGTTCAAACCAGAGCAACCATATGTATAAGTTGGGACCTATCCACCAGGGCATCATGGAGAGAGGTGCCAAGACTGCTTCCGACTCTTATATCCTTTGGCCCGCACGTATCGGAGCTTTCTCTCTCGTTATGGGACGCCACGTGGCTCATCCTGACACCACCAATCTGCCTTTCTCATATCTTATAGAAGAGAAGAATACCACATACCTTATGCCGGGTGTAAACCTCCGAAGTGTGGGAACTATCCGCGATGCTCAGAAGTGGCCTAAGCGTGACAACAGAAAAGACCCTTGCCGCATGGATAAGGTGAATTACAACCTTCTGAGTCCATATACCATACAGAAGATGTTCAAGGGACGTGAGATTCTGAAAGACCTTGCGAGGGTATCTGGCGAGACATCCGAAACATACTCATATCAGAGTGCGAAAATCAAGAATTCATCGCTGAACAAGGGTATAAAGTTCTATGAGACAGGTATTACCAAGTTCCTCGGAAACTCCGTTATCAAGCGTCTGGAGATAACGGAATTCAAGAGTAACGAAGAAATCCGCGAAAGGCTCAAACCTGACACTGCCATAGGTACGGGCGAATGGGTTGACGTATCGGGACTTATTGCTCCTCGTAGTGAGATAGACCGCCTGATGGCCGATATCGAGTGTGGAGTGCTTGATTCTGTGGAAAAGATAGATGCCCGCCTTACAGAGATGCACAATAATTACTATACTTACGAATGGACCTGGGCATACGGCAAGATGCTTGAATTCTTTGGGCTTGAGGCAGATAAAATCACTAAGGAAGACATTATCAGTATCGTAGAAAAATGGAAAGATGCGGTAATCGGCCTTGACAAGATGGTTTACGAAGATGCGGAGAAGGAATTCTCTCTTTCTGCCATGACTGGATTCGGTGCTGATGGAACAAGAGAAGAGCAAAGGCTTGATTTTGAGCAGGTGAGAGGGTACTTTGAAAGTAATCCTTTCGTAGAAGCGGTATTGGAGCACATAAAGGTAAAAGGCGAGTTGGGCGATGAACTGATATCAAGGATGAACAGAATAAAATAGCATCATAGCCTGCTGATAGCTTGCTTTTTTCATGTACAATGCTTATATTTGTGTATAAGCATTTGGTATTATGGAAATGTACACAGAATTCATAATAAGGCTGGTGGTAGCCAGTCTTATGGGCGTTATAATAGGTCTGGAGAGGGAATACCGTTCCAAGGAAGCAGGCTACAGGACTCATTTTCTTGTAGCTTTGGGAAGTGCATTGCTGATGATAGTATCTCAATATGGCTTCTCGGAAGTACTTGAAACTGAGTTAGTTAGACTTGATCCGAGTCGCCTGGCTGCTCAGGTAGTCAGCGGAATAGGATTTATAGGTGCAGGTACTATAATATTGCTTCAGAAGCAGATAGTCAGAGGTCTGACTACTGCAGCAGGCATATGGGCCACATCAGGTATCGGACTTGCCATAGGCGCAGGAATGTACGTTCTGGGCATTACGGCAACGGTTTTATTCCTTATTGGTGTTGAGGTTCTAAATTATTTCTTTAAAGGCATAAGCCTGAGGAGTATGATTGTAGAGTTCTCAACCCGGAATCAGGATTCTCTGAAAGATATATCCGCATTGTTCAGTTCAAGGAATTTCATCATAAGTTCATATGAGATGGAAGAAAAGACTGACGGCAGAGGTAATCCGGTTTATTATGTATCGATGGTTGTAAAAGCCAAGAACATGAATGAAGAAGGAATATTGCTGATGCTGCTTCATGATTTCCCGGAGATTACGGTAAACAGAATAATTTAGCTTATAATTCTGTAAACAGCTATAAGTAAAACGTCGAAGCGTTTAGACTAAAACGCTTCGACGTTTTGTTTGTAATTCTTCGTCGTTTTTGTAGAGAATAATTCTTGTGGATTGATGGCAAATTTCATTGTAGAATCTAAACGGATAAAAGTTATATAATCGGTATTATGTTTAATTAGAATTATGCTTTGTTATTATCTGTTTTATATATTCCTTCCCTTTCTCACTTTTTTACTCATAATTCTCTTGTTTTTCTTTCCCATAATATCTACCCTTATTTTTCTATTCTAAGAAGATTATCGGAAATTACTTTTCAGATAAAACTCTCTGAGAATTCGTTTTTCAGGAAAAAATAAAATCCGGCTTG
>NZ_DXVR01000148.1:0-4330 GCF_019417265.1 Bacteroides sp.
CCCATGCGTGACAGGCATGTATTCTAACCAACTGAACTAACGCACCAATTATTTCGGCTATTGAGTTGTTGTATTTCTCAATTGCGATGCAAAGGTACAACAATTTTCCGTATTTGCAATACTTTATCCGTTTTTTTTCAAAAAAAGTGATTATCACCTCAATTTTTACCGAAATCCGGCATTTTTGAGGTGATAACCGTTGATTTATGGCTTTATTACTTAATTCTTTTGTATCCGTATTTTGCCAAATCGCCAAGCTCCTCTTCTATACGGAGCAGCTGGTTGTATTTGGCCATTCTGTCCGAGCGGCTCAAAGAACCGGTCTTAATTTGTCCGCTGTTTGTTGCTACAGCGATATCAGCTATAGTAGCATCTTCAGTTTCTCCCGAACGGTGTGATGTCACAGAAGTGTATCCGTGTCTGTGGGCCATTTCTATTGCATCGAGTGTTTCGCTCAGCGAACCAATCTGATTAACCTTTATAAGGATTGAGTTTCCGCATCCCATTTCGATACCTTTTGAGAGGAATTCCACGTTAGTAACGAACAGGTCGTCACCTACCAACTGGCATCTGTCACCGATTCTTTCTGTAAGTTTCTTCCATCCCTCCCAGTCGTTTTCGCTCATACCGTCTTCTATCGAGTCGATAGGATATTTGTTAATCAGCTCTTCAAGATAGTCTATCTGTTCGTCGGAAGTACGTTTCTTTCCTTTCTCTCCTTCGAAGATTGTGTAGTCGTACACTCCGTTCTTGTAGAATTCAGACGAAGCGCAGTCCATACCTATCATAATGTCTTTTCCCGGTTCGTAGCCGGCAGCCTTTATGGCAGCTATTATTGATTCGAGAGCATCTTCAGTACCATTGAGCGAAGGTGCGAAACCGCCTTCATCGCCTACTGCAGTGCTGAGTCCTCTGTCGTGTAGTACCTTTTTAAGTGCATGGAACACTTCTGCTCCCATTCTCAGCCCTTCGCGGAAAGATTCTGCTCCTACAGGGCGAATCATGAATTCCTGGAATGCTATAGGTGCGTCACTGTGCGAGCCACCGTTTATGATATTCATCATCGGCACAGGCAGAGTGTATGTGTTCACACCACCAATATATCGGTAGAGAGGAATATCAAGATAGTTTGCTGCTGCTTTTGCTACTGCGAGCGATACCCCGAGGATAGCATTTGCTCCGAGTTTTGATTTTGTCTTTGTACCGTCCAGTTCAAGCATTTTGTTGTCTATGGCTCTCTGCTGCAGTACAGACCATCCTGTCAGGGCAGGTGCAATGACATTGTTCACGTTATATACAGCTTTCATTACTCCCTTTCCGCCGTATCTGCTCTTATCATTGTCGCGCAGTTCGAGAGCCTCATTCTCACCTGTCGATGCTCCTGAAGGAACAGATGCTCTACCGATGATTCCTGATTCCAGACGAACTTCTACTTCTACTGTCGGATTGCCTCGTGAATCCAAAATTTCACGTCCTTTGATTGATTCTATTCTCATAATTCTGAATTGTTTATTTGTTTTACATTCATCTACAAAGATGGAAAACTCCATCCTGATTTGCAATACCTAAAAATAGGTATTTTTATTGTGTTATAAAAAGAAAACAGGTTGCTGTGGCAAATGTAGGTACATTCTACCAAGGCAACCTGTGTATCTACTATGTTATAAGGAACTGTTATCAATAGTTGTTTTTCTTAACTTCGAAGTAAGCCTGTGGGTGAAGGCATGCAGGGCATATTTCAGGAGCCTCTGTACCTATGTGTACATAACCGCAGTTACGGCACTGCCATACAGTCTCAACATCTTTCTTGAATACCTTGCCTTCTTCGATATTCTTAACGAAAGCTCTGTATCTTTCTTCGTGTCCCTTTTCAGCTACAGCGATTTCGCGATACATTTTTGCAATTGCAGGGAAACCTTCTTCGTCTGCGATGTCGGCAAAACGTGGGTAATCCAATGACCATTCTTCATTCTCACCTGCTGCAGCAGCCTTAAGGTTTTCGAGTGTAGTACCGATTACACCTGCAGGATAGCTTGCTGTGATTTCTACCATTCCGCCTTCCAACCATTTGAACATACGTTTTGCGTGTTCCTTTTCCTGGTCTGCTGTTTCAGTGAAGATTGCTGAAATCTGTTCGTAACCTTCTTTCTTTGCTACACTTGCAAAGTAAGTATAACGCATTCTTGCCTGTGATTCACCTGCGAATGAGATTGCCAAATTCTTTTCTGTTCTTGTTCCTTTGATGCTTTTTTCCATAATTGTAGTTATTTTGTTGGGTTTAACTTCTTGTTTTATTTTCATATTGCAAATATAATATATTTATTCAAATTTGTAATCATTACAATTTTTAATTTATAATCTTTTAAGTTTTTACTGCTAAATCATAATTTATATAGCTGTAAAAGTATGTTATATGACAGAAAAGACGTAATTTTGCAAAAAAATATTTATAAATAGAAACAATATTGATTTATGAAAGGGGTTGAATTTCATCCTAAACTGTTTTCTACGCTAAAGAATTACAGTAAGTCAGACTTTATGACTGATTTGATGGCAGGTATAATCGTGGGTATTGTAGCCTTGCCGTTGGCTATTGCGTTTGGTATTGCTTCCGGTGTTACACCAGAGAAGGGTATTATTACGGCTATTGTGGCCGGATTTATTATTTCGTTCCTTGGTGGCAGCAAGGTGCAGATTGGCGGTCCTACAGGTGCTTTTATTGTTATCATCTATGGAATCATCCAGCAATACGGATTGAGCGGACTTATGGTTGCCACTATGATGGCCGGAGTCTTGCTTATATTATTAGGTGTATTCAAGTTGGGTACTGTGATAAAGTTTATCCCCTATCCTATTATTATAGGTTTTACGAGTGGTATTGCCGTGACAATCTTTACTACGCAGATAGCCGATATCTTCGGTCTTGATTTCAGAGGTGAGAAAGTTCCGGGTGATTTCATCGGAAAATGGATGCTTTATTTCAAACATTTCGATACTGTGAACTGGTGGAATGCCATTGTAAGTGTAGTCAGTGTGTTTATTATTGCCATAACTCCTAAGTTCTCGAAGAAGGTTCCGGGTTCCCTCGTAGCTATTATTTTAGTGACAGTCGGTGTATATTTCCTGAAACAATATGCCGGAATTACCTGTATAGATACTATAGGCGACCGTTTCAGCATCAAGGCCGAGCTTCCTTCGGTTGCAGTTCCGTCTATAAACTGGGAGGCTATACAGAGTCTTTTCCCTGTAGCTATAACCATTGCAGTACTTGGAGCCATTGAGTCACTTCTTTCAGCAGCTGTGGCCGATGGTGTGATTGGCGACAGACACGATTCTAATACAGAGCTTATAGCCCAGGGTGTTGCCAATGTGGTATCTCCTATTTTCGGCGGTATTCCTGCTACAGGTGCCATAGCTCGTACGATGACCAATATCAATAACGGAGGAAAATCTCCGGTATCAGGTATTGTGCATGCAGTAGTTCTTCTTCTGATACTTCTGTTCCTTATGCCGCTTGCACAGTATATTCCTATGGCTTGTCTTGCCGGAGTATTGGTGATAGTATCATATAATATGAGTGGATGGAGAGTGTTTATGGGATTGCTTAAGAACCCTAAATCAGACGTTACAGTCCTGCTCATTACATTCTTCCTTACAGTGATATTCGATTTGACAGTTGCCATCGAGGTGGGATTGGTTATAGCCTGCGTACTGTTTATGAAACGTGTGATGGAAACAACTCAGATTTCTGTTATCAAGAATGAACTTGACCCTAACAACGAATCTGATATGGAGGTGCACGAAGAGCATCTTATCATCCCTGAAGGAGTAGAGGTGTACGAGATTAACGGTCCTTATTTCTTCGGTATAGCTACCAAATTTGAGGATATGATGGCACAGTTGGGTGACAGACCGAAGATTCGTATCATCCGTATGCGTAAGGTTCCTTTCATTGATTCTACAGGTATCCATAACCTTACTACACTCTGCCAAATGTCACAGAAGGAGAATATACATATCATTCTGTCAGGTGTAAACGAACATGTACATAAGACGCTTGAGAAATCAGGATTCTATGAACTTCTTGGCAAAGAGAACATTTGCAGCAATATCAATGAAGCTCTTGCAGTAGCCACAAAAGAGATGGAAGAATTCAATAGAAAATAATGCTTTTAACAATTAACATAAATGCTCCGTGTTGTTAACAAACATGGAGCATTTTCTTTATTTATTAAACTATGTTATAAAACATGGTTTTTTCACTGAAATACTTGTAGATTACCGAAAAGTCCGTACCTTTGTACTGTGTTTTTCATAGTATTAGATTTTA
>NZ_DXVR01000149.1:0-3921 GCF_019417265.1 Bacteroides sp.
GCTACACGCTTTCCATTTGATATTGTATTCTTATTTCTCTATGTGCTTATTTCACTCACTTAAAATTTACTTATTACATCTATGAAGACACTTTATTTATTGCTGAGCGCATTAGTCATGACTGCATGCGGCACACCGGAAGAAAATTCTGTTGAAAAGAATAATCAAAATGCTAATGAGTATGTTGCTACATGGAATTCGCTAGCAAAACATGAAACACCTAAATGGCTGACTGATGCAAAGTTTGGTATTTATACCCATTGGGGTATATCTACGGTTGATTATTCAAGAAACCAGAAAGATATTGCACGTCCTGAAACTAAGGATGAAGAGATAAGTGCTATGAAAAACTCGTTGGAGGATTTCAAGGCAGAAAAATTCAATCCGAAAGCTTGGGCAAAGCTTTTCAAGGAAGCTGGAGCCAAGTTTGCAGGACCAATATCATGGCATGGAAGCCCGTATATTCATTGGGACAGCGACCTTACCCCGTATAATAGTGTTGATATGAATCCTCATCGCGACATCGTGGGCGAACTGCAAGAAGCAATTTATGCCGAAGGAATGAAATTTTTAATGACACTACATGCTACACAGCACGAAGACTGGTTGAATATATGTATGGATGGCATTAACAAGTATGTTCCGGATTTGCTTTGGGTTGATGCAAGTTTCGGAGAAACAAAGGGGTGGAGATTTATTAATCGTACACACTTTGTGGGTGAAGCAGAGATGCCGGAAGAACCACGCGCTTTGAGTGATGCCGATCAGAGAACTTTTATTGCCAACTATTATAATCAGGCTCTTAAGAAAGGAAAAGAAGTTGAGTTTACTTATAAATCGAGCGATATTCCTCCATGCGTTGGAATGCGTGACCTCGAAAATGGGTTGATGGACCAGTTGTATGACACTCCATGGCTCACAGATGTAGATATGAACATTTGTCCTGATTGGGCTACTCATGGCTGGTTCTATCGAGAGGGAATTCCTCTCCGAGATGCAAATAATATTATTGATATGCTTGCCGATGTGGTAAGTAAGAATGGTATACTGCTTCTTAATGTACCTCCAAAAGCTGATGGTTCATTCCCGGTTGAGGTCGAGGAAACACTACACAAGGTGGGTGCATGGCTTAATATTAATGGTGAAGCTATATATAATACTACTCCATGGTCACTTTTTGGCGAAGGACCTACTGTCATTAATTCAAACAACAACAAATTCCATCATAATGACCATTTTGCACAGAATAAGTTTACGCAGAAGGATATCCGATTTACAGTTAACGGGAACAACATTTATGCCATCTGCTTGGGAACACCGAACGATGACCAACTGTGTATAAAAGCTATGTCTTCTGTTCTATCCTTAAGGAAAGGAGATATAGAAAATGTTTCAATTTTGGGATTTCCTTCGTTTGAAACAAAATGGTGTCATGATGAACAGGGACTTACAGTCAGTCTCCCTGATTTTGAGAATGAACAGTTTGCAGTAGTAATTAAAGTTACTTTAAGTAAATAGAAATAATATAAACGATATTGCAGATTTGATTATGATTAAAAGTTATACATGTTTTTTAAGATGCCTGTTTTTCACAGTGCTGATAGGTTCTTTCCTTTCATCATTCTCAAGACAGAGTGATGGAGTTCCTGATACTTACCATAATCCGATTATACGGGGTATGGCACCTGATCCTTCTATATGTAGGGCAGGCGAGTATTATTATCTTGTCAATTCGTCGTTTGAATGGTATCCCGGACTTCCCATTTACAAAAGCAAAGATTTAGTTAACTGGGAACTTATAGGACATGGTTTTAACAATAGGGATCATAATTTTATCAAACCGGGGACATTTGATTCTGGCGGACTGTTTGCTCCAACAATACGTTATCATGACGGGCTGTTTTATATTATTAACACACACATAGGTGGCAAAGGTAATTTCTATATTACAGCAACAGATCCTGCCGGTCCATGGAGCGAACCGGTCTGGATTGATGCTCCGGGTATTGATCCTTCATTGTTTTGGGATGACGACGGCAAGTGTTACTATATTGGCAATGGCAATCTTTCTGGAGTCAAACAATGGTATGGACAGGCAGGAGTCTGGATGCAGGAACTTGACTTAAAAAGCAAGAAACTCATAGGCAAGCGTAAACAGCTTACATTTGGGCATGCCACTAATGCCCGTTGGGGCGAGGGACCGCATCTGTATAAAATTAAAGGTAAATATGTTTTGCTAATGTCGGAAGGTGGAACAGATATAGATCATGCTGTGACATGTTTTGTCAGCGACAGTATATGGGGTGAATATGAACCTATTCAGATTAATCCCATCCTGACTCATCGCCATCTAGGGACCGAATATCCTGTGTATGCTACAGGTCATGCCGATATTGTACAGACACCACAAGGTGAATGGTGGATGGTGGCGCTGGGTAAGCGAAGAGGAGTTGGCGGAGAATGCTATATAGGACGTGAAACTTTTCTTGCACCATTGCAGATTGAAGAATTTACTGATGTGAATGGTAAGGAAAGCTTAAGGTTCATAGTCAGTCCCGGCGAGGGACGGTTGCCTGTAGTTGGCAAGCGTCCGGATTTGGAATGGACACCTGTAAGGAGTGCCGGTGATACCGACTCTTTTGACAATGATAAACTGGCTCTTGACTGGTGTTTCCTGCGAACACCTATGACAGACTGGTATTCGCTGAGCAATGGGAAATTATTAATGAAGCTACGTTCTGAAGTGGCATCCGATTTTGTTAATCCTTCTATGATTGTAAAAAGAGTAAAGGAACATAAGTTTAAGGCATCCGCATTAATGAGTTTCACATCTCATAATCCTAACGAAGAAGCCGGTGTCATTCTTTATAGAAGCAGTAAATATTATGTTACGTTTACTGTGAAGAATGGTTGTGCTGTTGTCACATCATATGATGGTGGAGCAAAGAGAACTCTAACTGAAAGACAGATAAAGCCAGGTCCGGTAAGCCTCTCCATTGTATCCGATGGCAAACAACTTTCCTTTATCGTAAATGATGACACTCCATACACAATGGAATGCAGGATCTCTCTTGAAATTGTTTCAGATAAGTTTCAGCGTTCGGGAGGATACGGAGGAACAATGGTTGGAATGTATGCTACCTCAAATGGAATTTATTCTACAAGTATCGTCGAATTTGACACATTTACCTTAGTATATGGAGACATATTTAAAACATCTAATTGATATGAGAAATCTTATATTTTTCTTTTTACTCATAATTCCCCCTTTTACACTATATTTGATAGCTGGTAATAACAGCTCAAAGGATGTAAGTTATAAAATATCTTTAGGAAAGGTTTACCATACTGCTGTTTTTCATGACAGCCCTCATGGGATGTATAGCGTGTGGGGAGCATCTGTTGTTCAAGACGATGACGGCCTTTTTCATATGTATTATTCCAGATGGCCCAAGCATTTGGGATGGGCATGGCTTACAGATTCTGAAATAGCGCATGCTGTTTCAGAATCAATCACGGGACCATGGCGTTTTGTCGATGTGGCACTTAAAAGAAGAGGTAAAGAGTTCTGGGACGGATGGTGTACACACAATCCCACAATACATAAATTCGATGGAAAATATTATCTTTACTACATGGGAAATACCGGTGATGGCAAGGTGATGGGTACACCTCAGAAAGAGGTGTTAAACTGGTCGCATCGCAATAACCAACGAATAGGAGTAGCTGTTTCAGATAGTCCTTACGGCCCATGGATGAGGTCGGATAAACCGTTGATAGATATTTCCGCTAATGACGATGATTATGATTGCCTGATGACATCAAATCCTTCCTTATGTCAGATGCCGGATGGCAGATACCTGATGATTTATAGTCAAAAGTAATTGAATTGCGAAAAATTCCCCCAAAAGTATTACCTTT
>NZ_DXVR01000015.1:0-42437 GCF_019417265.1 Bacteroides sp.
CAAAATACTGAGTAGCAAAGAAAAGCATAAATTTACCATCAAACTTGGGTTAAGAGTTCTTACAAGCTGTGCGTACGACAGAAATCTGTTGGTATATGCCAGTAGTATGAGTGAAACTGCCGAGAACAGCAAGGCAGGAGTGCTTAAGTTTAGTTCTTCCATATAATTTATGTTTCGTATAGCTTTTATGTATGCAAAGTTAGCTTTTTATTCTGAAAGATTAGTCTTTTTTTGTAATTTCTTATATAGTTCATTGTAAAAGTAAAAAGAATGTTGTTTATAATAAATAAGTCCCAATAAGTATTGATTTATTGGGACTTATATTTTTATATTATTTCTATACCTTTCTGCTTGCAGAGTTCCAGACCTATGTCTTTCAGCTTGAATTTCTGTATCTTTCCGCTTCCTGTCAGAGGGAAACCGTCTACGAAGAAGATGTATTTCGGTATCTTGTATCTGGCTATCTTGCCCTGGCAGAACTCGCGTACGTCGAATTCGTTCATCTCGCATCCTTCGTGCAGGATGATGAATGCACCTACAGCCTCGCCGTACTTCTTCGACGGAATACCTGCCACCTGTACGTCCTTTATTCCCGGCATCTGATAGAGGAACTCCTCGATTTCGCGCGGATAGATATTCTCACCTCCACGGATAATCATGTCCTTGATACGTCCTGTTATGCGGTAGTTGCCGTTCTCGTCTTTCACACCGAGGTCGCCCGAGTGGAGGAAACCGTTTTTGTCGATAACTTCTGCTGTTGCCTGAGGATTCTTGTAGTAACCCTGCATGGTGTTATATCCACGGTTACACATTTCTCCCTGAACACCTACCGGACATTCCTCGCCAGTTTCAGGGTCAAGAACTTTCACTTCGGTAAACTCGAAATCACGTCCTACGGTAGTGCAGCGTACTTCGAACGGGTCGTCTATACGTGTGTGAGTCATACCCGGTGATGCTTCTGTCAGTCCGTAAACGCTGGTGACACGCATGAACATCTTTTCCTCAACCTGACGCATCAGTTCCACAGGGCAGAGAGAACCTGCCATGATACCGGTGCGCAGACTGCTGAGGTCGAACATATCGAACATAGGGTGGTGGAGTTCGGCAATGAACATTGTCGGTACACCGTAGAGTGCCGTACAGCGTTCCTTATGCACTGATGCCAGGACGAGCAGCGGGTCGAAACGCTCCAACATGACTTGTGTACATCCGTGTGTGAGGCAGTTCATTGTGGCAAGCACTACACCGAAACAGTGGAACAGCGGTACACATATGCACAGCTTGTCATCTGATGTAAACTTCATATGTTCGCCTGTCAGGAAGCCGTTGTTTGTGATGTTATAGTGGCTCAACATTACTCCTTTCGGGAATCCTGTTGTACCTGAGGTATATTGCATATTTACTGTGTCGTGACAGCTTACCTGCTTTTTGGCGTTTTCAAGAACCTCATCGTCTATGTTGTTCCCAAGAAGGAGTATTTCCGGAGTGTTGTACATTCCTCTGAATTTCTCCTGACCGATGTAGACTACGTTGCGCATACATGGGAAACGCTTGCTCTTCATGTGTCCGCGACTGAAGGTCTTCAGCTCCGGGAGCATATTGTAAGTCATCTGGACGAAATCGCTGTCCTTTTCGCCGTTTACGATACATAAGGTGTGCATATCAGAGTTCTGGCAGAGATATTCCAACTCAGCCTGCTTGTAGTTGGTATTGACGGTAACTGCCACTGCACCAATCTTTGCACAGGCATAGAGGAAAGTCAGCCAGTCCGGCACATTTCCTGCCCAAATACCTACGTGAGTTCCTTTTTCCACTCCTATGGCAAGCAGACCTTTAGCCATATTGTCCACACGCTTGTTGAACTGGCTCCATGTGAAGCGCAGGTTGCGGTCGGAATAAACTATATATTCTTTATCCGGGGTGACTTCGGCCCAATGTTCGAGCCAGTTGCCAAGTGTTCTTTCTGATAACTGTAACATGGTTTCCGGCTTTTAATTAGATTGGTGTATAGATTACTGCGAGGATGCGTGCTGCCTGGCCTTCGTAGGCATGAACATGATGAGGCACGATAGAGTCGTAATAGATAGTATCGCCTTCTTCAAGAATATAAGTGTTCTTTCCGTAAGTGATTTCCACCATACCTTTCATCACCATTATGAATTCTTCTCCTTCGTGAGCAGACTGGTTGAATGAAGTTTCATCATTCTCATCAATATCTATGATAAAAGGCTCCATGTGGCGGTCGGTCTTGCTGCGAGAAAGTGAGTGATAGTGCATATGCTGGCGAGAATCAGTAGCATTGTTTGAGAAGCTTATAGTGTCGTCGGCTTCTCCCTTGCGGCAAACTACAGGGCCTGACTCGCTGTCCTGGTCGTCGAGGAAAGTACCAAGGCGTACACCAAGAGCACGTGCTATCTTGATAAGCGGAGCAAGTGAAGGGATGTCGATGTTTTCTTCGATTCGTGTAATCTGGTCTACAGACAAGCCTGTGTTTTCAGCCAATTCTTCTATACTGATTCCTTTTATGTTTCTTAGCGATTTGATTTTTTCGCCTATGATATTAGTGTAATCCATGATAAAAAAGTTTTGATTTATATGTTAGTAGGCGCAAATATAATCAAAATTTTATAATACAATGGATTTTTCTTACTTTTTGTAGCCTTTATATGTGCGATAAGATTATTTTGGCAGTGAAAGTCTGCCGTTTTTCTGATATATTATTTCTTCCGAGAGAAGATATGACAGTGCTTTTGCTACATTCTCCTTTTCGTAGGATGCTATATGCTCCATAAGCTCGGATGTAGTCATTTCCTTGTCTTTTAGGGCTTCTTCGATGGCTCTTGAAATCTCGTCGAACATTCCCTGCCTGATGCCTGACGAGTGGGACGAAAGGCATACGTCGCACTGTCCGCAGTTGTGTTCGTTCTTTTCGCCGAAATACAGCAACAGCATGCGGCTGCGGCATTTGTCGTCCGTTTCTGCATATTCTGTCATTGCCTCTATGCGGTGGATGAAGCTCTCTTTTCTGTCTTCATACACTTCTTTTGTGAAAACCAGACGGTCGGCCTCCTGTCTTTCGCGCGTATATATAATATAAGGAGTCTTTTTGCCCGGTATATAGTGGAGTATGCGTCGGCGTGTAAGCGAAATCAGAGTGTCGTACACCTGCTGGCGTGTCATGCCCGAACGCAGGGACAGAGTTTCCTCGTTTATATAGGCATATTCGGTGAATACTCCTGTGTATGAACGGAGTATAATGTTTATCAGCTTCTCGGTTTCGGGGCTTGTTTCATGGATGCGGTAGAGTTCCTCCTTTGTCAGAGTAAACATCAGACGCGAATTGTTGTCCTGTTCGTCTGTATATTCCAAATATCCCGCACGGGTAAGGATTTTCAGGGCACTGTCCACCTGGATAGGGAAGTGCTTGAAGTTTCGGCAGAACTCATCTATGTTGAATTCTCTCGTACAGCCTAACCCGTCGCCCATAGCCATCTGATAGTAGTAGTTCAGATGTTCGTAGACGGTGCGGATATAGTCTTTCTCGGGGAATGTATCTGCTATTCTTTTCTTCAGAGTAGCCTTGTCACTTTTCGAATATAGCAGTACGGCATATGCCTTTTTGCCGTCGCGTCCTCCGCGTCCGGCTTCCTGGAAGTAGGCTTCAGGTGAGTCCGGTGTATCTACGTGGACTACAAGTCTTACGTCCGGCTTGTCGATACCCATACCGAATGCGTTTGTGGCAACCATCACACGGGTTTCGCCTTTCACCCACGATTTCTGCCGCTGGTCCTTAGTGTCGTTGCTTAGTCCGGCATGATAGAATGTGGCGGTAATGCCTTTTTCGTTCAGCAACTGTGCATACTCTTTCGTGCGTTTGCGGTTATGGGCATATACTATGGCCGAGCCTTCCACGTGCTTCAGTATATGAAGAAGTTCTTCCTGCTTGCTCTCTGTCCGGCGGACAATGTATGCAAGATTCTTGCGCTCGAAACTCATGCGGAACACGTTCTCCTCCTTGAAGGCAAGACGCTGCTGTATGTCCTTCACCACCTCAGGAGTGGCTGTGGCAGTCAGTGCCAGAACGGGAACATCCGGCAGAAGGTTTCTTATTTCTGAGATTTTGAGATATGCAGGGCGGAAATCGTAGCCCCATTGAGAAATGCAGTGTGATTCGTCAACGGTTATCATGCTGACTTTCATGCTGCGGAGTTTGATACGGAAAATCTCCGTGTCGAGTCTTTCAGGCGATATGTAAAGGAACTTGTAATTGCCGAAAATACAGTTTTCAAGTGCTATGATAATCTCCTCCCGAGTCATTCCGGAGTATATGGCGATGGCTTTTATGCCACGGTCGCGAAGATTTCTCACCTGGTCTTTCATCAAGGCTATCAGTGGAGTTATGACAATACACAATCCGTCTTTCACCATGGCGGGAACCTGGAAAGCAATGGATTTCCCACCTCCCGTAGGCATCAGTCCAAGTGTGTCGCGCCCGCTTCCTATACTCTGGATAATATCCTCCTGTATTCCACGGAAATTGTCATATCCCCAATAGTCCTTAAGTATTTTACGGTATTCCTCTATCATTTAAAATCCGCTTGGCTTAATGTCTTCTATCTGTAGCTGAATGTCACCGCGCTTGTGTGAGTTCTCTTCTATCGTATAGCAGATGTTGAACGATTGCTTGGTCTTGATGTATCTCACCTGCGAGCTTTGTCCGAAAGCTATTCCGTTCATCACATTGTTCGACTTGTTGTCTACGAGTTCAAGCTTGATATGTTCCTGTTCACGTCCCACAACCTTGCTTGTACCGTAGTCATATACATTTATAGTAGAGAATACCGGTTTGTGGTTCTCCGGTCCGAACGGGTTGAACTTCTTCAGGTCGAAGAAGAATTTCGGAGTGATGTCGCGGAAGTCAAGCTGAGCGTCAATGTCTATTGTAGCGCTGGTCTGTTCCGGCAGAATATGGTTTGTCACATATTCCTCAAATCGTCTTGTAAACTCTTCCACATTCTCCACCTTCATTGACAGTCCGGCAGCATAAGTATGACCGCCAAAGTTCTCGAGCAGGTCGCGGCAATGCTCTATCGCACTATATACATCGAACCCGGAAACAGAACGTGCCGACCCTGTGGCAAGCCCTTCGGTACGGGTGAGTACCACGGCAGGACGATAGTAAATCTCTGTAAGTCGTGAAGCTACAATACCTATCACGCCCTTGTGCCACTCTTCGTTATAAATCACGATGCTTCTTCTTTCGGAAAGATTTTCAAGGGAGTCTACAATCTTATTCGCTTCCTCTGTCATAGTCTTGTCGAGGTCCTTGCGAAGCTCATTATAACCGTTGATAAGATTACCTTTCTCGTGAGCCAACTTGTAGTCCTTTTCTATAAGCAGGTCTACAGCCTCTTTACCTTTCTGGATTCTTCCTGACGCATTGATTCTCGGTCCTATCTTGAACACAATGTCGCTCATGTTTATTTCCTTGTCTGTAAGTCCGCATACGTCGATTATGGCTTTCAGTCCCATACACGGATTGGCGTTGAGCTGTCTCAGACCGTGATAGGCAAGGATTCTGTTTTCACCCATGATAGGAACGATGTCCGAAGCTATACTTACGGCTACGAGGTCAAGCAGCGGGGTGAGCTGATGAAACTCGATTCCGTTGTTCATGGCAAAAGCCTGCATGAACTTGAATCCCACGCCACATCCTGACAGATGTTCGTAAGGGTAGGTAGAGTCAGCTCTTTTAGGATTAAGGATGGCTGCCGCTTCAGGCAGGATATCGTCGGGAACGTGATGGTCGCATATGATGAAGTCTATTCCCTTTTCTTTGGCATAGGCTATTTCATCTACTGCCTTTATTCCGCAGTCGAGCACAATGACAAGTTTTACTCCGGTTTCGTAGGCATAGTCCACTCCCTTGGTTGTCACTCCATATCCTTCGTTATATCTGTCGGGGATATAATAGTCGATATTCGAGTAGAATTGCTGGAGGAGCTTATATACCAATGCCACCGCAGTAGTTCCGTCAACATCATAGTCGCCGTATATCAGGATACGTTCCTTTCTGCCCATTGCCTTGTTGAGCCTTTTAACGGCCGCGTCCATGTCGTTCATCAGGAACGGGTCGTGCAGGTCATGCAGCTGCGGGCGGAAGAATTTCTTTACCGCATCGGCTGTTTTGATTCCTCTCTGTCGCAACAGATGACAAAGTATCGGACTTATCCCGATTTCCTTTGCCAGAGCCCTCGCTTCTTCTCTTTGCTCCAGAGTAGGAGGTTGATAATTCCATTTGTATCTCATTATATTATTTTTTTCTTTTTCCCTATCCAATTCAATCCGTAAAGTTAGGAAAAAGAAAGAATAAAAATGCCGGTTTAGTATAAAAATTAACTAAACCGGCATCATATTATTTGTAATCAGTCTATATTACGATTATTTCAGGCCCAATTTCTTTGCGATTTTTGATGGAATGGCATCTTTGTGTACAAGGATGTTCATAGTCTTGTAAGCAACGAACGCTTTAGAAGCATACCATATACCTTTGTATTTTCCTGCTTCACCCCAAGAGTTCTTAACCATGAAGTATTCTTTTCCGTTCTGATCCTTAGCCAAACCGTAGATAAGCATACCATGGTCGTCAGTAGTTTCCCAGTTATCGAAAGCAGTCTGACGCATCTCCTGAGTTACAGTTACTTCAGGAAGAGGCTTGCTTGTAAGTTCCTTGCGCTTGTCAGCTGCGCTAAGACCCAACCAGTGAGCCATGTCCGAGCCTGTAAGTTCTGCACCCTTAGATGCATCCGGGAATACAGCGATACCGTCGCGGGTAAATCCCTGTTCGCTTACGTCAGAACCCCAAGCGAATGTATATCCTTTTCTTACAGCGTTGTCCATAACTTCCATCAACTCTTCTATAGGAAGGTTGTAAGAAAGAGCGTTACGCCAGTTGTCCTGTACCTCTACGTTGAACTGAGTGTAGAAAGGATGGTGAGTATAAGAAGTCAAAGATATATAGTCATCCATATTCAGTTTCAGAACTTCATCAGCAAATGTTCTTGGAGTGTAAGTCTTTCCATTATAAGTGAATTCTTTCGGACATTCGCCAAGGTAAGTGTCATAAATAGAACGCAAACCGTTTTTCCATACCGGAGTCAGTTTAGAGAATTTGCCTTTACCGATTGCTTCAACATATGCTCCTGCTACTGCGTCAAGTTCGTTGTGTACAGGAAGAGAATCACCGTACATGATACCAGGCATAGCATCTTGTGGAACGAGACCGTGCTGTCTGTAGCATGCTACGATATCTTCGAAGCTGCCACCAGGAGAGAATGAAGCGTCGCCATGATAACGTACATAGTTCACAGCACGTTCTTCCATAGTGTGGTGTACGATAAACATCTCTGAAAGGTCGAATTCACCTTTACCCTGACGGAGCAATTCTGATTCGAAGAATGAAACAGACGAAAACGACCAGCAAGTGCTCGAACGGTTCTGGTTCTTGATAGATGTGATAGGGTTTTCTTTGATGGTTGTAAACACAAAGCCTTCTTCGGCTTTTTTCTCCTCTTTCGCTTCCTGAGCGTTGATGCTGCTGAAACAAAGTCCAAGTGCAGCCAGTGTGATAAATTTGTTCATTTTTAATTTTGAGTTTTTAAGTTTTTAATCCTTCATTATTTCTTCTACATCTTCTACCTTGATAGGAATACGTTTTTCTCCTGTAAATCTTGAGCCTTCAGGAGTAATGAGAATATCATCCTCCAGACGGATACCGCCAAAATCCTTATATTTCTCTATTACGTCGTAATTAAGGAAGTCAGTATGCATTCCTTCAGCTCTCCATTTGTCTATCAGTGCCGGAATGAAGTAGCATCCAGGTTCATCGGTCATGACAAATCCCGGTTGCAGACGGCGTCCCATACGCAGAGAAGCCAGTCCGAACTGGTCGGATGGACGTACTTCATCGTCATATCCCACATAAATCTGTCCAAGGTCCTCCATATCGTGAACGTCGAGTCCCATCATGTGTCCTAATCCGTGAGGCATAAACAGGGCGTGTGCACCTGCTGCTACTGCTTCATCTATATTACCTTTCATCAGTCCGAGGTCTTTAAGTCCTTGAGCTAAAACCTTGCAGACATCTAAATGTACAGACTTATATGTTATTCCCGGTTTAGCCAGCTCAAGAGCTTTCTCATGACATGCATAAACTATATTGTAGATATCTTTCTGACGCTGGGTGAATTTTCCTCCTACAGGTATGGTGCGCGTGTGGTCAGAGCAGTAGTTGTTTATGTTTTCTGCACCGGCATCAGTCAGCATCAGCCTTCCTTCCTGCAATATGTGGCTGTGGTCGTGATTATGGAGAGTCTGACCGTTCTGGGTAAGAATGGTAGCGAACGAAGTCATGCTGCCGTATGAAGCTGCAATACCTTCCAATATACCTGCGATGTATTGTTCAGATACTCCCGGTTTGCAGAGTCGCATGGCAGTGGTATGCATCTCGTAACCTATGTTGCAGGCCTTGTCTATTTCATCGATTTCGCATTGTTCCTTAACCGCTCTCAATGAAACAACGGCTTTAATCAACTCCACTGAAGCATGAGTCTTTACCATTGATGCTTTAATGCCTGTCAGGTCTTCCAGGAGCATCATGTTGTCATAACGATATGGCGGAAGGAAATGAACCTTTCTTCTCTGCGAGAGAGCCTTACCGATTACATCTTTCAGCTTGTCAAACGGAAAACTCTTGTTTACACCAACTCTTTCAGCCAATTCTTTAATGCTTGGCTGAGAGCCCATCCATATGATGTCATCCATATCCACATCGTCGCCGAAAAAAAACTCTTCATTATTGTCGATGTCGATAACTCCGGCATAACCCGGGTGTGAGTGTCCGAAAAAATAAAGGAATGAACTGTCCTGTCTGAATTTGTATGTATTGTCAGGGTAGTTTGCCGGAGCCTCATTGTTGCCGAGAATCAGAATAAGTCCGTTGCTCATTCTTTCTCTTAGGGCCTGGCGACGTTTTTGGTATGTTAAGGTTTCAAACATAGCTATAATATTACACAGTTGTTTCAATAATTTGATATTTATGTTGCAAAAGTAAGAAAAAAATGTCTTATTTTCTATCTGAATGTCTTGAAAAAACATATATTTGCATTTGGCGTGTCTGTTTTAAAAGAAAAATGTTATGAAAGTAGATTTTAGTAAAATGGGCTTAGTGCTTGAAGGCGGTGGCATGCGTGGTGTCTTTACCTGTGGCGTGCTTGATTATATGATGGACAATAGTATTGAATTTCCTTATGGGGTAGGGGTTTCTGCCGGTGCCTGCAACGGACTCTCGTACATGTCGCACCAGCGCGGGCGTGCTAAATACAGTAATATAGATATGCTTGAAAAGTATAACTATATAAGTTTTAAATATCTTTTTCATCAACGGAGTATTTTAGACCAGAAACTTCTGTATGAACTTTTTCCCGAGGAAATCCTTCCGTATGATTACGATGCATACATGAAGAATCCAAACCGCTTTGAGATGGTGACTACCAACTGTGTGACGGGCAGAGCCTGCTATCTTGAGGAAAAGCATGACAAGGAACGCATGTTGCGCATAGCCAAGGCATCAAGCAGTCTGCCGTATGTCTGTCCGATAGTGTATGTCGATGGTTGCCCTATGCTGGATGGTGGAATCATAGATTCTATCCCTGTAATGAGAGCGATAGAGCAGGGGTATGATAAGAATGTTGTTGTACTCACACGTAATCGTGGTTATCGTAAGACCGAAAGAGACATAAAGGTGCCGCATTTCATATATACAAGATATCCGCGTTTGCGAGTTCTGCTGAGTAACCGTTGCCGTGTTTATAACGAACAACTGGAGATGATAGAAAAAATGGAGGATGAAGGCCGGATAATAGCAATCCGTCCGGAAAAGAAAGTCGTTGTAAACCGTATAGAAAAGGATATAAAGAAACTTACGGAACTTTACGAAGAAGGATATCTTTGTGCCGAAAAGGTTTTGAAGCCTTTGATGCAGGATTAGCATTATAATAGCATTCATTTCGTGTTCATTCCTTGTTCAGTGAATGTTCAGTGAACGTGAAATGAATTGCCATGTGAACGTAAAATGAACTATTTAAATCCCATTTAAACGATGTTTAAATAGTGGTAACTCCTCAGTCTGTGAAATATGCAGAAGAACATCTTTTGGCTGCGAAAACTGCTGCTGAACAGTCTGTAATTCTTCTGAAGAATGATGTACAGACATTGCCGTTTACCGATAAAATTAAGACAGTGGCTATTGTCGGTCCTATGGCGGATGCTCCATACGAACAGATGGGTACATGGGTGTTCGACGGTGAGAAAGAACATACACAGACTCCTCTGAAAGCTATCAGGGAAATGTATGGCGACAAGGTTAATGTAATCTTCGAGCAGGGGTTGGCATATAGCCGCGACAAGAATACATCCGGTATCGCAAAGGCTGTGAATGCTGCACGCTGTGCTGATGTAGTGGTATGTTTCGTAGGCGAGGAATCAATCCTTTCCGGTGAGGCTCATTCGTTGGCAAATCTTGATTTGCAGGGAGCACAGAGTCGGTTGATTAAAGCGCTTGCTGCTACCGGTAAACCTGTGGTAACAGTAGTAATGGCCGGTCGTCAGCTTACTATCTCTGATGAGGTTGAGGCTTCGGATGCTGTGCTTTACTCGTTCCATCCTGGAACAATGGGTGGTTCTGCCATTGCTGACATTCTCTTCGGAAAGGTTAATCCGAGTGGTAAGACTCCGGTTACATTCCCTCGCATGACAGGTCAGGCTCCGATTTATTATGCTCATAACAATACAGGCCGTCCTGCAAACCCTACAGAGATGCTTATCGATGAAATTCCTGTTGAGGCCGGACAGACTTCGGTGGGATGCCGTTCGTTCTATCTTGATGCCGGAAACTCTCCTTTGTTCCCATTCGGATACGGATTGTCATATACTAAGTTTGAATACAGCGACTTGAAACTTGCTGCCGACAAGCTTACTGCTGACGGTGAAGTAAATGTAACTGTAAATCTTAAGAATGCAGGTGCGTATGATGGTACTGAAGTCGTACAGTTGTATGTTCAGGATAAGGTAGGTTCTGTAACCCGTCCTGTAAAAGAACTCAAGGCTTTCCAGAGAGTTGAACTTAAAGCACGTGAGAGCAAGACTGTGTCATTCTCACTGCCTGTAGCAGAACTTGCTTTCTGGGGATATGATATGACATACGGTGTAGAACCTGGAGATTTTAAATTGTGGGTAGGAACTAACAGTGCAGAAGGATTGTCTGCCGATTTCGTTGTTACGAAATAATTTCTTAGTACCCCTTATATATACCTCGAACGGTATTTAAACAGCGTTTAAAAGCTGTTTAAATACCGTTCGAATTCTTTTAGGCAGATTTCATCTATTTCATGTACAAAACGCATGCAATTTCACTTTCACATTTTTCACATGCATAGAGAAAAATGGGGTATGATTTGATTTCTTTTTCAGAACAGCACCAATCCTGCTTCTACCGTTGGATTTTTGGAGTATGGCAGATTGTGTTTATATGTCCTTGTCCATGAATATCCTCCGGCAATGAAAATACCTAACTTTTTCAGAGGGTTATATTCCAGTCCGATACGTGGCTGTATGGCGTATAATCGGTCAGGGATATTTTTGTTACCAAGTGTTTCTATATGGCTGTAGCCAATGTCTGTATTCAGATATAGCTTTTCTTTCAATAGAGGAAAGGCAAGTCCGGTTCTGTATATGCCGGCCACGGAAGCCTTGTCGGTAAGTTCGCCAAGAATCATGCCTGCGCCCAACTGCGTATATATCAGTTTGTTTCTGAATCTTACCTCTACATTGGATTTATAAATATTACCTCCCGAAACTATCATCTGGATTCTTGTCTGTGGTTTTAGGTTTATAATACCTACCTGGCGTGCACAGCTGTCATCATTCAGGTTCAATATTCCTATTTGCACCCCTCTGCTGCATTTATTGCTTACATTTGCCAGTCCAAGCTGAAGTCCCTTGTTATCGCCGGAATAGTTGGCTATACCGCTTATCTGTACACCTTTGTTTATTACGCTGACATTGCTCAGTGCCGCTAACTGCAGACCTTTGTTCTCGTTGCCCGCTATGTTCATCAGCGATGAAATCTGAGCTCCGTACATGTTATTTCCACTTACGTTTGTCATACCGCTAATGGCAATGGCTCTCTGCTCATTTCCGGAAATGTTTGCCAGACCTGATATAAGAAAGCCTTTATTGTCGACAGAACTCATATTGATAAGTCCTGTAAGCATAAATCCTTTCTGATTATTGCCGGCTATATTTCCTATACCGGATATCTGTACGGCATAAGAAGCCCTTCCGCTGATGTTGAACAACCCGGCAACTCGTACACCGTGCGACTTTATTCCCGAAATGTTCGCCAGTCCGGCAACCTGCATTCCCGAACTTCTGTTACCTACTATGTTCACAAATCCTGAAGCCTGAAAGCCGGATGTTTTCTGATGGACTACATCGGATATGATGTTCACGCTGGCTCCTGTAAGATTCAGGTAATTGCTGAACAGGCCGAGATTGAAATAGGTATTGCGGTTTTCACCCTTTGGGCCTTTTATACTCAGGGATATATTTCCTCCCTTTTTCAGACCATATTCCTGGGCATGCATGGGGGAGGATACAGTTCCTGTCAGTGCCATGACTGACAGGAACATGATGATATTTTTGGAGTATTTTTTCATTGATTATTTGACGTCTTGATACAGGAAGCGTTTGATACTCTTCTTTGGTGTCTTCTCGAATTCCTCCGGATATATCTTCACGCGTGCTATCTGCGAGTATGCCGGAAGTTCTGAGTTCAGTGCCACACGGTTTTCCTCCATAGCCTTTTCAATATCGCTTGCGCTCATACCGTGTGCATAAGCATCGTCGAAATCCGGATAAATCAGAGCTGCCAGTTTGTGGTCTTCCTGCTGTATGACAATACTTTCGCATACGAAAGGAAGGTTGTTCAGTTTGTCTTCTATTTCTTCCGGATATATGTTCTGGCCTGAAGGACCGAGGAGCATGTTCTTGCTGCGTCCTTTTATGGTGATATTACCTTCTTCGTCCATTATACCCAAGTCGCCTGTGTGCAGCCATCCGTCTTTGTCTATGGCCTGTGCTGTGGCTTCAGGATTCTTGTAGTAACCAAGCATCACATTGTCGCCTTTTGTCTTGATTTCTCCTACAATGTTTGCAGGGTCCGGACTGTCAATTTTTACTTCCATACGTGGAGCAGCCTTACCGCATGAGCCTGGCTTGAAACGCTGCCAATCTTCGTAACAGATAATAGGGCCACATTCAGTCATTCCGTAACCTACTGTATACGGGAAATCTATACTTTTCAGCAGTTTTTCCACATCCTGATTGAATGCCGCTCCACCGATAATTACTTCGTAGAAGTTTCCTCCAAAAGCCTGTACCATATGTTCTTTTACGGCAGCCTTTATCTTGTCGTTGATGATTGGTACTTTCAGGAGAATCTTCATCTTGAGTGTTTCCAGTTTAGGAAGCACGTTTTTCTTGATGATTTTCTCTATAATCAGAGGTACAGATATTACGATGTTCGGTTTGACATCGGCAAATGCCTGGAAAATGATTTTCGGACTTGGCATGCGTGTAAGGAAGTATATGTGGCATCCTATACACATTTCGTATATGAATTCGAATGCCAGACCGTACATATGCGCCATTGGAAGTATTGAAATAACCTTATCGCCAGGTTTGAGCGACAATACTTCGATTGCAAACTGGGTGTTCGACCACAACGACCTGTATGGAAGCATAACTCCCTTGGAGAAACTTGTTGTACCTGAGGTGTAGTTGATGATGGCAAGTTCCTCAGGAGTGTCCCTACGATAGGATACATGTTCGCGTCTGAAATTTTTCGGAAATTTCTTCCCGAACATTTCGTTCAGATGTTCTCTGGCATACAAGAGTTTCTCGCTGCGGCATACCAGTAGAGTGAAGTCTGTCATTAGGATGATACCTTCGAGTGCAGGCATTTCTGCTTCGTTGAGGTTTTCCCATGCCATGTCGCCCGCAAACAGTATGCGTGCATCGGAGTGGTTTACAATGTTGTGTACATTGTCAGGCTTAAACTCATGCAGAATAGGGACAGCCACGGCTCCGTAAGTAAGGATTGCCAGGAATGCTACTCCCCAGTGAGAACTGTTTCTTCCGCATAATGCCACCTTGTCTCCGGGTTTTACGCCACTTTCTTCTAAAAGAATATGAAGTTTTTCGATTTTTCTGGCTACGTCCTTGTATTGAAGTGTAGCTCCCTTATAGTCTGTAAGGGCATCAAGGTCCCAGTTCTTCTTGATACTTTCTTCTATGAAAGCTATGAAACTTTTTTCCATAATTGATTTTTTGAGTGTGCACAAAATTCAGTGTGTTGTGCAAATATACGATTTAGTTATAAGTTTTCAAATTATTTGTCAATAAAACGTAATAAAATGAAAGGCGTTCTCGATAAATAGTTTTTATAATCTTTTTTAACTATTGTCGGGAACACCTCTCCGGCTCTATTTCAACTTATAAGTATTTCTTATATCATTCGTGGTTGCTATAGTATTTCATGAACTGTGTTCTTTCGAATGGATTTATGCTTCCGGCAGCCTTTGCGTTCATGATTCCCTTCATGCTTTCAATGCTTTCGTAACCTTTTGATTCCATCCAGGCAGATAGTTCTTTTGTCATTTCAGCTATTTCTTTTTCGCCGTACTTGTAGATTGCACTGCACACTTCCACAGCACTTGCTCCGGCAAGGATTGACTTGATTACTCCCTTACCGCAGTGTACACCACCTGAGATAGCATAGTCTATCTGAGGGACTTCTACTGATGCGATAGCTGTCCATCTGATTTTTTCTGCAAGTTCGTTCGACTCACTCATCACATTAGTGCTTGTGAATGTCATTGTATCTATGTTTATGTCCGGCTGATAGAAACGGTTGAACAGTACCACTGCTGCAGCTCCGTTGGCATAAAGCTGGTTGATAAGTGCCACTGGATTAGTAAGGTTGCTGCCAAGTTTCATTATCACAGGGATGCTTACTGCTTTCTTGATATTTTTCAGAACATCGATATGCATCTGTTCGAAACTTCCGTAAGTGTAGTCTTTGTCAGACTGCAATGAAAGGATATTGACTTCCAGTGCATCTGCTCCGGCTTCTTCCATATGTTTGGCAAAGTCTGTCCATTCGCTTGTAGAATAGCAGTTGATACTTGCTATCACAGGTATGCCGCATGCCTTTTTTGCCTCTTTGATTAGTTCGATATGCTCGTTAAGCGCATTCGAACGTACATATGCATTAAGATAATCGTCTGCGTCAGGAGCACCATAACCGCTCATCTGTCCTGCCTGTATGCTGATTTGTTCCTCGAATACAGATTTCAGAACAACGGCACCGGCACCTGCAGCTTCCAGTTTCTTAATCTTCTCTACGCTGTTTGTCAGACCGGAACTGCTTACGATAACAGGATTCTTAAGTTTTAATCCTGCAAAAGTTGTTGTTAACTGTGTCATAATATAAATATGATTTTAATAGTTTCTCATTCCGAATATTTTACTACCGATTCTTACGAGTGTGCTGCCATGCTTTATTGCCAGAGGATAGTCGTCGGACATTCCCATCGACAGCTCTCTGAATGAATCACATCCCTTGAAAAATGTTGATTTCAGCTCATTAAAGTATGCTGCAAGCTTTTTGAACTCGCTTTCTATCATTGCGTCATCATCGGTGTTTGTAGCCATACCCATGATTCCGCTTATACATACGTTTTTGAGCTCTTTCCAGCTGCCTTCGTTCAGCATGTCAGTACATTCTTCCGGTGTGAATCCGAATTTTGTTTCTTCCTTTGCTATGTGTATTTCCAGCAGGCATGGTATTACTCTGTCTGCTTTTGCTGCCTGCTTGTTTATTTCGGCCAGCAGCTTGTAGGAATCTACGGCATGAATCATAGATATATAAGGTGCAATGTACTTCACTTTGTTAGTCTGCAAGTGACCTATGAAATGCCATTCTATGTCTTGCGGGAGGACTGTATGCTTTTCCTCCAACTCCTGCACTTTGCTTTCTCCGAAGATTCTCTGTCCTGCATCGTATGCCTCCTTGATGGCTTCGGCAGGGTGGAACTTCGATACGGCAACGAGTTGTGTGGTCTGTGGCAACTCCGCTTTTATTTCACTTAATATTGCTTTAATATCCATGATTGAATTTTTTTCTTATCTGTTAGCTGCATCCGGGAATTCCGGTTTCACGTCCGGTTCTGCCGAGTATGGATAAACATCCATTATGGCTGTCTCGGCTACGGATGCTATCACGTAGTCAGCCATTGTACCTTTCATGCCTTCGTCCAGCTTTTTGATAGAATCCTTCAGGTCGGCAGCCTGTACAAGTACGTTTGTTGCTGTTTTCTTCTCAGCTCCGCTCTTTTCGTCGAGGGTTATGAAATAGAGCTTGCATTTATACCATTTGTCGGCTTCATCGTCCTCGCAGAAAAAGAGTTCGCTGTAGTTCGCTCTCTTGATGTCCGAAACGGTAAACTCTCCGCTGATGAATGGTGTAATCTCTTCTATTATTCTTGATTCGGCTTCTGTAAAGCTCAGTGCATCTACTAAATAAGGCTCTGTCACCTTCTTGTTCATGCCGTTTTCCGCTGCTTTCTCGTATTTGATTTTGCATTCAAACCAATTATGCATCATGTCGTTTTACGTTTTTTTATTTAAATAGTACATATAAATTAATTCGACAAAGATAGTATTTATTTGTAAACAGTGTACGAAAACGGACAAAACTTTCTTGTCTGTTAGTTGTTTTATTTAGCTAATCAGTTTATATTTGCAGTCAAAATTTTATATAACATAATAAATTATGCCACAAATATCCATAAGAGGAAACGAAATGCCGGAATCGCCAATCAGGAAATTGGCACCATTGGCCGAAGCTGCGAAAGGAAGAGGGATTCATGTGTATCACCTGAATATAGGTCAGCCTGACCTGCCAACTCCACGAGCGGCCTTGGACGCAATTCGTAATATAGACCGTACTGTGCTTGAGTACAGTCCGAGCCAGGGATATAGGAGCTATCGTGAGAAATTGGTTGGTTACTACAAGAAATATGATATAAACCTTACGGCTGATGATATTATCATTACCACCGGAGGCTCGGAAGCTGTGTTGTTCGCTTTTATGAGCTGTCTTAATCCGGGCGATGAAATCATTGTGCCGGAACCTGCATATGCCAACTATATGGCTTTTGCCATTTCTGCAGGTGCCGTAATCAGAACCGTCACCACTACTATAGAGGAGGGCTTCTCGCTGCCTAAGGTAGAGAAGTTCGAGGAACTGATAAACGAGCGTACAAAAGGTATTCTGATATGTAATCCTAACAATCCGACAGGCTATCTTTACACTCGCAGGGAGATGAACCAGATTCGCGACCTTGTGAAGAAATATGACTTGTTCCTGTTCTCGGACGAAGTCTACAGGGAATTTATCTATACAGGTTCGCCATATATTTCGGCGTGTCATCTGCAGGGAATAGAACAGAATGTAGTCCTTATCGATTCTGTATCAAAGAGATACTCTGAATGCGGTATCCGTATCGGTGCTCTTATCACAAAGAATCCTGAAGTGCGCAAGGCGGTGATGAAGTTCTGCCAGGCCAGACTGAGTCCTCCACTGATAGGTCAGATAGCGGCGGAGGCATCGCTTGACGAGCCGGAAGAATATTCACGTGAGACATACGACGAGTATGTGGAACGCAGAAAGTGTCTGATAGACGGACTGAACAGAATACCGGGCGTATATTCGCCTATACCTATGGGAGCTTTCTACACTGTGGCAAAACTGCCTGTAGACGACAGTGAGAAGTTCTGCGCGTGGTGTCTGTCAGAGTTCGAGTATGAAGGCGAGACTGTGATGCTTGCTCCTGCCAGCGGTTTCTATACCACTCCGGGTGCGGGCAAGAACGAAGTGCGTCTGGCATACGTTCTGAAGAAAGAGGATTTGGTTCGTGCGCTTTTTGTATTGAGAAAGGCGTTGGAAGCATATCCGGGAAGAGTAGACGAATAACATATGAACTGGAAACTATTTATAGCACGTCGTATCTACAAGAATAACGACGGTAGTAAAGAGGTATCAAAGCCGGCTGTGCGCATTGCCATGGCCGGCATTTCTATTGGCCTTGCCGTAATGATAGTGTCGGTAGCGGTGGTTATCGGCTTCAAGAATCAGGTGCGCGACAAGGTGGTGGGGCTTGCATCGGAGGTTATAGTGACCAGCCTGGATGATGCACAGCTTTATATGACCGCACCCATTGCTGCAGGCGACAGCCTTATGGAGGCACTGTCCGTGAAACCGGACATCAGCCATGTGCAGCGTTATTCCGTCAAGCCGGGAATGATAATGACAGACGATAGTTTCCAGGGTATGGTGGTGAAAGGAGTGGGGCAGGAGTACGACCTCAGCTATATCCGCAAGCATATAATAGAGGGGGAAATACCTGAGTTTACAGACACGGCGGCCACGAACAGGGTGCTTATATCGAAGTCTATGGCCGACAAGCTGCATCTCAAGACCGGTGACAGGATTTACACTTACTATGTAGATGACAATGTGCGTGCCCGCAGACTTACGGTGTCGGCCATCTATCAGACCAATTTCTCCGCTTTCGATGATTATTTTCTTCTGACAGATATTTATACCGTTAACCGCCTGAACAAATGGGAGCCGGATCGGGTGAGTGGTATAGAAATAGATGTGGACGACTATTCGCGCATTGATGCCGTGAACGATGATATCCGCACCGGCCTGTTCGATTCATCCGACAAGTACGGTCAGAGCTATTTCTCGCGTACCATTGTCGAAGCCAATCCTCAGATTTTTGCATGGCTGGACTTGCTTGACCTCAATGTGTGGGTAATCCTGATACTTATGACCGGTGTGGCAGGGTTTACGATGATTTCCGGTCTGTTGATAATAATTCTTGAGCGTACGAATATGATTGGGGTGCTGAAGGCTATGGGAGCCGACAATAATTCCATAAGGAAAATCTTCCTCTCGTTCTCCGTATTTCTGATAGGCAGGGGGATGTTGTGGGGAAATGTGGTAGGTCTGTCGCTCTGCCTGATACAGTATTTCTTCGAGCCGATAAAGCTTGCCCCTACCGTATATTATGTAAGTTCTGTTCCTATAGAGCTGAATGTCCTTGTCTACATTCTGCTGAATGTCTTTACGCTGATAGTGTCCGTTCTGATGCTCGTAGGGCCTTCTTATCTCATTAGCAGGATTCATCCGGCACGTTCAATCCGATACGAATAGTAAAGCGGACGTATATTTCATTTGAAATCTCTAAGAAAAGAAACCGTGACACGTACGTGTTCCGCGCGTTGTACGTTCGTGTTCCGCGCGTTGCACGTTCGTGTTCCGCGCGTGACACGTTCGTGTTCCGCCCGCGTCACGTTCGTGTTCCGCCAAGTCTGTTTCGGCGTTTTTTGGAATGAAACGGCAAATTCAGTATTATCCTTTTAGGAAATATCTGAAAAAAACGAAATGTCCGATACACGGGGAACAAACCTTGTATCGGACATTTCGTTTCCAAATATCATCTTTGGCGGTTCAGCCTATTTTGCTTATTTTCTTCAGTTTCTCTTCGTTGATAAGTTTTATCTTTCTTCCGTCAATGATTATAAGTTTCTCTGAAGCAAAGTTTGACAGTGTGCGAATGGCATTCGAAGTAGTCATGTTCGAAAGGTTTGCCAGGTCTTCGCGCGAGAGGTAGATACTCAGCGTACACTGGTCCTCTTCCACTCCGTATGTATCTTTCAGGAACAGCAGCGATTCAGCCAGTCTTCCGCGAATGTGCTTCTGCGTAAGGCTTACTGTTCTTTCGTCCGAAATACCCAAGTCTATGGACAACTGTCTGATGAAGAACAGTCCTAATTCGGCATTTTCTTCAAGCAGTTTCACTATGCATGTCATTGGTATCAGACATATTGTGCAAGGCTCGAATGCAGCAGCTGCGGTAACAAAGTTTTCGTTGGCAAAATACGCTCTGTAAGCGAAGTATTCTTTGTCTTTGATAACTCTTATTATCTGGCTTCTTCCGCCGACCCCGTCTTTATATATCTTCACCTTCCCTTTCAGCAGGCACATCAAGTGCTTAGGTGTTTCTCCTTCACAATATATAGTTTCGTTTTTCTTGTACTTCTGTATTGTGAAGTTCTGCGCTAAATAATCTTTTTGAGCGTCTGTTAATGGTTGCCATAAATCGGGAATACTCTCGGCAATCTCAGTTTCAGATAATTCTTTTTTCACCATAGATGTTATAAAAACGTGTTATATAGCACAAAGGTAAGAATAAAAATTAAAAAAAACTCTTTTTACGATTAAAAATAAAAGTTTCATAGGTGTTTTGTGTATTTTTGTTTCTGATATGAGGTGTATGTTCAAATATCTGAGAATTGAATTGACGCATCTGCTTTTGCTTATTGTCTGCATGATGCCTTTTATTGGGAAATCGGAGAATATAATCTCGCTGTTTCCCAAGGACTGCGTTGTTCCCGACTCGATTCTCGGCAAGGTCTATTCGTCTGCATCCATGTACTCCAACGAGGTGAAGGGTTTTAAGGCAAATCTTTATCTGAAGGGTGTCGTTACGGTGCATCACAGGAACAGGATAATAAAGTACATACCGTCGATGTTCAAGCTTGAGGACAGTATAAGCAATTATATGCACGAATCTATCAGTGAACTCCAATATACGGCTCCGTCCATTTACGACAGAAAGATTAAGGCAATGGTCTCGACCTTCAAGAGCCAGAAAGGACACGTGTTTGATATTATGGACTATATAAAGTTCAATATCTATTCATCGTCGCTGATGGGGGACAAGGTGATGTCGCCGCTTAACAACCAGTCGAAGATACATTATAAATATATACTCGACAGCCGGACGGTGATAGACAACAAAAACTGTTACAAGATACGTGTGCAGCCAAGATACAAGAGTACAAAGTTGGTGGAGGGGTATATATGGCTGTATGCCGACGACTGGTCTGTATACAGTTTCGATTTCAGCGGAGAGTATGACCTTGTTGACTTCAGGATTAAGGCATTCATGGGCAATACGCCTCAGACGAAATATCTTCCGTGCTATATGGACCTCGATATGCATTTCAGGTTTCTGAAGAACCATTTGCAGATGAGGTATTCAGGATGGCTGGATTATACGGAAGTGAAATTTGCCGAACAAGGAGAGGTTATGCGACTTAAAAAGGACAGAAACAAGTATAATCTGTCAAGCTCATACACTCTGACGTGTGACACCAGCCGACTTGTTACGGACATAGATTCGTTTTCAAGAATGAGGCCTTTCCCTCTTACGGATGAAGAGGAACTTATGTACAAGGATAAAATTGAGCGGAGGATTGAGGACAGGCAGAAGCAGATACAGGATTCTATTGATAATCTGAGTAAGCCTAAAAGTCAGGTATTTCTCGGACAGGTGGGCGATGCGCTTATCAATTCATACGATATAGACCTCCCGAAAGTGGGAAGTATCAACTGTTCGCCTATCATAAACCCGTTGCTCCTGAGCTACAGTCACCGCAACGGTATATCTTACAGGCAATCTTACAAATATAACAACCTGTTCTACGACGGACGACTTTTGAGGATAGCTCCGCAGATAGGTTTCAACTTTACGAAGAAGGAACTGTATGCAAAGGTCGATGCCGAGTATGTCTATAATCCGCGTAAGCATGGGGCGGTGGAGCTGCATGTGGGAAACGGTAACAGAATCTACAGTAGTGTGGTGCTCGACCAGCTTGAGGCTATGCCTGACAGTACTTTCTCGTTCGACGGTCTAAACCTGGATTACTTCAAAGATATCTATGTAAACCTTTCGCACAATATAGAGATATTGAACGGGTTCAGTCTGTGGACCGGTCTGTCCATGCACTGGAGATATACGAAAAGTACTCCTGAACTTGATGCAAGAGTACGTTCGCGGTATAACAGTTTTGCGCCGCGCTTGCGTGTGGAATGGACTCCGGGAATGTATTACTATATGAACGGCAACAGAAAGGTGAACGTAGGCTCGTATTACCCGACTTTCATAGCCGATTATGAAAGGGGAATACGTGTGTTCAAGAGTTCGGGTGGATATGAAAGACTGGAACTTTCGGCAGAGCAGGTTATAAAGGTAAGGAATATACATCACATAGCCTATCACATAGGGTGCGGTTTCTTCCTCAATCAGGAGGATATGTACTTTGTGGATTATATAAACTTCTCAAACAGAAATCTTCCGCAGGGATGGAATGACGATATCGGGGGGACTTTCCAGATGCTGGACAGCAGATGGTATAATGCTTCGAGTCATTATGTGGGGGGGAATATGACTTACGAGTCGCCTTTCATATTGTTGTATCCTGTCAGCAAGCTTCTTTCCTTCATTCAGAAGGAAAGAATATATGCAGGTATATTGTTTATGCCTCACCTAAACCCTTATTTTGAGGTAGGATATGGTATCGGAACCCATATCTTCGATGCCGGTATCTTCGTAGGAAATGAGCGTGGCAAGTTTACTTCGATAGGTTGTAAGTTTACATTTGAGCTGTTCAATAAATAGAACAGTCTGATTGACTGCTGTCATTTGCGCATATAGTCGCTCTTGTTGCGGGTGATATATCCGGTTTTCAGACTCATGCTGTAGAGCGGTCTTAGCAAATCGTAGATGAAAAGGAATGCTGACACCTTTTCTCCCATAGCTTTTGCAGTCTTGCAGTAAACGGTCATTGCAATGATGGTTCTTATTATCCATACAGCGCACACGCTTGCCGTGAATATCCATTCCCTGCATACTATGCCGATGCACAACGATACTATGAAGGAAATATTGAAAAGCATGGCCGACCATGTCTCTATGCTGTTGGAGAGCCTTGCCATTCCTTTATAACGGCTTCCGGTTACCTCGTAGCTTATTTTATCGTCTTTCCAGATTTTCCTGTATTTAGGTGTAGGCATACGCATTATGCTGTCCGAGCAGGCGCAGACTTTAGTATTGTTCCTGTCCGCAATCTCGTTTATGAACAAATCGTCATCTCCTCTCGAAAGGGTAAGCTGGTTGTAGAAACCTTTGTGCTTGAGGTATATATCCTTGCGGTATGCCATGTTTCTGCCTATTCCCATGTATGGATTTCCGCTGATAGCTTTCCCTAAAAATCTCATTGACACGATGAGCATGTCCGAAATGATTCTTTTCAGGAAGAAGCCTTTACCGCCGTAATAATTGCAGTACCCCAATACGATGTCTGTTCCCGGTAAGAAGTTTCTTGCCATGCTTTTCAGCCAGTTCTTGCTTACAGGCTTGCAGTATGGTTCGGTCACTACTATCCAGTCATATTTGCTGGCTTTTATTCCCATGGCTATTCCGAGTTTCTTCCGGCTTACATATCTGGCGGATTTCGGTATAAACGTGCGGTAGAGGTGCGGATACCGGCTGCACAGAATCTTCAGTATGTCCTCATCCTCGCCTGCCGATTCGTCGTTTACCACTATCACCTCGTACTCCGGATAGTCCTGTTCGAGTATGGAAGGCAGGTTTTCCTTGAGCATACTTGCAGAATCTTTTGTCACCATTATTACGGAGAGTGGGGGACAGTTGGTGTTCTCGGGTAGTTTGTCCTGTTGTCTGTTGCTCCTGAACAGTCTGCTGTAAGGGACCAGAAAATAATATAACTGTACTAAAAACAGGAGTCCGCAGAAAGACATCATGATTAGTATAACCGGATTGTAGTCTATGTGTGTCATGTTTCTATTAGGTTTTCTGAAAAATCATGCAAAAGTAGTTCAAAAATTTCAGAAAAAAGGCTCCTCCGATGGTTTTATTTTTCACCATGAAGGAGCCTGTTGATGTGTGTGTTTTGTTTCTTTAGATAAGTTCGTCGGAAGTATAACCTTGTGGGAGAGTTCTGCAGTTGTATGCAGAAGCCATTATCTCACCGTATGCTCCGGCTGAACGAAGTGCTATCAGGTCGCCTCTCTTAGTCTTGTTCAGGTCGATAGCTTTTCCGAAAACGTCGGATGATTCGCAGATAGGACCTACCACGTCGTATGCCTCTACAGCTTCGTCCGATGTGATGTTTTCTATCTTGTGGTATGCCTGATAGAGTGCAGGACGGATAAGGTCTGTCATACCTGCATCAACGATGGCAAACTGCTTGTTTGTTCCCTGTTTAACGTATGTCACTTTTGTGATAAGACTACCGCACTGTCCTACGACTGCACGTCCCAATTCGAAATGCAGTGTCTGCTGCGGACGAAGGCGCAGATGTTTGTGGTATGTCTTGAAGTACTCTGCAAAATCAGGTATCGGCTGACGGTTAGGGTGAGCATAGTCTATACCGAGTCCACCGCCTACATTGATGTGTTCTACTATAATCTGGCGTGCAAACAGCTTTTCCTGCAGTTCGTTTACTCTGTTGCAGAGAGCAACGAAGTCGCCCATATCAAGAATCTGAGAACCGATGTGGAAATGAAGTCCTACGAACTTCACATTATTCATCTCCAGTGCACGGTCGATTACATAGTCCATATCGTTCATGCTGATACCGAACTTGTTTTCTGCCAGACCGGTTGTGATATTGGCATGTGTATGTGCGCCCACATCAGGATTGATACGGAAAGCCACTCTCGCAATCTTGCCTTTGGCTGCAGCAAGCTCGTTGATTATTTCAAGTTCCGGAACAGATTCTACGTTAAAACAGAATATGTCATAGTCCAGTCCGAGGTTTATCTCCCAGTCTGTCTTACCGACTCCGGCATATACTATCTTGCTTGGGGGAAATCCGGCTTTGATGGCCGCCTTGATTTCACCTCCGCTCACACAGTCGGCACCGAGTCCGCTTTCGCGTATAATGCTAAGTATTTTTGGATTGGCATTAGCCTTAACTGCATAGTGAACGCAGAACTTGTTGTATTTGCCACTCTCATTCTTTATTGTCTGGAGAGTTTCGCGAAGCAGGTTTGCATCATAATAGTAGAATGGTGTTTCCATTTCGCGGAATTTTCCTATAGGGAATGTACCTTTCATAAAATGTTCTGTTTTTTGAAGTTCGTTTGTAGCTATTATCTTTATGAAAAAAGCGAATGGTCTGGATATTTTTATCCACAGCCATTCGCCTTTATATTATAGATGTTTATTTGTTGTTGAATAAAACATCGCTCAGAGACTGCAGTGCGCGTTTCTTATCTTCTTCGCGGATAAGGAAAGAAATGTTGTAGTTGCTTCCTCCGTATGAAATCATACGAACAGGAACTTCCTTCATTGCTTGAAGAGCTCTTGATTCGAAACCTACATTTTCCCATTCCAAATCACCTACTACGCATATGATACACATATCCTGGTCTACAGTGACTGTACCGTATTTCTTCAGGTCGTCTACTATCTCGTTGAGGTGCTTGGTATTGTCGATAGACATCGATACGCCAACTTCTGAAGTACAAACCATATCGATAGCAGTCTGGTAGCTTTCGAAGATTTCGAATACCTTGCGGAGGAATCCGTGAGTAAGCAGCATACGGCTTGACTTAATCTTGATAGCAGTGATATTGTCCTTAGCTGCTACAGCCTTGATTTTGCCTTTCTCTGTTTCGTTAGAGATAAGAGTACCAGGTGCGCTTGGCTCCATAGTGTTGAGCAGTCTTACAGGGATGTTTGCATATTTGGCAGGCTGTACACATGTAGGGTGAAGAATCTTTGCACCGAAATAAGCCAGTTCTGCAGCTTCTTCGAAGTGTAACTGACGTACCGGAGAAGTTTTTTCAACGATACGAGGGTCGTTGTCGTGCATACCGTCGATGTCTGTCCAAATCTGGATTTCAGAAGCGTTGACAGCAGCACCGATAAGAGATGCTGTATAGTCGCTACCGCCTCTCTGCAGGTTGTCTATTTCTCCGTAAGCGTTGCGGCAGATATATCCCTGAGTGATATAGATTTCGTATCCCGGATTAGCTTCAAGCTGAAGAGCCAATTTCTCACGGATATAAGTCAGGTCAGGTTCGCTGTTCTTGTCTGTACGCATATATTCCAATGCAGGGAGAAGAACTGCGTTGACTCCTTGTTCGCAAAGGTAGTTTGTCACCATATTTGTAGAAATGATTTCTCCCTGTGCAAGGATAACCTTTTCTTCGAACAAAGTGAAAATGTCTTTTGTATATGAACGGATATAGTCAAATACTGACTTTACGAACTCCAATGTCTTCTGTTTATATTCTTCAGTAGAATAAAGTTCATCGATATGCTGTTTATACTTTGATTCCAGCTTGTTGATGATTTCATTCGCACCTTCAGGATTTTTCTTGTACAGATAATCCGAAATTTCAACTAATGTGTTAGTTGTACCCGACATTGCGGAGAGTACTACTATTTTCTGCTCACCGTCAGAAATCAATTTGGCAACATCTTTCATTCTCTGTGCAGAGCCTACTGATGTTCCTCCAAACTTTAAAACCTTCATTTTACGTTTCGAATTTTAATGGATTGTTAATAATTAAATATCAGAACGCAAATTTAGCAATAATAATCAATTCCTATTTGTTTTTATGCCATTTTTACGCTCCTGTTTGTCTTTTTTATGAATTTTGCTGCTCTTCTAACTTGTGTGACTCACATTTGTACACTTTGCCGGGGTATTCAGAGAGCAAATTCATGTTATGTGTGGTCATAATTATGGCAGAGCCTTGCGAACAGATTTCTCTTAGAAGTTCCACTATGCGGTGGCCTGTTTCTACGTCGAGATTTCCGGTAGGTTCGTCGGCCAATATCAGTTCCGGCTTGTTCAGAATAGCTCTTGCAATTACTATACGCTGCTGTTCGCCTCCTGACAGTTCGTTAGGCATCTTGTAGCCTTTGGTGTCCATCCCTACCTGGGTGAGAACTTCGGATATTCTTAACTGAATATCATTGTTGTTTTTCCACCCTGTAGCTTTAAGGACAAATTCCAGGTTTTCTTTTACCGTACGGTCTGTAAGAAGCTGAAAGTCCTGAAACACAATGCCTATCCTTCTCCTTAATGCAGGGATATGCTTTCTCTTGATGGTTTTCATATCATATCCCAAGACTGTTGCGTTACCGTCCTTTATGTCAAGTTCGCCGTAGATTGATTTCAGGAATGTGGATTTTCCGCTGCCCACCTTACCTATAAGATAGACAAACTCGCCGGGATTGATGCTGAAGTTAATACCCTCAAGAACTTCCTGCTCCTGCTGCCAGATGCTTACATTATTGTATGATATAAGTGCTTCTTCGCTCATCGATTAATGTTTTTTCCATGTCTCACTGTGGCGTTCCTTCAGTTCTCTTGCCAAATCTTCAATGCGGTAACCTTTTGAAGTAAGCAATACTATAAGGTGATAGATAAGGTCGGCTCCCTCATAAATCAGTCTTTCGTCGGTTCCGTTGCAAGCCTCGATTATTGTTTCAACGGCTTCTTCACCTACTTTCTGCGCCATTTTATTGACACCTGATTTGAACAGGCTTGTAGTGTATGATTTTTCCGGCATTTCTTCGTGACGCTTGTCGATAAAATCCTGAAGTTCTTTAAGGAACATGATATCCTGTTCGTTCTTTTCGCCCCAGCAAGTGTCTGTACCAAGGTGGCACACAGGACCCACAGGGTTTACCATAATAAGAAGTGTGTCGTTGTCGCAATCGGCCTTTATTGATACTACGTTCAGAAAGTTACCGCTTTCTTCGCCTTTGGTCCATAGTCTGTTTTTGGTGCGGCTGAAGAAAGTTACTTTGCCTGTTTCAACGGTTTTCTGATATGCTTCTTCATTCATAAAGCCTAACATGAGCACTTTCTGAGTGTAGTTGTCCTGTATGATGGCCGGAACGAGTCCGTTCATTTTGTCAAAATTCAATTCCATAAATTTATAAATAGTTTTTGGTTAATGTATAAGTTTAAAGTCTTACTGAAATACCTTCTTTATGAAGATACTCTTTCAGTCTCATAATAGGTATCTCTCCGAAATGGAAGACGCTTGCCGCAAGTGCCGCATCGGCTTTCCCTAAAGTAAAGGCATCCTTGAAGTGTTCCATCTTTCCGGCTCCTCCGGATGCTATAACGGGGATGTCGAGCGTGTCACTCAGATGTGCCAAAGCTTCGTTTGCGTATCCTGTCTTCACGCCGTCGTGGTCCATGCTTGTGAACAGGATTTCTCCTGCACCACGTTCGTTCACTTCCTTTGCCCATTCGTAGAGATATCTGTCTGTTTCCACTCTTCCTCCGTTCAGATAGCATTTCCATCCGGAGGCAGTGCTGCGGGCATCGATAGCCACCACGCATACCTGGGAGCCGAAATGTTTGGCTATATCATCTACAAGCTTCGGATTTCTTATGGCAGACGAGTTTATGGAAACCTTGTCGGCTCCGGCGTTCAACAGTCTGTCTACATCGCTCAGCTCATTGATTCCTCCTCCAACGGTGAAAGGGATGTTTATATGGGCTGCAATCCGTTTCACAAGGTCTGTGAATGTCTTTCTTCCTTCATGACTTGCTGTGATGTCAAGATACACAAGCTCGTCGGCTCCCTGTTCGCTATAGGCTTTTCCTAATTCCACCGGGTCGCCGGCCTGACGAAGATTGACGAAGTTTGTGCCTTTCACGGTCTGTCCGTCCTTTATGTCAAGGCATGGTATAATTCTTTTTGCAAGCATATTCAGTCCTGTTTGTCAGAGTTTGATAAATCGGCCAAATCTTTGAGTCTGATTTTGCCTTCATAAATGGCTTTTCCGAAGACTACAGCAGGAATGCCTGCCTCGTCAAGTCTGTAAATATCATCCAGACAGCTTACTCCTCCGCTGGCTATAAGATGCATTCCAGGGTGGTTGGCCATTATGCTTTTATAGAGTTCTATGGAAGGACCTTCCATCATTCCGTCCTTGCTTATATCGGTACAGAGGACTTTTGATACTCCTTTTGATTCGTATTCTTTCAGGAAATCTTCAAGCATTATGTCGCTTTCTTCCTTCCATCCGTTAATGGCGATTTTGCCGTCCTTAACGTCGGCTCCCAAGATAATCTGTTCATGGCCGTATCTGTTCAGCCATTTCTCGAACAGTTCCGGCTTCTTTACAGCAATGCTGCCTACGGTGACCATCTGTGCTCCGTTGTCGAAAGCTATAATAAGGTCTTCATCCGATTTTATACCTCCACCGAAATCAATTATAAGAGAAGTCCTTCCGGCTAACTGCTCCAGAATCCTGTAGTTGACAATATGATTTGATTTCGCACCGTCGAGGTCCACCACATGCAATCGTCTTATGCCGTATGCTTCAAATTCTTTAGCTACCTCAACCGGATTTTCGTTATATATTTTCTTTGAGTCGTAGTCACCTTTTGAAAGACGGACACATTTCCCGTCTATTATATCTATGGCTGGAATTATTTCTATCATAATAAAATATGTTTTATAGTTCTATGAAATTCCGCAGGATTCTTTCTCCCGTCTTTCCGCTTTTCTCAGGGTGGAACTGTGTGGCATAAAAGTTGTCTTTATGCAATGCCGAACTGTAAGGCAGAATATAGTTTGTCTGTGCAGCCGTGAAATCGTTTAGCGGAACATAGTAGCTATGTACGAAATACACATATTCGCTTTTGTCAAAACCTTTGAACAATGGGCTGACTGTATTGTCGATGGTGTTCCATCCCATATGTGGCACCTTGTCGTGATGATTTTCCGGACAGAATCTTTTTACTTCGGTGTCAAATATACCAAGGCAGTCGGTATTTCCTTCTTCCGAATATCTGCACATCAGCTGCATTCCAAGGCAAATTCCGAGAACCGGTTGTTTCAGATTCTTTATCAGGGTGTCAAGATTCTGTTCCTTGAGATATCTCATGGTAGTTCCCGCTTCACCCACTCCCGGGAAAATCACTTTGTCAGCTTTAAGTAGTGTTTCCTTGTCCGATGTAATGACAGGTGTTATTCCTATACGCTTTAAGGCATAGTCCACAGAGAATATGTTTCCCGCATTATATTTTATGATGGCTACATTCATATGTTTGTCTTATTTCTGGCTTCTTCATTCATTTTTGCAAAAGTAACTAAATAATATTGAATTCCTAACTTTTATGTCAAAAAGTTTGCTTTACGGCATATTTTATTACAACATATGATGCGATTATCATTTTTTAGGTAGATTTGGAATAATACTCTCTATCCTGTTTTCCACATCGTCCGGCAGTTTCGAGAAGAAGTCCATTCCTGTTACATTTTCCACACTGTCCACTGTCACCATGTATTTGTCTATATCTTGTGAATGGGCGATATTCCTGAAAATAAATCCCATTGCGATAGGGTTCTTTCTATTGTAGATAAGTACAACCTTGAAGAATCTGTCAGGTACGGCAACCTTGTGTCCACCTATTCTTTTCGGTGATTTGGAATCGAATATAGGGCCGCATGCGATGTATATCCTTCCGTATTTCTCTGCCCAATCTCTGCATAATTCCTCTAAATCGTTCCAGTCGCCACGGTTCAGATTGCCTGTCTGGGGACAGATGTTGCTCATGTAGAATGACTCTATCATAGCCTGTTTGCTCCATTTCATATCCGCTGCCGGAGCCATATGTCCCCTGTCATATCCGCTTTTAGTATAGTCTTTGTGTACCACTCTCGGCTCAGACAGGTCCGGGTCAGGCATGAATTTGTCGTATCTTTCCGTTTCTCCTTTGGTTTCTTCTCTGGTCAGTTCCCATGCCACCCAGTTAGGATTCTTATAGTATTCATTATACGAAACAGTATATCCAGTTCTGTAAAGCACTATCTCTTTTTTGTATCTCCTCGGATATGTATATACGGGTATTTCTAAATTCAGTTTCGGTGCTTCGACTGTGCTTGTTTCTGTATCGTTGCCTGTTCTGATGTTCTCAACTATTGGCTTAATGTTTTCCGCCTTCGAGATAAGTTCATCTTTCAGTTTGTCGGCCTCGTGTGCGGTCTTTTCTAATGTTTGCTGTATATCCGATTTGTCGGGCAGTTCTACTCTCATTCCGTTTGATGAGTAGATATAATATGCTCCTGCGCCTAAGATTATTGCTGTAAGTATCAGGAGTTTCCACTTCATACCGCTATTGCCTTTTTTCTTTCTTCTTTTATTTGAATGCTTCATACCAGTTTAAATCTAATTCTTAAAATACCTTCGTTGTAATCGTGGCTGATAATTTTGAATGTTCCTATTTCGGAGGTATTGTTTACGTGAAGTCCTATGCACAGGCATTCATCATAATCGCCTACTTTCACAATTCTGACAGTGTCTGATGCATTTTCCGGCAGTCGTTTCATGTCGAAGCGTCCTACGGCTTCTTTCTGCGTTATATACTCTACAGTCACGTCTAAGTGTTGGGCAATAACGCTGTTTACTGTTTCTTCTAATTTAGTGATGTCTTCGTCGCTCAATGGCTGAGGCAAGGCATAGTCCAGTTTACTTTTCTTCTTTTCTATATGTGCCGATACTGCTCTTCCGCATCCGAAGAGGTTTATCATTGTTCGGTTCACAATGTGTTCGCAGGTGTGCATAGGAGGGTATTCCTGCTTGTTGTGTTCATTTAACTGAGAGATTTGATTCATATTGGATATTATTTTTGTTTACTTTGCAAACATAAATAAAATTATTAATTGATGGACCTTAAAAAGGATTTAAATGGTATTTAAACAGTATTTAAAAGGCGTTTAAATCTTGTTCGAATGCTTACATTAAAATGATTTCATCGGTTCATTTTCTCTATATATAGATTATAGATATATAAAAACAGACTTTGTTTTTATAAATATAAGTTGTATTTACAAAAACAAAGTCTGTAGATAGAGAAAATGCCGGTTCGCTCAGAACTTTATTTCTTTACATTTTCCACTTTCTTTTCGCATGCATTTTTGAGTGCGCATCCGGCACATGAATCGCAGGCGGACTTACCTTTGCCGGATAACAGTCTGTATATGCGAAGTCCTACGAAACACATACACAGAATTATTATTATACCTATTATTATAGTCTGTATATCCATTTACAAGAAGAGTTTTCCGATTTGAAATACAAGGAAAGAAACTATCCAGGCCAGGACTGTAGTATATACAGCGGCAAATACAGCCCATTTCCAGCTTCCCGATTCCTGTTTTATAGCCACTATCGTAGCTACGCAAGGGAAATATATCAGAGTAAACAGCATGTAGCCGAATGCCACCAATGGGGTAATGTTCAACCGTTCGGCAAGGTTCTCACTGCTTACTTTCTCATCGCCGGCATACAACACACCTAATGTACTTACTACAAGCTCCTTGGCACCTACTCCGGAGAGTATTCCTATTCCCATCTTCCAGTCGAAACCGAGAGGCTCAATCACCGGCTCAATGGCTTTACCTATCTGGCCGATGTATGAGTTTTCCTGCTGTTCTGCCTGAGTGGAGTATTGCTCATGGTTCGGATAATATCCTAAGAACCATATGATGATGGATGCCACCATTATTATACCTCCCATCTTTTTCAGATATTGCACACCTTTCTCCCATGTATGTCTTAACACGGATTTGGCTGTAGGCATTCTGTAAGGCGGCAGCTCCATTACGAACGGCGTATCGTCATCCTTCACTATGAATTTGCTGAGTATCCTTGCCATGATTATAGCCAATATGATGCCGATACTGTAAATGCCGAGCAATACAAGGCTGGCGTGGCTCTGGAAGAAGGCTCCGATAAGTATCAGATAGATTGGCAGACGTGCGCTGCACGACATGAGTGGGGTGATAAGCATTGTGACGAGTCTTGACTTGCGGCTTTCTATGATGCGTGAACCCATTATGGCAGGTACGTTACATCCGAATCCCATGATAAGAGGAATGAATGATTTTCCGTGAAGTCCCATCTTGTGCATTATCTTGTCCATGATGAACGCCGCACGTGCCATGTAGCCTGAGTCTTCCATTATGGATATGAACATATACAGTATGAGGATGTTTGGAAGGAACACTATCACACCTCCCACACCTCCTATGATACCGTCAATGACAAGGTCTTTCAGAGGTCCTGCCGGCATGAATGATTCAGCAGCCTGCGCTATTACGCCAACCAACCATTCTATGGCCTGCATAGGGTAGTCGCCTATGACGAATGTACCTTCGAACATGATGTACAGGAATATGAAGAAGATAGGGAAGCCCCAAATTCTGTGAGTCACGATGCTGTCCACTATCCGGGTGAACATCTCTGTATTCTGGTTGTTGTCCGTATATGTTTCTTTCAGTGCTCCGGATATGAAACCGTACTTGGCGTCCGTGATAGCCTGTTCGCTGTCCTCGTTCATTACCGTCTTCAGCCTTTCAGCCTCTTTGTTTCTGATGTCTATTATGGTGTCGGCGTTAGGCATATCGGAAATGATACGGCGCTCTATATCTTTGTCGTTTTCAAGCATCTTTATAGCCAGAAAACGTGTGGAGTATTTATGCCTGATATTCTCTATCTTTCCGATTTCCTTTTTGACGGCCTCTATACTTCTTTCCAGTTCAGGACCATGGTTGATATGGATATGTCGGATAAAGTTCTTTGGAGTGAAATCGTTTTCCTCCTCCTTGTGGCTTCCGTATTTGTGGTCAGGCACATAAGCGTCGTGCCATTTGCGGTATTCCTGAAGAGCCTCGTTCTGTATCTCCTCTTTCTGTCCCATGAAGTCGGCACCTTCGTACAGCCCGATAATGACGTGGAACAGTTCGTCTATACCTTCGCCCGTGCGGCTTATGGTAGGTACGGCAGGTACTCCGAGCAACTGGCTCAGTTTCTTTATGTCAAGAGTGTTGCCGCTGTTTTGAAGTGCATCGTACATGTTCAGTGCGATGACCATTCTCACGTTCATGTCAATGAGCTGGGTTGTGAGGTACAGGTTACGCTCTATGTTTCCTGAGTCCACCACGTTGATTATCACGTCCGGAGTCTCTTCTATGATATGTTTTCTAACGTACAGCTCTTCCGGACTGTAGGCCGAAAGGGAGTATGTTCCCGGCAAGTCGACAAGTCGGAAATGATAGCCCTGGAAGTCGAAGAAACCTTCCTTGGCATCCACTGTTACGCCGCTATAGTTGCCTACATGCTCATGTGCGCCTGATGCGATATTAAATAAGGAGGTCTTTCCGCAGTTCGGGTTTCCCACCAAAGCTACGTTTATAGTGCGTCGTTTCCCTTGTGCAAGGGCTTTCATCTGTTTTTCAGTTACAGGGATATTTTCCGATATCGGGTCGTACAGCGATGTAGCCGAATTGGTGTTGCGTGCTTCTTCCTCACTGATAATTTCTATCATTTCCGCTTCCTGACGGCGTAATGATATCTCGTATCCCATTATTTTGTATTTGATAGGGTCTTTAAGCGGAGCGTTCAGTATCACTTCCACGGTTTTCCCTTTGATAAATCCCATTTCGATTATCCTGCGGCGGAAACCTCCGTGTCCCAATACTTTTACTATAACTCCTTTTTCTCCGGTTTTGAGTTCAGATAGTTTCATTGATTTTGTATTTTTCGGCAAAGATAGAAGATAGTAACTGTTTATGCAAGCTATTTAGATTGTTTTTAAATAATAAAGTTTGTCTGGCGGTTTTCTCCTAAAGGATATTATTCTTCTGTTGCAATAAAATATATGCTGTTTTATACGTTGTCCGTCCAAAAATGCATACATTTGCAGTATGTTAAAACGAAAGATAGAAAGATATATAAACGAGAAAGTGCTGTTCGGTCGTGATGACAGGCTGATTGTTGCTCTTAGTGGCGGTGCCGATTCGGTGGCTTTGCTTAGGGTTCTGTTGTCGTTGGGTTATGACTGTGTGGCTGCACATTGTAACTTCCATTTACGTGGTGAGGAATCGGACAGGGATGAGGCTTTTGTCAGGGCATTGTGTACGGAAGTTTCTGTTCCTCTTGAGGTCGTGCATTTCCAGACAGCCGATTATGCAAGGAATAATGGATTGTCGATAGAAATGGCTGCACGTGAACTAAGATATGCCTGGTTTGATGAAATCAGGCAAAAGCATGAGGCTGCATATATTGCCGTGGCGCATCATAAGGATGACAGCGTGGAAACATTCCTGCTGAATCTTTCGCGTGGTACAGGAATAAACGGTCTGAAAGGGATAATGCCTAAGAACGGTTTTATAGTAAGGCCTCTGCTTGAAGTGGGGCGTGAGGATATTTTAGAGTATCTGCACCGTTTGAATCAGGATTATGTTACGGACAGCACGAACTTGGAGAATGTATATACCCGTAACAAGATAAGGCTCGACATTATACCTTTGTTCAAGCAGATAAATCCTTCATTCTGTGATTCTGTTTCAGAAACCGCTTCGCGTCTGGCCGATGTGGCTGCTGTTTACAGACATGCTATGGCTGCATCATTGGAACGTGTAATGCTTGCTCCGGATACTGTCTCTATAGAGAAACTGATGAATGAGGTTGCTCCCCAGGCTGTCCTGTTCGAGTGGCTTTCGCCATTGGGATTTAATTCATCGCAGATAAAGGATATAGAAAGAAGCTTGAAGTCTACATCCGGAAAAATGTTCTATGCAAATGAGTGGACATTGCTGAGGGACAGAAACAGCCTTTTGCTGAAGAAAAAGGATTCGGACGATGATAACGTCAAACTCAGTGTGAGAAGGCTTAAGGCAGATTCCGGATTTGTGGTTCCAAAGAGAAACGATATAGCCTATATTGATGCGGACAAACTATGTGGTGAGCTTAAACTGCGAAAGTGGCAGTCCGGCGACAAGTTTGTTCCTTTCGGAATGAAGGGATTCAAGAAAGTCCGTGATTATCTTCGCGACAGGAAGCTTTCGTTGTTCGAGAAAGAGAAAGTGATGGTGGTTACTTCAGGCGAAGAAATAGTGTGGCTGGTAGGCGCGAGGACTGACAATCGTTTCCGTATTGATTCCACCACGGTAAATGTTTTGGAGATTGAGGTGGTTTGTATAAAATAGTATTTTCTTCATCATTTTTTTTCTGTTTTGTAAAAAAACGGAACATACTAATAGATAATAAGATATAAGATTGTGACTTTTTGGTTAAATGATGTAAAATATTATATCTACCATGATGCAAATCCAAGTTTTTGTATTTACTTTGGGAATACTAAGCGGTTTATTATAAACGGTTTTGGTATTTAAAAATTTAATAAATTATAATTTATGAACGAATTAATTGTAAAGATTCAGGAATTGAGCGCAGCTCTTATTGCTGATGCTACTCAGCAGGCTGAAAAAGGTAACAAAGCTGCAGGAACACGTGCACGCAAGGCATCTTTGGATTTGGAAAAAGTGTTGAAAGAATTTAGAAAAGTTTCTTTGGAAGAATCTAAGAAATAATGTTTGGGCAACGCTTTATTTAGAGGGTTGTATTACTTCGGCTAAGTGGGAGTGATACAACCTTTTTGTTTAAATGATTGTATCTATTTATTCTAAATAATATAATGGAGGTGGATATGAAGAGAATCTTCGATTTGTTGGTTATGTTTACGTTGCTTATGGCCGTTTTTTCATGCCATAGGTATAGGGTAGATGATGCCGTAACTTCTGAGATTGATTCTTTGAATACACTTTCATATCATTTGAGGTACAAGGACCTTTCCAAGTCAGCGTCTTTGGCGGAACAGGCATATCAGTTGGCCGCTCCGAACTATTCGGTATATCCTGAAGTGTTGAACAATATGGGCTTTTGTGCATATATGAAAATGGATTTTGAGAAATCCATGAAACTGTTCACCTCGGTCGTCGAATTGTCGGACAATGAGGTCGAGTGTCTTGTGGCAGATGTGGGGCTGATGAAAATCTGCCAGCGGACATCTTCAAACAAAGAGTTTTATGACTACAGAAACAGGGCGCAGAGGCGTATCAAGAGGATTAAGCAGGACAAGGTGGTGGAAACAGATTCTGTTCTTTCCGCCCGTTTCAATTATGCCTTGTCTGAATTTCATATTACGTCCGGAGTATATTTCTACTACTTACAGCAGGAAAAAGAGTCTTTGTCGGAAATCGATGCCATAAATGTAGACAAGATAGAAGCAGATACAGCCCAGTTCCTGTATTATATGTATATGAGGGGCTCAGGCGGTATGTATTCCGCAGCAACACCGGAAGATATTGTGATAGGTGAGTTTGGCTATCTTATGGACTGCCTCAGATTATCACATGATTTGGAATACAAGTATTTTGAGGCTAATTCCCTGCAGGCTATGGCAGAGATTCTTAACTTCAGATCTAACAGGAACTTGCTCTTGCAGAAGCGTAAAGGGTGGCTGGAAATTGTAAATGAGGACGAATGTCCGGTTGACAGTCTGCCGCTTAATCTTGCGGAACGTTCGTTGAAACTATTCCGTGAATATGGCGACTGGTATCAGATTTCGGGGGCATACAGAACAATGGCTACATATTATAATTATACCGGTACGCCGGAACGTGCACTTCCATTGCTTGACACTGCGCTTCAGTTAGTGAATAAGCATCACGAAAAATATTATGCCTGCACCGATACTACCGACAGACTGAAGACCTGCATAAAGGATTTCCCTTATTCACTGGAACTGAAATGGATAAACAATGATGGAATAAAGACTGTGCCTGAGTGGATTGCACGACTAAGGGAGCAGCTGAGCCGTACTTACTCCGCCATGGGTATGAAACCTCAGTCCGATTACAACAGAAACATCTATCTTGACATTCTTGACTATACGCGCCAGGACAAGGAACTGGAAAGCCGTTATGCAGCACTTGACAGAGAATCGTATCTTCTTAATATACTGCTATTGATGGTGGTGCTTGGCTTTTTTATCCTTGCCGTTGTTCTTATTCTGTTGAACAAGTTCTGGAGAATACGCAATAATCTGTATATCGACAAACTTAATAAGGTTCTGTTAGTATGCCGTAATATTACTGCTGCCGTACCTGAAGAGGCTTCCGGTCCTGAGGATGTGGTATGCGCAGTGGAGAAGGCGGTAAGACTTGATGTGTTAAGCATAACCGGGTCTGATGATTTGTGGATAGAACTGTTGTCGTCCGAAAACGATGGTGAAAGGCCCGAATGGGTGGTAGACGGAAAAACTCCGGTTCTCGACATGACTGCTCCCGGCAAGAATGAGTCTGTAGGGCGGTTGTGGCTCAAAAAGAATGGTAGGTTAAGGCGTGACGAACTGTCTATGATGAGGCTTATCACTCCGTATATGGCATGGACTTTGGAGAACGGATTGAATCTGATGATGCTTGCCGATACCAGAATACGTCTGGAACAGGAAGAATATATCCACCGTATGCATATAGCCGACAATAAGCGGCAGAACGAAATGAAGAAAGCCTGTGTGGCTATAGTGAACGGTATTGTGCCATACATAGACAGGGTGATAAACGAGGTGAAGAAACTCAGAAATGCCTCGTTTGCCAAGGATGATGCCGTGAGAAACGGAAAGTTACAGTATATAGACGAACTGTTGTCTAAAATCAACGATTACAATGACATCCTGGCTGTATGGATAAAGATGAAACAGGGTGATATAAGTCTGAATATTGAGAATTTCGATCTTGACAGTCTGTTTTCTGTCATAGCAAAGGGCAAGCGTGCTTTTGAGATAAAAAAGCAGACTCTGAATATCCACGATTCTGATTTGGTGGTAAAGGCCGACAAGGCTCTTACTCTGTTTATGATAAACACCCTTGCTGAGAATGCACGTAAGTACACTCCGGCAGGTGGGGAAATAACTCTTTCTGCCGTTGAGGGTGAAAACTATGTGGAGGTTTCTGTAAAGGATAACGGACCGGGCTTGTCATCGTCGGATGTAGACCGTATCCTGAAAGAGAAAGTATATGATTCCGGCAGCATAGGTATGGAAACGGCAAGCAATTCTGCCGAATTGACAAAGCAGAAAGGGCATGGTTTCGGACTAATGAACTGCAAGGGGATTATCGACAAGTATAAGAAGACAAGTCCTGTGTTTAGCGTATGTACGTTCGGTATCGAAAGTGAACCGGGAAAAGGAAGCCGTTTTTATTTCCGTTTGCCTAAAGGTGTAAGGAAAGTATTGTCCGTAATAGCATTGTTGGTTTCATTCTCATCCGCGTTTGCAGCTTCGGCAGACTCTTCTTTAAATACTGTTCCGTCTGTAGAAGAAAGTTATGTTGTGACCGGGTATGACAGTCTTTTGTCAATAGCCAATACTTATGCAAATATGGTTTACGAAAGCAACGTCAGGGCAGATTATCAGAATGCATTGACTCTGGCCGACAGTGCTTTCCATTATATGAATATGCACTATCTGAAGTATTCAGGCAGGAAAGGACCATTGCTTGATACTAATAGCAAGGATGATGCTCCGGAGCTGGTATGGCTGAACGATAGGTTTGATACTGACTATTATATAATCCTCGATATCAGAAACGAAGTGGCGGTAGCCAGTCTTGCTGTCAAGAACTTTTCAAAATATTATTACAACAACAAGGCTTATACTACATTATACAAACAGATAAGCGAAGATAAATCACTGGAACACTATTGCCAGAATATGCAGAAATCTGCAAACAACAAGATGGTGGCGATAATGCTTTTCGTGGTACTGATTGTTGTAGGTTTAGTGGCCTACTATGTGATATATCTCCGACGCATGCTGCATTACAGGTATAACATGGAGCAGGTTCTTACCATCAATCAGACAGTGTTTTCCGCATCTGTCTATGGCGAAACTCCTGAAAAGACTTCTGAAATCTGTTCAAGAACCGTCGATACATTGTTCCGTGATATCAATGAGCTGATTACCATCGAGAATCTCGTAATAGGGATATTTGACGAAGCGGACGGCAAGTTGGAATATTCATGGTATTCTGACTGTAGTGATGAAACTCTTTTGGATAAGCTTGATAAATCGTATATTCGCAGAAGTATTATATATGACCGCGACAAACAATGGTTTTTTCTGCCTTTGCGTGTTGATTCCCCCAATGAGGTGAAGTGTATAGGGGTTATCGGACTGAAGTGCGATGAAAAGTCGGTACGCGAGGAAGACAGGATTTTGCTTGAATTGGTGAGTGAGTACCTTGGCGTGGCATTGTATCATACAATAGTCCAGGTGGAGAAACGTTTTCAGGACATTGAACTTGCCAAGGATGAAACAGCAAGGGCCGAACATGAGGAAAATACCTTGCACGTTCAGAATCTTGTGCTTGATAATTGTCTTTCGACCATCAAGCATGAAACTATTTATTATCCCGGAAGACTTAGGAAGATAGTGGAAGAGGTGAAAGACGGTTATGCCGGAGATGGTGACGCAAGGAGCATGGAAACAAGGCTTGGCGATATGGACGAATTGGTGACATATTATAAAGAAATATTTACACTTCTTTCGTCGTATGCTTCACGTATGCTTGATGGAGTAACATTTCGTCGCTCGTTTGTAAATGTTTCAGACCTTATGGCTTATGCAGAGAAATATTATCGCAAGTCGGTAAGGCGAATGTCTGACTATCCTGACTTGAGAATCTCTGTAGACAAAGAATATACGGTAGTTGGCGATGAAATCCTTCTGCGCTTTATGTTTGAGAATCTTATAAATGAAGCATTGAGGTACAATGGATGTGGTGAGATATCGTTGTATGCAGGAGCTGAAGATGGTTTTGCCAGATTTGACTTTGTTGACAGAAGGCGTAATTATACACAGCAGGAACTGAATCTGCTGTTTTATCCGGACAGTGCCAAAGTGAAAAGGTCGGATAACGGAGATGTGCTTTCCGGAGCTGAGTACCTGATTTGCAAACAGATTATCAGAGATCATGATGAGTTTGCCGGACGAAGAGGATGCAGGATTAATGCAAAGGTGATGGACGATGGAAAAGGTTTTTCAGTATGGTTTACCGTACCGTTGAAAAACAGTAAAAAGGAAGAGTTTAAAATTGAAATTTAAGATACACACAATATGGAAAAGTTTAAAGTAATAATAGTTGAGGACGTAAAGCTTGAGTTGAAAGGTACGGAGGAAATCTTCCGTCATGAGATACCAAATGCCGAGGTGATTGGAACAGCCATGACAGAGGCTGAATTCTGGTCGCTGATGGAAACGAAGACTCCAGATTTGGTATTGCTGGATCTTGGATTGGGCGGTTCCACCACAATAGGCGTGGAGATATGTGCACGACTTCACAGAGAGAGGCCTGAAATAAAGGTTCTTATATTTACAGGGGAGGTGCTTAATGAGAAATTGTGGGTTGATGCTCTTAATGCAGGTGCCGACGGTATAATTCTGAAGACCGGAGAACTGTTGACGGCCGTTGATGTGCAGGCCGTGATGGAAGGTAAGAAGCTTGTATTCAATTATCCTATTCTGGAGAAGATAGTGGCACGATTCAAACAGAGTGTTGCTGCGGAACAAAGACGTCAGGAAGCCATAATCAATTATGATATCGATGAGTATGACGAACGTTTACTCCGCCATCTGGCTCTTGGATATACCAAAGAGATGATAACAAATCTTAAGGCTATGCCGTTCGGAGTGAAATCAATCGAGAAAAGACAGAATGAACTGATAAACAGACTGTTCCGTTCGGACGAGAGGGTAGGCGTGAATGCCTGCAGGCTCGTGACACGCGCATTCGAACTCAGAATACTTGATATCGACAATCTTGAACCTGATGAGGAATAGAAGCATAATACATCCCGCTACAGTGTTTTTCCTACTCTGGTGGCTCGTGGCTGTGCTTTCATGGGTGGGTAGTGTATATGCATGGAATGGAGTAAAGAATATAATAAGTACGGAAGCGTTAAGATGGTTTCTCAGATATACAGAAGAGAATCTTATGTCGTCGCCGGCTCTTTATATTGTAATAATTTTTTTCATGTCAGTAGGACTGTTTACGCATTCCGGCCTGGGCGGTGTGTTGTGGCGTATTGTCCGACGGGAGAGAAAACTGTCCGGTAAGGAAAAGAAATCGCTCGTGTCAGCAGCATTTGTGTCAGCAGCATATTTTACTGCATATGCACTGTTGGCCTGGGGGCCGTGGAATATCGTCCGTGGAGTAACGGGCAGGTATGTCGATTCGCCACTGCACGACGGAGCGCCATGCATATTGTCGATAGGGATAGGGCTTGCGTCAGTGATTTATGGTTATAATTCTGACCATTATCGCAGCGACACAGATATAGTGAAAGGTATGTCATACATGTTTTCGCGCTTTGCTCCGTTCATGGTTTCACTGTTTTTTGTCATTCAGTTTATGGCGGCATTTAACTATAGCGGTTTACCGGTATGTATGGGGCTTGATGGCGTAACTATGGACTGGATTTACC
>NZ_DXVR01000015.1:42447-44093 GCF_019417265.1 Bacteroides sp.
TAAATATAATTAAAACGTAATTGGTTTTACATTCAATAATGTGTGAATGATATAAATTTGCAGTCAATAATTTAATATTTTAAATAAGAATGAAAAAAGGATTACTATTTGCTGCAGCCAGTGTGATGGCATTGGCTGCCTGCCAGGAAAAGGGTGGCTATACCATTAACGGTACTATAGCCGATGCCAAGGATGGCGATTATGTTTATATGCGTTATTACGACGGAAGGGAGTCTTTCACATTGGATTCTGCTGTAGTCAAGAACGGTAAGTTTGAGTTTAAGGGAATGCCGGATTCTGTATTTGCACCAAAATATATAACATATGGAAGTGGTGCGAATAGTTTGGTGTCAATGGTATTTATTGAAGAAGGAAATATCAATGTTGATTTTGCCAACAATAAAACTACCGGAACACCTGCAAATGATGCATTTACAGCATATAATGATAAATATACTTTGTTTGATCACCAGTTGGGAGATATTCAGAGAATATACAGTACAGATACTACACTTACAGATGTTCAGAGAGATTCGTTAGTTGGGGTCTATGACAAGATTATGTCTGAGTGTATGGATTTTGTATATAATCAGACAGAAACTAATATTGATAATGCAGTAGGAGCTTATCTGTTGCAGACTAATGGTTTTTCATTCGAAGTGGAACAGACAAGTGCTTTGCTTGAGAAACTTCCTCAGAAATTCATGGCATCTTCTTCTATGACCCGTCTGAAAGAATATGTAGACAATGCAATGAATACAGTGGTGGGAAAGAAATATATTGATTTCTCGATGAATACTCCTGAAGGAAAGACTGTTAAACTTTCAGACTTTGTAAGCAAGAACAAGTACACTCTTATTGATTTCTGGGCAAGCTGGTGCGGTCCATGCCGTCAGGAAATGCCTAATGTAGTGGCTGCATACAAGCAGTTCAAGAATAAAGGTTTCGGCATAGTAGGTGTTTCCCTTGATAAGGATGCAGACAAGTGGAAACAGGCTATTAAGGACCTTAACATTACATGGCCACAGATGTCAGACCTTAAGGCTTGGCAGTGTGAAGGTGCTCAGTTGTATGGTGTACGCTCTATCCCTGCTACAGTACTTGTTGATCAGGAAGGTAATATCGTTGCAAGAGATTTGCGTGGCGACGAGATTGCAGCAAAACTTGGAGAGTTATTGAAATAAACGAATAAAATAGATTAGGTCGCCATTGGGGTGACCTAATCTATTATTATAGTACGCTCGGCATGAGTATTAGCTAACGGGTGCAAGTCCCCAATGAGCCCTAATAGCGGGAATCATACAGCCAAAAGCAAGGGTGTCCATCGTGAGGTGGAATCTGAAGGAAGCCGACGGCAAACATCCGGTCTGACGAACAGAAACTTTATATAAGGCATAAAACCGTGGGTAAGGTTGCTATACAAACCAAAGCCCTATAGCTGTTCGGAACGGTTAGTGTAAATGAAGCAGATATAAGATGGAAAGCTAATGCCCTTATCCGAGGAGGTCTCACGGACGCATGAGAATAGTGAAAAAAATCGAAATCAGCGGAGTAAAGCTTGCCGTGAGAAGTCAGCAGAGGTCATAGTACCCAAGGCACGTGTGCCTATAGGGAAGGACTGAATCGTGCAGTGCAATAGTAAATGA
>NZ_DXVR01000150.1:0-3850 GCF_019417265.1 Bacteroides sp.
TGTGAACTCATAATGTTGGTTTTATGAGTCAACTTTTTTCAGGGTAAGACAAACACTTTTTAAAGAGCGAATGAAGCGTTTAAGTATGCGTATGATAGGTTCTTCATTCCGTCAGCCTTAGGTGCCCATATTCTGAAGTTAGGAGATAGCTTGACATATTTGCCCAACTTGAATTCTACACCTGCCATACCTGCCATACCGTCTTTTGCACTATCCCATGAGTTTTTTGATGTGAGGTAGTCCCAACGCCCGTATATGTTGATTTTCTTTGTAAGATTGATTGTTGTGTAGACAGAAGCACCACTCTTGTCGTTGCCGTTGGCAAATTTTGTGTTCTTCATCCAGTTGTATTCTGCACCAAGTGAGAATGCCGAATTTTTGTATCCTGCAAAGAATGCAAGGTTTGTAGTACCTTTTACGTCGTCTTTATTTGTTGCTGCATCTTTCAGGCTCTGTCCTGCCTCGTTGTATGAACCGTATGCACGTACCATAAGTCCTTCTACCGGAGTAAGTGTCAGACCGGCACCGTACTGAAGACCGTCGTCCACCTGTACTTTCTTGTAACCTTCGCCGTTTGCCACTATCACATCTGCTGAGATAAAGTTATTGAACTTATATGCTGCTGATACTGCGAGGTCGGCGCTGCTACCGAATTTATATTCATCCTGGAAAGATTTCATAACGTAGCGTTTTCCCCAGAAGTCTTCCTGTGTCTTGAACTGTGTGGTGCTTATCAAACCTCCGTTCAGTGTCAGGCCTTCGTGTTTCCATGATACCATGGCATTCTTGATGAATCCTACTCTCTGAATGTCATTTACATCGTCTGACCGGTCGAAGTCCATAACCGCCTTTATCTGCAGGTTGTGTGGAAGCTTGTACTGATAGCCGATGTAGGCTCTTTCGAGATTAAAACCTCTGTCATTGTTTACACTTCCGAATCCTGTATGCAAATCAGAATAGATAGTAATGATTGCACTTCCTTTTTTCTCTTCTTTCTTTTCCTTTGCAAATGTCACTGTTGGTATTGTAAGTGCCAACATCACACTTAGTAAAATCTTTCTCATGTTTATAGCTTGCTTAATTTTCACGACGCAAAAATGACTGTTTGGTGTTACAAACATGTTACAATTGCTTAACATTAATATTAATATGGTTTTATTCTTTGATTGTATGTATCTAATAATTAGTTTATTAAACACAAATGTAGCATATGTTACAAAAATATTACATGAAATATGGCTTTATTTGTAGTAAGTACATAATAAGAAATGAGCAAATATCCTATATTGGTTAAACTACCAATATAGGATATTTGCTCATTTTATCGGAATGTATGTTTGCAAACATTTTTAAAACCGTTTGCAAACCTCTTTAAATACTACTTTATAATGAACTTGTAATTTCCTTCGAGTTTCTTTTGTGAGTCGGTCAATACTATGCGATATATCTGCTTTCCCCAAACATTTGACAGACGTGTATCGGGAAGCTCTATAGTTTCAAGTGTAGCCTTGAAGTTTGCAGGATATTCAAGTGTGGCCTGTTCTTCTCCCACCTTGATAATAACCTTGCCGGATTTGCTTATATCAATATCTCCCCAAACGAGGAAGTTAACCTGATTTGCTGCCTTGGTTTCTTTCAGTGAGAACTTGTCGGTTATCACAAGACGTTTGTTCTCTAATTTATATGAACGAATCCAGCTGTTTACCGCTGCTTCTTCAGGGTATGCTGTAGAAATATCGGCAGAGAAATAACGCTGTTTTTCCTTGCATACTACATTTGTTGCCTTGTATTCCTGTCCGAAGCGTTGTGGAACACCGTTTATCATAGGCAGATTGTGGTAGTTGCTCTGCATAGTCCAGATGGAGTATCTCTCGCTACTGAATGTCTGTCGTGTGTATGTTCCTACTCCTGCATCTATAAGTATAGGAGTATTATTGATGTAGAGTGAGAATGTTCCGGCATCGTTATGATTGTGGCTTTCGTTGTTGAAGCCTCCCTTTGTGGCAAGAAACCATCCAGAGTTGTTTGTCAGATAGCAGAACTCTGTTTCAGGATACCATGTGCATGCAGGAACATTGTGTGCAGGTCTGGTCTGTTCCAGTTCCTTATTCAGTAATACACACTGTAATGTACGGAAAACATCATTGCCAAGAGGTATTGTAGGCCGTTTGCCTTTGAGCAGATATGCTGCAAACTGCATCATCTCTTCGCTGCCTACTGCACGTCCGTAGCGGTAAATCAATGGAGCATCGCCGCCGCCTTTTGCTGAAGCGTCAGCAAAGTTTACTACCCAACCGTTGCCAACATACGAACGACTGATATATTCGCCCATACGGCGTATCATAGGATTATTGAACAGGGATACTTTTCCGTTAGTTCCGTCAGAAAGAATCTGGAGATAGTCATACATTTTTCCCGCAGCATGTCCCCAGTATGAAGTTCCTTCCTCGCATGCACCGTCTGATTTCACGAAATTGATAAATTTATCTACAGACTGCATAGTGCGCCATACTGCATCGGTAAGTTTGTCGCGGTCTTCTTCAAGAAGAAGATAGCACTGAAGCACATTAGAGTTACACCATGGATTCCAGTTGTTGATGATTTCTCCCGGTTCCCAGTAGAAAGCCATCCACCATTCACGGTCGTTTTCCATATAAGGGTCAAGAATACGTTCCTGAAGTTCATGGCGCAGGCGAAGTGATATAACAGGATCAGCCTTGTCGAATGTATCGTGGAAGAAATAATATACCCATGCCAGCATTGAACCATAGTTTCCGGAACCGAGGTCTATGATTTGCTCGCGCCAGTCAGGCATAGAGCGTTTGGTGCTTTGTCTTGGCAAGTGTGCCGACAGAACCCATGAAGTCATTTCACAGCTGAAGAATACACCGTTTATAAGTTGGTCGATAAAACGTCCTTTTCCTTCGGCAAGTTCGGCCATCATAAGTACATTTATGGCTTTACGGTTTGCTTCGTATGGATTTTGCATGATGTTTCTTTCGCCGCTACGCTCATATTCCAGATAGTCTGTAGCACGGATAACCTGCCATCTGTAGTCAAGCATCTTTTCGCCGGCTCTGATGAGTGTTTGTCTGTCTTCATCATTAAGCAGAGAGTTCCAGCCTTCACGGTCGGTGTATGCAGGATATGGCACCCAGGCACCGTTCATTACCAATGCTTCCTTAAGCTGTTCTTTTGTAACAGAGTTTTGCAGCAGATTTTTTTCGGTGTATGCAAACATAGCTGTTGTGAATAGCAACATACAGCAAATAGTCCACATACGAAGTAAAGGGTGATTCTTCATTGTTGATATAATTAATAGGTTATGTATTTGATGCAAAGATAACAAATTAGGGCATAAATAAAAATAAAGACCGCAGAAACGGGTGCTTCTGCGGTCTTTAAATTAGGTATATAATGTTTTTTTATTTTGCTATTATCAGGTAATAGTTCTTCTTTCCACGCTGTACGAGGAGATATTTACCGTCAAGCAAATCTTCGCTTGTGATAGTCTGGTCGAATGCAGTAAGTTTCTCTTTGTTCAAAGAAACGCCACCACCCTGTACCATCTTTCTCATTTCGCCTTTTGAAGGGAAGATGTTTGTCTTTTCAGCAAACAGGTCAACAGCCTTTATTCCGGCTTCGATATCGGTTTTGGCAACTTCGAACTGCGGAACACCTTCGAATACTGAAAGAAGAGTATCTTCGTCAAGTTTCTTTAGAGCTTCTGAAGTTGCATTGCCGAACAGGATTCCTGACGCTTCAACAGCTGCATTATAATCTTCCTCAGAGTGAACCATGATAGTAACTTCCTTGGCAAGACGTTTCTGAAGAACGCGCAAGTGAGGAG
>NZ_DXVR01000151.1:0-445 GCF_019417265.1 Bacteroides sp.
TACGACAAATCATAGCCAGCATTCAATGTACCATTGAACTGCACATTGTTCTGCATGAGAATCTGATGCTTCGATGTGATACGATGCATGTTGTCGTAGCCCATTGCAAGGGTGTAGCTTGCAGTCTTGTTGTCAGCACCAGTGTAAGTACCAGTCGCACTGACAAGACGATAGAGGGCATCGTAAGTATAGTTATGCGCCATCTGTCCGCCAGCCTTGCCAATCTGAGGCACTGACGCACCATTTATCACGCTGAGCACATTGCTCACAGCATCGTAAGTTAGGCATTGTCCTTGTCTTGATGATACATACATATGTTCTTATTTTGGGGTTATAATAAAAGAACGATGATTGATAAAGTTTATTGCTTAGGATTACATCATTTTTATATAAAAAGTCCTAATTTCCATATTTCTCTTCTTGTAAATTATGGGATATTAAGAAA
>NZ_DXVR01000151.1:455-3808 GCF_019417265.1 Bacteroides sp.
TACCTGTATAATATAGGCAAACGCCCAACTTCTTGATTTTCAATCAAAGTCCAAATTAGAGCGAGTTCTCTAACTCCTTTTAATTTCCTTTACTTCACAATTTATTAACCATCAATATGCATGGTCATCATTCTTTATCTCATCTGCAGTGATTGGCTTACGGTCGATGGCACGCCATGCATAGAATATGTATGCCAATACAAACGGAACCAGAATTGACACGTATGCCATGGTCTTGAGAGTAAACAGGCTGGAGCAGCTGTTTGATATTGTCAGCGAGCTCTGCATATCTGTCAGCGAAGGATAATATGCCGTATTGTTATATCCGGCAACAAGCAGCAATGACAGAACAGTAAGAATTGTTCCTATGCCGGAATACCATATACCTCCCTTGAATGCAAGCGAAAGTATGCTTTTACCCAAACCATAAAGCACAAGGAGAACTCCAAGCAAGAAGAGCACAAGAAGGTATGGCATGTCCACAAAATTGTTGAAATACTTGTACGGTTCCAACGCTATCATCTGAGTTTCCGGATTTACCGCAAATCCGTCTTTGAGCAATGTGCGTATGACGTATGCCAGGAAGAACAAGAGGAAAGGCACTGCATCGGAAACCAATTGTCGGCGGCAACGGGTTTCTATCGCATCATTATCTATGTTGTTGATGAAATACATACCTCCAAGGAGTCTTGCAAGGAAGAACACAGCCATACCCAACACGAGATTCCATGGCTCGGCAAAGGCATCAAGCCCGTGCCATCCGTTCGACCATGAGCTGATGACAGGCATACCCAATTCTGTCAGATTATCCTTTGTCACCTCAAAGTTTGAGCCATAGAAGAATGTAGACACAGCCATACCAAGAAGCAGCGGTCCCATCACACCGTTCAGCATAAGGAAGTATCTGTATGTACGCTGACCGAGCAGATTGCCAAGCTTAGACTGAAACTCATACGATACAGCCTGAAGCACGAAAGTGAAAAGTATTATCATCCACAGCCAGTACGCTCCTCCGAAACTTGTACTGTAGAACAACGGGAATGATGCGAAGAACGCTCCTCCGAAAGTGACAAGAGTGGTAAACGTGAACTCCCACTTTCTGCCTGTGGAGTTAATCAGCATCTTTCTCTCCTCCTCTGTCTGACCGATGCGGTAAATCAGAGAGTTGCCTCCCTGCACAAAAAGCAGGAACACCAATATTGCACCCAACAGTGATACTATGAACCACCAGTAGTGCTGTAAGAATATATATGTAGATTCCATATCAAATGTAAATAATGTTTTATCAGATTCATATAGTGTTATTTATCCTCAGGACCGTGCTTTATAGCCTTCAGCATAATTCCTATCTCGGCTATCAGAAGGACGGTAAACATGATGAGGAATATGAAGAATGTGGTCTGCACGGAGCCTGTTTCAAGTTTGGATATCGCCGCATCCACTGGCAGCATATCCTGAATGGTCCATGGCTGGCGTCCAACCTCTGCCACTATCCATCCGGCATGACTGGCGATATATGCCAGAGGGATACTCCACAGTCCCGACCACAGCAGCCAGTTGTGGTAGTCCACATTGCAGGTCTTCTTCCAGGTGAGGAACATCAGAACGGCAAACAGGACGATGAAATACATTCCCAGACCTACCATCACACGGAATGACCAGAACATAAGATTCACATTCGGTACGAGTGTGGATGTATCCTTTATATATCCGTAGCCGAAATACGGCATATTCTCATCAAGTACACGGAGTGAGGACTCCATAACTGCGGTGTCACCTTCCTTTTTAGCCTGTCTGTAATCGGCCAATGCCTTTATGGCCATCTTTCCGCGCACAATCTTTTCATCTACAGAGAGAGCTTTAGTGCCGTCTGCCAACTCATATCCGCCTTTCATTATATCGTTTATACCCGGAACAAATCCGTCTGTACTGTGTGTGGCAAGTACGGAAAGCATCTCCGGTATCTCTACAGGACCTACTACAGTAAGTGGGGCATGCGCACTTCCATCATAAAGTGCCTCCATTGATGCAAGTTTCATAGGCTGAACCTGTGCCACCTGATATGCCGACTGGTCGCCGGTTGCAGCAGTCACGATTGAAGCGAACAGACCTACCGCTGAGGCCACCTTTATGCTTGCCTTGGCAAATTCTTTCTCACGCTTCTTTATCAGATACCAGCAGCTCACTCCCACCACAAACACTGCTCCTAAAATCCAGCTGCTTATCACTGTATGGAAGAACTTGACAACAGCCACCGGCGAGAATGCCACTGACATGAAGTCCACCATCTCATTGCGCATGGTGTCAGGATTGAACTCCATTCCTACAGGGTATTGCATCCACGAATTGGCAACGAGTATCCACCATGCCGAAATCGTAGCTCCAAGCCCTGTGAGCCATGTGGATGCAAGGTGGAAGCGTCGGCTCACCTTCTCCCATCCGAAGAACATCACGGCTATGAATGTAGCCTCCATGAAGAAAGCCAATATTCCCTCTATGGCCAAAGGGGCACCGAAGATGTCGCCCACAAACCACGAATAGTTACTCCAGTTGGTTCCGAACTGGAACTCAAGAATAAGTCCTGTAGCAACGCCTATGGCAAAGTTGACTCCGAACAGTTTCATCCAGAACTTGGCTGTACGTTTCCAGAACTCATTACCCGTGCGATAATAGACTGTTTCCATTGTTCCCATTATCACCGCAAGGCCTAATGTGAGCGGAACAAACAGCCAGTGATACATGGCCGTCAAGGCAAACTGTGCCCTCGACCAGTCAATCAAAGAAGTGTCAATAGCTTCAATCATAAAATAAAGTTTTATTAAGTTAGTTTGATTAGTTATTTCGCATATGAGTCCGATGCTCTTATAATCAGTTCATTGCCTACATAGTCCTGCTTCTCCTCTGTGGTCTTGTCTTTCAGGAATGAAGTGAAAAAGAACAGTTTGATTATAAAGAACATTACAAAAAGTTTCAGCAGGATTATAAGCCAGAGTACGCGTCCTGTCGTCATCGACTTAAAACCGTCTGCATAAAACCTGTAAATTCCGATTATGTTCATAATTAATAAGTGTATATTTTTATAATGATTACAAAGTAAATGATTTATCGTGAAAAACCAAGGTTTTGTCCACAGATTTCTTTGCAAAATCTATCTTTTTTGCCATTAATATATATAAGGAATAATTTTGTTGCAGAAAAAGAACTTAAGATAACCCTTAATTCCGCAACACATTTCTAAAGAAAATAATTTAAAGTACTGAGTAATAATATATTGCCCAGTACTTTGTCATGTCAGAAGATTCACTTAACTTAGTGTTGCATATAAAAATAAAATAAATCTTCATCTGACATGG
>NZ_DXVR01000152.1:0-2676 GCF_019417265.1 Bacteroides sp.
AAAAAGGGGAACATCATCATGGCACGTACAGCTGAGATTACTTTCAAAGAGTTTCGCCGTCGCTACAATACCGAGGACGCTTGCAGAGCAGAACTATTCCGCCTGCGCTTTCCCAATGGGTTTGTCTGCCCTAAGTGCGGCTGTGTGGAATACTATCCCGTTCATGGCCGCAACATTTATCAGTGCCGTTCCTGCCGGCACCAGATTTCTGTTACCGCAGGTACGGTTATGCGCCGTACCCATTTGCCTCTGACACTCTGGTTCTGGGCGATCTATCTGTGCGCAACGGACAAAAGAGGGATTTCCGCTGTTCAGCTAAGCCGCACACTGGGGATCTGTTATGACTCCGCGTGGCACCTATTGGATCGAATTCGTACCGCTATGGGTCAAAGAGACGAAAAATACTTGCTTTCCGGCATTGTAGAGTTGGATGACGGCTATGTTGGCGGACCTTCCCATAACGGCAAACGAGGTCGTGGTACGGATAAGGCCAAGATTGTGGTGGCCGTATCCAAAACCGCAAACAGTGCACCACTGTTTGCCAGGATGAAGGCAGTAGATAACGTACAGGGAAAGACTTTGCAGGAAATCATCGACCAGTATTTTGTGCCTAAAACGAAGGTAGAATGCGACAGTTACAAAAGCTACCTGAATCTGGAAGGTGTGGAACTGAACGCAAAGAAATACGAAACAGATGATCTGCATTGGGTACACAAGGCAATCAGTAATCTGAAAGCATTCCTTCAGGGAACATATCACGGAAGGTGCACCAAGCTCCAGGCATATCTGGACGAGTACTGTTTCCGTTTCAACCGCCGCATGACGGGCAATCAGATATTCCTGCGCTTGACCAGAGCTGTCGCTACATCTTGTAGCGTGCTGAGTTAAGTCGATAAGCATTTCAGAATATTATACGTAATATGTTGTTGCAAGGTTATGTGCAACTTTTTCCTGTTTTGAAGGGATGGATGAGAGGACTGATGTATAACTAAGTAAGCGGGAGAGACGAGCTGCGTGGTAAGGATAGGAATGTAGGTCTGCAGGACTTTGTTCCTGCTCTATCTGGTGAGAACCATTATTTAAGAACCGGGCCAACTAAGCAAAAAGTTGCGACAGTTCAACGGTAAGTACTGTCTCCCTCGTTCGGAGGTCGCGGATGCGATGGCGATTAGTACCGATACGACGCCTATCCACCGCATCTTTCCAAGTAGCGAGTTTGAGGAAATCGCCGATTATCTAAAGGACTTGATTATCGCGTTGACCTCTAGACAGTCTCTATTAACAAGCGTTCTGAGGGTAATACCCAAGTCGTAGACCAGGCCTCCTAGCGTCTATGCTTGAATCAAGAAGAATAATCTTGGTACTGTTGGAGTTTTTGTAATCTATAGCTTCGACAGCTTTCCCCACGTTCTGACCGTTAGCCTGACGAGACCTATCCTTGAAGATCTTCGCGAAAATGATTTTGAAACTGTTCTCAACCATATCGAGGCGTGTTATAAATAGCCTGATTGCGCAATCAGCGACAATCTTCTCTTATTCTTATAGAGATGGAGGGGATATGGGAAAAAATGAGGCCTGAACTATAGGATCTCCATCGCTTTTGCGCAGAGCTTTTGGCAGCTATCACAAAATTTGCTTTTTGTCAAGTGGAAATGTTGCATTTTTGAAACTGGAAGTGTATAATATATAGGCTTCCTTTGTGTAATGCGGGGTTATATTTATTAATTTTTAGGGGGAGTTATTATGGCAAACAGGTATCTGCTTCCTGTGTACAAAATATTGTACGGACGCAATTTTAGTTATTCTGACTTTGATCAGCGAATGGAAATGCAGAAAGCAGTATATTTGTTGCAGGATATGGGTGTTCCTATCGGCGATTACGGATTTAGATGGTACTTGCATGGACCCTATTCCCAGAGCTTGCAAGATGATATGCATTATGAAAGCGGGCGTGCCGCTACGACTTTGACATTGTCCAAGGAATACTCTGAAAGCATTGCTCGGTTGCACGATGTGATTCATTCAGAAGATGGAAAGGCCTATTCAGTTAGCAATTGGGTTGAATGTCTGGCATCTCTTCATTATCTGCATGAGAATCTGCTTAGTTTTGATGCGTCTGAAGAAGATGTTGTGCATGAACTTGAGAAAAGAAAACCGCACCTAGATGACCATAGTACGAATATATCCGCATATCGGTTGGTTGAGGGCCTTTTTTCCTAAATCATGACAAGTCAAATTAAATTTGTTGGGCAAATTCTTGATAATGTGCATGGATTTATTCCCTACACTGCAGCTGAGAAGAAAATCATGGAAACTCAGTTGTTTAAACGTTTGCAGAGTATTAAGCAGCTTAGTGTTGTTAATTGGGTCTATCCGGGTTCTGAGCATACTAGATTCATTCATTCTTTGGGCGTTATGCATATTGCTGATAAAATGGCGATTAGCTTGGACTTGGATGATAAGGACCGGAAAATTTTGCGGTTAGCCGGATTACTACATGATATCGGGCACTATCCTTTGTCCCATGTCTGTGAGATGCCCTATCGAAAACCGATGACACTTGAAGAACTACCGGATAATAAGTTTTGCAAAAATATCAATGAGAAAATGCGGGACAAGATCGACAGCTTTTCCATTGAAGCAAAGACAACATTGATGTCCAAGTCGATTGGTCGT
>NZ_DXVR01000152.1:2686-3787 GCF_019417265.1 Bacteroides sp.
CTGTTAGTGCAGATTATACACTCTGAGCTGGATGCAGACGGAATTGACTATTTGATGCGTGATGCAACGTTTTCGGGTACCAGTTTCGGTAGTTGTGAGATCGACCAGTTAATCCGGTGCTTAGACATTGGTGAGTGTGAGGATAAAAAGATTCTGTGCATCAAGCCAAAAGGAATCGCGGCTGCCGATCAGTACTTGACAAATAAATTCTTTTCGTACTCACAAGTGGTCTTCAATAAGCATATTGCTATTTCTGAGTGGATGGCAGAATGCGTCATTGACTGGATGCAAAAGCATCATGCTGTTTTTCCTTCAGGCACCGAATTAGAACGATGGGCTAGGCAGGGCAAAAAAGAATATCTGAACTTTACAGACAATATGTTTTGGTCTGCATTGGATCAAATACTCACTGATAAGCTGAGTGATTTGGTTCCCCATTACATCAAAGTGTTCTGTGAATGTTTGCTTCATCATAATGAACCTCAGTTCATAAATGGAAGCGAAGTAAGGTTCATCACCAGCAGTACCGAAGAAGCAAGAAAAATGCTAAAAGAAGCAGATATTGTTACCGACGATGCATTGCTCGATCAACGAATTACAATTCTGAATGACCGCTGTATGACCAAACAGGTTCCGATTGACATTTTCCGCCAAGAATTAGAGAGAAAGAAAAGCAAAGATGGTGACGCAGAATCCACAGATGAAGATATTCCGAATGCCGAGTTGTCCAGATTAATGGAGTGTATTTCCGTTAAGGAGCCTGATGGGGGTATACATTTACTTTGCGATGATCCTCGTTCGTTGATGCGTACTATGTACAATTCTACATTAGTTATTTTACGGAGTTATGAATTCCCACGGAATATCTAAATTCTGTCTGTGCCACAAATTAAGAGTGGAAATGTCGATACTAGAGCCGTTTTCAGTAATGCACTAGTTGAACCGGATATCGTGTTTGTGTCAATGCAAAAGGTATTTGCCAAACCCAAATAATCCGAACCAGATCTTCCCAGTGGGAGATGGGTTCGGATTATTTGTTTTCTTCGGAAGATTCGAGGAAACGTATTTCCGAAACGGTGTCATCAAACGACCAGAATCAAA
>NZ_DXVR01000153.1:0-3630 GCF_019417265.1 Bacteroides sp.
GAGTACTTTTTTTATTAAAAAATTTAATTATACCCACCCCGTATTATTTAAATAGATAAAGAAACTACAGTTTTATTGAAAATAGAATTAACTCAGAACTGAGGTAAAAGAATAAATTTGTACTTTTGCCTTTGATAAAAATTTTATACTTTTTCTTAGTATGGCTTTAATTAAATCAGTAAGAGGATATACCCCAAAAATGGGAAAGAACTGTTATCTTGCAGATAATGCTACGATAATAGGCGATGTAGTAATGGGAGATGATTGCAGCATATGGTTCAACACTGTATTGAGAGGAGATGTAAACTCCATACGGATAGGCGACAGAGTAAATATACAGGACGGAACTGTACTGCATACGCTATATGAAAAGTCGGTTGTCGAAATAGGAAATGATGTTTCAATAGGCCATAACGTCACTCTGCACGGTGCATGCGTGAAGGACAACGCACTTATCGGGATGGGGTCTACCCTGCTTGACCATGCCGTAGTGGGAGAAGGAGCCATCGTTGCAGCCGGAGCATTGGTATTGGCAAACACTCAGATAGAATCGCACACACTGTGGGGAGGAGTGCCGGCCAAATTCATCAAAAAGGTTGACCCTGAACAAAGTAAGGAGTTAAACCAGAAAATAGCCAACGGGTATCTTATGTATGCATCGTGGTTCAAGGAGGAAGAAAATAAAGATTAATATAAACTAACCATATATATAGATGAAGGAATTTTTCAATCTACTCAGACGATTTGTCTCGCCGTATAAAAGATTTGTGGCATGGGCGATAATGCTGAACATACTTTCGGCCATATTCAACGTATTCTCGTTTTCACTGCTGATACCGATACTGAACATTCTGTTCAAGACAGACGGTGGAAACAAGGTATATACATTCATGGAATGGGGAAGCGCACCTCTGAAAGACACTGTTGTGAATAACTTCTACTACTATGTGTCGCAACTTATAGAGGTTTACGGTCCTTCTACCACACTGCTGTGGCTGGGATTGTTCCTTGGAGGCATGACACTGCTCAAGACAGCCTGCTACTTCGGCTCGTCAGCCGTAATGATTCCACTCCGTACGGGCGTAGTGCGCGACATAAGAACACTGGTATATTCAAAAATCATGTATCTGCCACTGAATTTCTTCTCCTCGGAAAGGAAAGGTGACATAATAGCCAGAATGAGCGGTGACGTGACAGAAATAGAAACATCCATAACAAGTTCGCTGGATATGCTGCTGAAGAATCCTATTCTCATCCTGTCGTATTTCGCGACACTGTTTGCAACCAGCTGGCAACTTACTGTATTTACACTCCTCGTACTGCCTACTATGGGATGGGTTATGGGACAGGTAGGAAGAAAACTCAAAAGAAAATCACTCGAGGCACAGGACAAGTGGAGCGAAACTATGTCGCAGCTGGAAGAAACTCTTGGCGGACTGAGAATCATAAAGGCATTCGTGGCTGAAGAGAAAATGATAAACCGTTTCAACAAGTGCAGCAACGAGTTCAGACAGGCTACCAACAAGGTGGCTACACGCCAGGCTTTGGCTCACCCTATGAGCGAGTTCCTTGGTACAATACTTATAGTCATTGTATTATGGTTCGGAGGTTCACTGATATTGGGCGAGAAATCATCCATCGACGCGCCTACATTCATATTCTATATGGTGATTCTGTACAGTGTAATAAACCCACTGAAGGATTTCTCAAAGGCTGGATACAGCATCCCGAAAGGTCTTGCATCAATGGAGAGAGTTGACAAAATCCTGAATGCACAGAATAATATAGTAGAAAAGAAAGATGCCCGACACATAAGCGAACTGAAAGAGGAAATAGCATTCGAAAATGTATCATTCAGCTATGGCGAGAATGAGATTTTGCACGAGATCAACCTTAAGATAAAGAAAGGTGAAACCATAGCCCTCGTGGGACAAAGCGGTTCCGGGAAATCGACATTGGTAGACCTCATTCCGCGTTTCCATGACGTGCAGAAAGGAAAGATCATGATAGATGGCGTGGACATCAAAGATTTGGCAGTAAAGGACTTACGCTCGCTTATTGGTAACGTAAACCAGGAGGCAATCCTGTTTAACGACACTTTCTTCAACAATATCACCTTCGGAGTAGAAAATGCTACAATGGAACAGGTGATAGAGGCTGCAAAAATAGCCAATGCACATGATTTCATTATGGAAACCGAAGAAAGATATAACACAAACATCGGCGACAGAGGATGCCGTCTGTCGGGCGGACAGCGTCAGAGAATTTCAATAGCAAGAGCCATACTGAAAAATCCTGCCATACTGATACTGGACGAGGCTACATCGGCACTCGACACCGAAAGCGAAAGATTAGTACAGGAAGCTCTTGAAAGACTGATGAAGACACGTACGACAATAGCCATCGCACACAGACTGTCTACCATCAAGAATGCAAATACAATATATGTATTGTATGAAGGAAGAATTGTAGAAAGCGGCAAACATGAAGAACTGCTGCAAAAGAACGGCTATTACAAAAGGCTGAACGACATGCAGGCTTTGTAAGCCCAAAACACTTAAAGAAGAAGATGAAAATAGTTGTTGACAATAAAATCCCTTATATCAGGGAAACGTTGGCAAAGATTACTGACAATGTAGTTTATCTGCCGGGGAATGAGATTGATGCAAAATCAGTAAAAGATGCAGATGCACTGATTACAAGAACGAGAACCAAATGCAATAAACAGCTTTTGGAGGGCAGCAATGTGAAATTCATAGGAACTGCCACTATCGGTTTCGACCATATTGATACCGAATATTGCAAGGAAGCCGGCATAACGTGGAAAAACTGTCCCGGATGCAACGCCGGGGCTGTAGAGCAATATGTACATGCAGTTTTAAGTCTGCTTGAAAAAGAAAAAGGAATGGACTTGGCAAACACCTGCATCGGAATAGTAGGAGTAGGACACGTTGGCTCCAGGATAATGCGACTTGCCGAAAGATTGGGTATGAAAGTACTGCTTAATGACCCGCCAAGAAAAGATAGCGGAGAAAAGGGATTCGTATACTTGGAAACTTTGGCAAGAGAATGCGATATCATTACTTTCCATACACCTCTTATAAAAGATGGCAAATACAAGACGTTTCATCTGGCAGACAGACATTTCTTTGAATCTGTACGCAAAAGGCCTGTGATAATAAATACGTCAAGGGGCGAAGTGATTGATACGGAAGCTATCCTTGATGCTTTAAATAAAGAACTCATCTCAGAAGCTGTAATAGACGTGTGGGAGAACGAACCGAACATTAATCTGGAACTGCTAAAAAGAGTTTTTGTCGGTACTCCACATATAGCCGGCTACTCAGCAGACGGAAAGCTTAATGCCACTACTATGACATTAAAATCTTTATGCGATTTTTTCGGAATAGATATGAATATCGACTTGTCACTGCCGGAAGATTTGATTAAGCCTGAATCATCAATGAGTGAGAATGATATACTCCTGAACTATAATCCTAAAAATGACTACAATATCTTATTGGCTCACCCGGAGGATTTTGAAAAATTAAGAGGAAATTACAGACTCAGAAAAGAGTAATAAACAAATTTTTTCGGTTTTTGAAGAGATTTTCATGCACAATATACATG
>NZ_DXVR01000154.1:0-3622 GCF_019417265.1 Bacteroides sp.
CAGAGTGGTCGATTGCGGCGGTCTTGAAAACCGTTGTACTGCGAGGTACCGGGGGTTCGAATCCCTCTCTCTCCGCAATAAACACTGAAAATCAGTAAGTTGTAAAACAAACACCCAATTTTACACCCAAGAATGTAAAATTGGGTGTTTTTGTATTATTTAAGATGAAATGCATCTTTACTCAGAAAAAAGTGTCTGAATAAAACAAAGCCAACTAAAAGAACAATCAAGTTATGCTCTTTTAGTTGGCTTTTATATCAGTTTAATTGTCTAACTGCAGCAATGTATCAATCCAATATGTGTTCCGGAATGGATGTAGTACTTAATACTCCTGTAATTTGATAATTTGTATTGGGAGCAGTCAGCTTCATAGTAAAGTCTACTGGTGCAGGGCTTTTTGTATGGGCGTTATCAAAAAGTTCCTCCCATTTCACACCCAAAAATGCTTGAATAACACTGAATATCTGATTATTACCCATTATTTGAAAGTCGTAAGATGTTGTCGTGTCATTGTTGTCAGTAACGTTTTCTTCTCCATCGGTTTGGAATGTTAAACGCAATCCGGGTATGTCGTGCAGTTGTTCTTTCGAATCGGGGGTGATGAAGAACTCGTAACTGCCTTTCATTGTTGGTCGGTCATATAATGTCCCATGGAGATTGTCTCTAGCGAAGATATAGGACTCTTTTGCAGGATTGTTTATGAAAAATAGAGTTGTGTTGGCTTTTAATAGAGGATGATTACTTTCGTCTATCATGTATGACAAATAGCAATCTGTCACTTTCACTTCAACGGTTTCCACATCCTTGGTAATATTGTCGGTAATGGTCAGTGTTGTACTTCCCTTCTGCATACCATACAAATTGATGTGTCCTTTTCTGTCATCCTCCTTATCGTTGTATTTTGAGTAAATGGCATTCAATATATTTTCATCCTCTATTGCCAAACTAATATCGCCACTACCGTTTATTATAGGAATAGAAGTAGCATTGCGCTCCAATCGTACTTCATAGTATCTTTTCTCAAGACTGAACGGAGCAAATGTTTCATTTTCATTATTATCATCGCTGCAAGCCATAGCAAGCAGACACATGATAAAAAGAATCGGGTTGATAAGTTTATTCATCATGGTTATGTGTTATTGTTTCTTTATCGTAAATTCCAGCTTCTGAAGTCCTTTCTTATAGACATTGGCAAGGATGAGGGCGTAACGGAGTTCTTCGCCCGGCTTCATGGATTGGGTGATATGGGCAAACTCACTTTCAGGAATGACCTCCTTGAACATCGGACCGGATGATTCGTTGCGCACCAGCCGTATTTCATCCGTAAGCGGTGACAATACAAATGAATAGATTGCCATATAGGGTATTTTATTGAATTTTAGCCAATTCGGATCTGCCTTATCAAGAATACACTTTAACCAAATGCGGGCATTATCATAAGACGGAAGGCTGTGACCGTCGGCATAGGAAATTTCTCCATTCTCATTGACAATGATTTCCTTTTCTATGGCATATTTGTTAAAGGGGCACATATCATAGTACTCAATGTCTTCCTCTGAATTGATTTCTTTATCTACAGGTATCTCCGGCTTTGTGACAATACGGTCTTGAAGGATTCTCAACAGCAAATAGGTACGGTCTGGAGCATCCATGGGAGTATTGGCGAGAATGGTTCTCTCCACCGAAAGGTAATATTCATGTCCTCTTTCGTATGTAAACCATTTAATACTATTAAAGCCAAGTGGCTCCCATACTCCGGGATTGTCTTCAGACATAACAAGCATACACTCTACAGGAGTATCACTGCCCCATGGTATGTACGTACCTGTTTCGGCAGAAACGGACATCTTGATTTCATTGACAACATCTTTTGGCTCATCATCGCTGCAACCCACTGCAAGGAAGGCAGTGATTAAAAAGAATGGAATAATAAACTTATTCATATTCGTATAATTCCCTATTGGCTCTATTAGGCTATTAATTTTATATTGAAAAAACGTGAGCCAACTATGCCACGTCTAAGTGAAGGTCGTAGGAAACCTCTGATACAGATGTAACAATAGCAGCCCACGCTATATGCGTGAGAACCACTATGCTATCTCTTGTATCAGTTTGAAAGTTTCCTACGTTTTCACCTACAAGATAAACATAACGCTTCTTCTTTTTCTTATGTCATGGAGAGGATTAGCCCAATCCGAATACAAAATTAGTTATTTTATTGATGTTTTGCGATATAGAGAACAGAATTTATAACCTAAATCCTCTATTTTTTCTTGGCTCTTCTGTTTTTCGCAATCCTTCCTGTAGCTTCTCCCATTGTTCCCTGAACCATTCGCCTATCGGCTGTCTGTTTATGGTAAGTATCAGTTTGCTATCATCGGTTGGATTCTTTTCCACCTTGAAAATATCATTCTTGATTTCAAATCTTCGCCTATGCTCTTCAGAATAAATCCTACCATTGCACCTAATAGCTTCCTTTTTTGTCAAAAGACTGTTTATCATATCTTTGGTAAATCCGATGGCATAACATAGTCTTTCCATCCTCAACATTTCTTTGAGTAATGGAAACCAGTTGAACGCTTTTTCAAGAATGGTATTCAATCGTGATATTTCCTTGTCTTTGGTTTCAAGCTCTTGATTATGTATTCCTTGTAGGTTACGAATCTGCTTGCCGTGCTGTTCCTGCATTTGTTGCATCTTGGCTTTTAATTCATCAATACCCTTGTCACGCTTGGCAATTTCATGACGTAAATTCTCATTGGTTTGTTCCAAATCTTTCAATTTTCCGCTTCCGAAAAGAGAACCGACACCGCTTGCTATGGCTGTGGCTGCATCGGTAGCTGCGCTTTTGAGTTTGTCGGTGCGTATTTCCGATTTTACCTGTTTGAGTTCTTGCTCAGCAAGAGTTACTTGCTGCTTCTTGTGCCTTTGGGTTTCCTCTATACGTTGCAGTTCGGCTTTCTGTTTCTTTATGATGAAATCGTTACGTTCCAGATGTTCCTTGCCTGTTTCGGTTTTAGATTGTCCTCGTTCCATCAGGAGAATGTCAGAAGCCAAACTCTGCATTTCGGTCATATCTTCGTCATTGAGTTTACAGCTCTTTCCTGTATCGTGGTTCATCCAATCGAAAACGATATGAGCGTGATAATTCGGCTTGAACCACTTTCCATCAATTTGGAAACTCTCCCTATCTTCGGCTTCGGGTTGTCCGCTCAGCCAATGTCCTTCATCTTTGTGCAGGAAGATTTGCAGCGGAGTAATACCCCAGCGTTGTTTGCACTCCTCGCCAAATTTATGCACATCTGCCAATGTGGTGTCCGCTCTGATGAGCAACACCCCCTCACGGATAGGTGAACACCCTGCCACCTTGATGATTTTTCCGTTCTTGCCTTTGCGTTCACGTTCTTTCTCCTGCATGACACGTCCGGTCTTTTCCTTGACCATCCGTTTGATGTTGTCGTAATGTGTCCGCAATTCGGTAGTGCCGAAGTCAGGATTTACCCACTGCTCGTTATCGGTGGAAAGTTTGGAAACGACATAGATTCTGGACTCTCCGATGTTGCGCATGTACTCGGCAGTCCTTCGGTTGTGTGCCTCGCTCGATGCGATGTTGCAAGGCTTG
>NZ_DXVR01000155.1:0-1031 GCF_019417265.1 Bacteroides sp.
AACCCGGTTTCGGTATTACCGTAGGTAATGCTTTACGCCGTATTCTTCTTTCTTCTTTGGAAGGTTATGCAATCAATACAATCCGTATTGAAGGAGTAGAACATGAATTTGCTACTGTTCCTGGCGTTAAAGAAGATGTTACTAACATTATCTTGAATCTGAAGCAAGTAAGATTCAAGCAAATAGTTGACGAATACGAAAATGAAAGTGTCAGCATAACTGTAGAGAATTCTACTGAGTTCAAAGCAGGTGACATCGGTAAGCATTTGACCGGATTTGAAGTGTTAAATCCTGAATTGGTTATTTGCCATTTAGACTCAAAAGCAACTATGCAGATAGACATCACAATCAACAAAGGACGTGGATATGTACCTGCTGATGAAAATCGCGTATATTGCACTGATGTTAATGTGATTCCTATCGATTCTATTTATACACCGATACGAAATGTTAAGTACGCAGTTGAAAACTATCGAGTTGAACAGAAAACAGACTTCGAAAAGCTCGTACTTGAAATTAGTACCGATGGTTCCATTCACCCAAAGGAAGCATTGAAGGAGGCAGCTAAGATTCTGATACATCATTTCATGTTATTCTCAGATGAAAAGATTACATTGGAAGCTTCTGATGCTGACAGCAATGAAGAATTCGATGAAGAAGTATTGCATATGAGACAGCTCCTTAAGACAAAGTTGGTTGATATGGATCTTTCAGTTCGTGCTCTCAACTGTCTTAAAGCTGCTGATGTTGAAACTCTTGGCGATTTGGTACAGTTCAATAAGACTGATCTTCTCAAATTCAGAAACTTTGGTAAGAAATCGCTCACTGAGCTTGATGATTTGCTCGAGAGTCTGAATCTTACGTTTGGAACAGATATTTCTAAATATAAATTAGATAAAGAATAAAAAATGAGACATAATAAAAAATTTAACCATTTAGGTCGTACTGCTTCTCACAGAAACGCAATGTTGTCAAACATGGCATGTTCTTTGATCAAGCACAAAAGAATCACTACGACTGTTGCGAAGGCT
>NZ_DXVR01000155.1:1041-3611 GCF_019417265.1 Bacteroides sp.
CAATGAGAACATGGCTAAGACAGCTGCTAAGAAAGCTACTCGTACTCGTCGTTCAAAGAAAACTACTACTGAAGCTCCTGCAGCTGAAGCAGTTGAAGCAACAACAGAGGAAGCCCCTAAAGCTGAATAATTCTGTAGATGCTATAATAAATACAAGGCTGTCCAATCGGGCGGCCTTTTTTTATGTCCTATCGGTTCGTAGTCTTTTAAGAACCGGTATTGTAAGTGGAAATGCAAGAATGAACGAGCAGAAGTCTGAGATAGCCTGACACATCTCAACGCCAGTTAATTCCAAAAAATACGGGAGAATGATAATCAAAGGAATAAAGAACAGACCTTGTCTGGCAGATGACAGGATTAGAGCTCTTCCCGGTACTCTGATAGTCTGTAAGAGCATATTACACAATATTACCCACGTGCCTAATGGAAGTGTTATCAATTGCCAGCGGAGAGCGTTAGCTCCAATCATTATAACTTCCGGGTCATCTCTTCTAAACCAAGAAACAATTTCCGGAGCAAAAATAGATCCGATAATTGCACAAATGGTTAGGAATACAACTCCGGTTTTTACACAAAAGTAGAATCCTTCGCGTACCCTCTTGTAGAGTCCTGCACCATAATTAAATCCGCATACCGGCTGAAAACCTTGACCGAAACCTATCACAAACGAGTTTATAAACATACAGATACGTGTGACTATAGACATACCGGCTATAGCAGCATCACCGTATCTTCCGGCAGCCACATTCAGCATGATGGTCGAAAGGCTTACCAATCCCTGTCTGCTCAGCGAAGGAATGCCTCCGTAGGTAATTTCCTTTATATAAGAGAACTCAGGAGTGAAGTTCCTGAATTTTATTTTTATGTTAGTCCCTTTACTGTCCATATACAGCAGCACTATAAAGCTGCTTATCTGGCTTATTACTGTTGAAAGCGCTGCACCGGATACTCCCATATCAAATGTGAAAATCAGTAGCGGGTCGAGTCCAATATTTATCACTGCACCTATAATAATTCCTATCATGGCATAAATGGCATTCCCCTGAAAACGCATCTGATTATTAAGGACCAGGGAAGAAGCCATAAAAGGTGCCCCGAAGAGAATTATTCCAAGATAGTTCTCTGCATAAGGCAGTATCGTTTCTGTCGAGCCAAGCAGCAAGCATATATCCGTTAAAAACAGGTTCCCCAATATGGCAATAGCAAGTCCTAAACTGAAGGCGTAAAAGAATCCTGTCGATGCCATCTTTTCTGCACTCTCATAATCTTTTGCACCAAGTTTTCTTGAGATGAAGTTTCCGGAACCATGTCCGAAGAAGAAACCGAATGCCTGAATGATTGCCATTATTGAGAAAGAGATTCCAACGGCTGCAGTTGACTGAGTGTTGATTTGTCCTACGAAATAGGTATCAGCCATTACATAAAACGAAGTGACCAGCATGCTTATTATAGTAGGTACAGCCAACGAAGTGATAAGTCTCGGAATAGGTGCTGTAGTCATCATTTTATGTTTGTCTTGTGCAGTTCTTTTCATATATTACAGTTTTGAGTGAAAAACCGGAACAATGTCCGCTTACGATAAAAATCATACAAAAATATAAGTTTTTTCCCTTTTTTGTCCTATAAATGAGCTCTTTCGTCGGTCTTCGTAAGATAAATTAATATACTATTAGTTCATTATTCTTCATATTTGCGTATCTTTGTACCCAATAGTAAATAAAACAAATAGAAAAACATAAAATAAGTTAGAAAAATGGCACAGGAAGACGTTTTCAAGAAATTGGTTTCTCACTGCAAAGAATATGGTTTTGTATTCCCTTCAAGTGATATATATGATGGATTAGGAGCTGTATATGATTATGGCCAGATGGGTGTTGAATTGAAAAACAACATCAAGCAGTATTGGTGGCAGAGCATGGTGCTTTTGCACGAAAACATTGTAGGTATTGACTCTGCAATCTTCATGCACCCTACTATCTGGAAGGCTTCAGGTCACGTTGATGCTTTTAATGACCCATTGATTGACAATCGCGACTCAAAGAAACGTTACCGTGCTGACGTTCTGATTGAAGAACAGATTGCAAAATACGAGGATAAGATAAACAAGGAAGTAGCAAAAGCTGCAAAGAAATTCGGTGATGCTTTTGACGAAGCTCAGTTCCGCAGCACTAACGCACGTGTACTTGAACATCAGGCTAAACTAGATGCTTTGCATGAACGTTATGCAAAGGCAATGAACGCAAACGACTTGAACGAATTGCGTCAGATTATCCTTGATGAAGAAATCGTATGTCCTATTTCAGGTACAAAGAACTGGACTGAAGTTCGCCAGTTCAACCTTATGTTTACTACTGAAATGGGTTCTACTGCCGATGGAGCAATGAAGGTATATCTTCGTCCGGAAACAGCACAGGGTATCTTCGTAAACTATCTGAATGTACAGAAGACAGGCCGTATGAAAATACCTTTCGGTATCGCACAGATAGGTAAGGCTTTCCGTAACGAAATCGTTGCTCGTCAGTTCATCTTCCGTATGCGTGAGTTTGAACAGATGGAAATGCAGTTCTTCG
>NZ_DXVR01000156.1:0-3561 GCF_019417265.1 Bacteroides sp.
AGTCGCTATTGTTGTATATAAAAGTTTAATACCTGTAGTTTGCCGAATGCTTACAGTGGCAAGATGAAGGAACTTGCAACGATTGGTGTTGCATATAGTGAAGATGAGGTCGAAAATTTTGTAAATGAAGCTAAAGAATGGATTTCCAAGGAAGAATCCCGGCGTCATCCTCAACTCGATTTGTATGGTGAGGAGCGTGAAGCGTGTGACCGTGAGCGCGAAGAAGTCCGCCGCGTTCTGTCCAATGTCAGCAATATCCTTCTCAACGGATGCGACTTGATATTGGACCGCACGTTTGACAGGATTGGTTTCAATCGTATTGACGATGATGTATTCCGCAAGCTTGTAAAGGCTCGTTTGGCATATCCAACAAGTAAGGCTGCTACGGTGGAATATCTGAAAAACCACTTTGACGAAGATGTGGATCTCTCAAAAATCTATCGCTATCTTGACAAGCTTAGCGACCATCAGCACGAAATCGTACAGGACATAAGCGTGCGCCATACAGCGAAACTGTTCGGTGGAAATATCGGTGTGCTATTCTATGATGTCACCACACTTTATTTTGAAGCGGATTATGAGGACGACTTGCGGAAGACCGGCTTCTCGAAGGAGGGACGTCACAGTAATCCTCAGATCATACTCGGCCTGCTTGTAAGTTTGGGCGGTTATCCGCTTGCATATTGCATCCATGAGGGCAACAAATATGAAGGCCACACGATGCTGCCGACGATAAACGAGTTTGTAAGCAAATACGGTTTGGAAAACTTCGTTGTGGTGGCTGACTCCGGTCTGATGAACAATGCAAATATAGCGGAACTTGAGGCTCATGATTACAAGTATATAATAGGTGCGAAGATAAAGAATGAAAGTCAGGAAGTCAAGAACTGGATATTGGAACAGCCCAAGCGCGACTGCCAGATGGTTGAATATGACAAAGGAGGTGGCCGTCGGCTCTTGGTCGGCTATACAGACGACCGTGCTAAGAAAGATGCCTATAACCGAGAGAAGGGAATACGCAGGTTGGAAAAGGCTTACAAGCATGGTGCGCTCACGAAAGGTAACATCAACAAAAGAGGTTACAATAAGTTTTTATCCATGGATGGTGAAGTGAAAGTAGCCATCAACTATGACCGTATTGCCGACGACTCCAAATGGGACGGTCTAAAAGGATATCTCACCAATACTAACATACCAATACAAGATGTTTATGCTGCATACCACAACCTTTGGCACGTAGAACGTGCCTTTCGTATAGCCAAATCAAAGATAGAGATACGCCCCATGTTTCATTTTACACGCAAACGCATCGAGGCTCATATATGCATCTGTTTTGTGGCTTTGAAAGTCTACAAGGAATTGGAGCGTATGCTGAAAGTCTCAGAGATTAAGATGAGCGTAGACAAGGTGCTTGCATTGGCTAAGACAATCACAACCATACAAATTAAGCAACCTCTGAACAAGGAGGTTTACACCCAAACAATGCTGATGGCAAGACATCAGAAAATCGCCAAACTCTTTGATGAAAATTTTTGGGTGACGCAATGACGAAGTCAGGATAAAAATACCTATTGAAATAACCAATGATAATAAAACAATCTTTTTCATGTCTTCTTATATACTCTATTTTATCAACAATACAAAATTAGCAAACACGTTATAGAGTATAAAGTAAAACCGTTATACAGCAAGAGAGTACCGATATAAGGCACTCTCTTACCGACTAATCTTATGTACGCCCAGAAAATGCCAGAAGAAAAAAGAAACTGTTTCTACCTGCATTCCGAAGTGTAAATATTTCAGGGGGCACCTGTTCACTTACTTATATTATAAGCCTACAAACGTTCGCAGAACTCAACTCTCTCCTTATTAGGTCCTACTATCGTAAAAAATCTAACCCCATTCTCCCAAAACGGAAGACCATTCACACTGTTATCTGCCATTTCCACACCTAAAGATTTTACAAGGCAAAACACCTCGTCAATATTCTTCACATCTATTGCTATATGGTTTATCGCACCCGACTGCATTGCTGCCTGTCCGTTCTGATAAGTTTCAATTACAAGATTCTTCAATTGCAGGAAAGCTACATTCTCGCCATTGTTCTCTGTTTCAAGTTCTGTTGAAAAACCAAGGCTATTATAGAAATCTTTTGTTACCTGAATATCGTTTGTAGGAATTCCTATATGCTGGATTCCTGTAATATAATCTGTAAGTTTCATACTATTAAAATTTATTACTGTTATATGTTTTCAATGTCTTTTTCCCTGATCTTACATCCCCAAAGGGCATAAGCCAGCATCACAAGTTCGCACACAAGGGCGAGTGTCCATGTCCACTGCCAACTGCCAAGCATGTCGGTCAGTACACCTTGCAGAACCGGGAAGACAGCTCCTCCGAATACCCCCATCATAAATACTCCTGATGCCTTTGAGGTATATTCCTTCAATCCACGTACTGCAAGTGTGAATATACAGCTCCACATCACTGAGTGACACAAACCTACACTGACAAGCAACCATAGATTATTGGTAAACATCGATACGATAATTACAACCGAAGCCGCTATTGTAGTTCCCGCAAGCAATATACGAGGAGAAATCCAGTTGAAGAAACTGAAGAACAGACGTCCCACCATCAATCCGCCCCAATAAAGTGTGGCGAGCAATGCAGGAATACCCAAATCAAGTCCTCCAATCACAAGGCGCTCTTTTCCGAAGAATGACAGTCCGGCACCGGATTCAATCAGTTCCATGGCATGCAGGTTTACATTCACTCCTACAGCTACTTCTGTTCCCACATAGAAGAATATTGCAATGACACCCAGTGCAAGATGTCGGAACGACCATATACTTTTAGTTTGTGATGATGAGCCCGAACTTCTTGTGCCCTGTATATCAGGCAGGTTCAGACGTGAGGTCACCACTGTGGTTATCAGCATACAAAGTCCGATAAGCAGAAATGGTATCATAAGCTGGTCGGGAGTGACATTACTCAGCGATACTCCTGCAAAGATGACTCCTGTCACAAAGAATGGAGCAATAGTTGTACCCAACGAATTGATGGCGCATACTATATTCATTCGCTGTACCGGTTGTGTACCGGGAAGTTCGTATGCCGAAATATACGGATTGATGACCACCTGCAGAAGCGCTGCCGATGTACCCATAAGATAGGAACCGAGCAGAAAAACAAAGTATCCGTAGGGGATGCTGTCTGTTCCAATATTTAGTTTTACATCACCATAGTTTACTACTATCCACGATGACAGGCTGTACATTATAAGTCCGAAAACCATTACAACCAGAGCCCTCAGAAGAGTATTCTTGTAGCCCACCTTATTTATCCATTTTCCTCCAAGGGTACCATTAAGCAGATACCCCAGGAAAAAGAAGAATGAAATCATAGTAGTGAGCGTATTCTTGAGTTCTACTGCCTCGGACAGAAAAGCCACTGTGAGAGGTGCCTGAAACTGCCCGTTGACAGTAGTCAAGAAACCAACAATAAAGTATTTAAGTTTCGCAAGTCAGTATGAAAGTTTATAAGAGGGTATAAAAGAAG
>NZ_DXVR01000157.1:0-3560 GCF_019417265.1 Bacteroides sp.
TTTAAAATTCCGTCCCTATTTTCACAAACCGGAACGGTTTTGCTACATTTGTAGCTGTCTAACCAAAATTGTTTAATCATGAAAGTTTATAAATGGCGTCTTAATTTTATTGTTGTTTACATGAACCGTCAGAAAGCGTTCGTTTGTCGTGAATTTGTTCATAACGTATTGATATCTGCTGCAACTTTGCGTAGAATTGATTACGCGATACAGACCGACACGAGAGTTTTTCATAACGCTTCCGATAACCTGAATATAGAACAGAGAAATAGGGTAGTTGATCTTTTTTATTTCCGCTCTTCATCATACTCGCGATCTTCAGTAAAAGACTTTCGGCAGATAATTGAAGGTCTATTTCGTGACTATGATTTTTGGTTTGATGATGATTTTGAAGTTTATGGTCTTTCATACAAAACTCTAAAAGACTTTCCATTTCCGAAAGAATATTTTCGCCCTCGCTCTTGTGGCTGTACGGAGATCCATAAAGGGAAACAAGTTTTTCTCGCAGTTCCTGAGGCAATATATCAAAAGGTATTAGAACTACAGGAAGAGCCTTTGGATAATTGATCTTATTTCCAGAGCCTTGGTAAATCTTTCTGCCAAGGCTTTTTCCTTTTGCTGTTGTGTTCATAATTAAATAGGGTTTAAATTCAGTCAAAAAAAACTTATCATTCGATTTCATGCTGAGAAGACTTACTATACTGATATCATTATTTTCTTTAGTATTAAGCTTAACATCACTATCCCTAAGCATAACGCTATGATTGCGACCCATACTAAAATGTATGAAGGCTCTATTTTCGGAGTATAGTATCTGAATATTTCCAATCTTGAAGGATATCTTTTATACAGGAGCTTGTAGTCCATTTCGTATGGGGTTCTCTTCTCATCCGGCACATCCCTTGGAAATATCAACCAGTGTATAATATTGAATCTCTTCATCAGATTTATGTTTTACAGTATTGTTATCTTTCATTCCAGCTCCTCCCATTCTATAGTGAGCTGCTCGTATGTAGCCATCGGGTCCGGATAGAACTTGCCTTCCTGCCTGTTCCTCAAAGCCTCTTTCTGTATCGCCACCGCTACAGGCGCACTCATCGTTCCTCCGGCATATACACGCTTCACGTGTTTCAGCGTCACACGCCTTGTAGCCGCCACCATTTTAAGCTCCCTCTCGCTGATGAAGTTCTTCACCCTGTCTTTCCACTCCGCAAAGAACGGACGGTATTTCGGCATCGGCAGACGCTGGCGTGTCACTGTCATGGATTCGCCCATGCTGTAGCTGCCTGTCCTGCGGATAGAGGGAAGGACGGTACCGGTCACCCAGTTCACGAACTTGTCCGCCTCCGGCTTGTTGCTTCGGAATGCCAACTTGTAAACGGCGGCTTCATTGATGACTTTCAAGCTCTGAAGACCTCCGCCTTGATAGTTTCCGCAGGGGGTGGTGAGATTTACCATCCCCTGCCAATCTTCAGGGATGCTGTCTAAAGTATGACCGCTCCAAGTGATATTCAGAGCCATTGCCACATCCTTGGCCACAAACCAAGGTTCGCTGTTAATTACCTGTGTACGGATGTTCACATTTTCATTCTCGTTGTAGAATACCTGCAAGCCCGTAGCCTGCTGATTTGCTGTTGTGTTCATAATTATGTAAGGTTTAAATTATCTCAGAACTTAATATGATACTCGTACTCCTTTATTCCGTAAGTCTTAGGAGTGATTAAAAGCTTTTCATAAATCACAAATCCGAATAATAGGTATTGTACTTTCGTACCTGTCACCATGTTGCAGTTTATTACAGGCATAATAATTTTTTTAATCATAGCTTTAAAGTTTATATTGTTTTTACTTCTCCGTATGGATTTTCATGTTCTACAAACAATTTCCCTCCATGATTCAATGCCCATGCCCTTATCAGGTGAGCCAGCGCACTGTCCGTTTTAAACCTCAACGCATCATACACAGTTACAGCTGACACACCTTTGATTTCCGCAATCTCTTTTACCTTGTCTTTGTCAAGTTTGATGTACTTTTCTTTTTTCTCCATATTTTTTGATTTTTGAGTTGTTATTTCTATCTTTGGAACTGTCTTAATTGATTAAGACGGTACAAACATATACAATTTGTAGATATAATCAAAATTTTTTCAAGAAAATATCCACAATTTGTAGAAAATAATATCAAAATATGGATAAAAGGGAGATGTTAGATGCGATTGTTGCTTATTTCACGCATGGTAATAAAGCTAAGTTTGCCACCATGTTAGGTGTTTCAGCCCAAACAATAAGTGCTTGGGGTACTCGTAATACATTCGATACAGAACTTATATACACAAAATGTATAGGAATATCTGCAGAATGGCTCCTCACCGGTGAAGGTCCGATGTTCCGTGAAGAAAGATCCGAAGGTATAATACATGAAGATCCGCAAGTTCCGACACCGAAACCTGACGAATCCATCCTTTATAATATGTATAAGGACTTAATGGAAGAGAAGAAGGAAAAAGAAAAGAAAATAGAGCAGCTCACCAACGAACTCCGTGCGATGGAGCGTAAAGTCGGCACCCTCGAAGCAGAACTGAAGCATACCGCCACTTTAGGCAACCGGACTGCGGAGCCTGTTTCTACCGCGAAACGTTCTTCACAGTCCAAAGCGTTTGCAACATTTGTGTCTGCCCCGTCAAACGAATACGAACCACGATAACCAATTGATTTATTAACTATAAATTCGTTTTATCATGAAAAATTTAAAAGAACTTTCAGCAACTCACTATGGAGATTTCGAAGGTGTTGTTTCCATTAGTTATCAAGACATGTTTTTAGATAAGATTAAGGCATTGAATTTGCCGGATGGGGTTATAGTAGGCTTTGGTTTTGGTTTTATAGAAATAAAAGGTGATAAAGCATTAGACTATGTTGATATTTATTTTTATATAGCACAACCTGAATATGGCAAAACAGTACAAGAAATTATCAGTTCGGGGGTAAACAAACTTAAGGTAAGTAAAGTATCAAGACGTATTAAAATTGATAATCTTAGTGAATATATTAAGAATTTTGACTGCTGTGGGATTCATAAAGATCTTAAGGTCGTTGAATTTGAGGTGGTATAAATGAAAAGCAGGGGGCTATTCCGCCTCCTGCTTCTGTTCATTAAACTTTCCTTCCGCTACTTCGTTCCTTAAAATCATAAGAAACTGTACCACATCATCAGTGGTCTTGTTTTCAGGATCGAGTTTCATAATATCTCCAATCCAATGGCAAAACCTTTCGGCCATGTTTTTTTGTCCCATTTGTTTTACAAACTGACTGATGTAATTGCTTGGTAATTTTAATTCTTCATCCATAAATATTTTATTTAAAGGGTTAGTTTCTGGTATCCACACGTAATATTTATCAGGATCTTTCAGGTAATCCTCCAAGACTGCTTTCCTATCTATAGCTTTATCCGCTTTAGTTTTCCTCTTTCTACGAAATAAATTCATGGTGTTTGTCAAGATTAAAAGAAAATGTTCCCGGACTCGCACCGGGAACGCAACTATTAATAAATAATACCTATAA
>NZ_DXVR01000158.1:0-3523 GCF_019417265.1 Bacteroides sp.
CTTACATCCCTTGGAGAAGGACCTTGGCAGGGAGACATGAGTGCAGTAATTGCACAATGTTCAGAACATACTTATTTAAAGAGTGGAAAGCGAATTGACGGTTCCATGTTCTCTTGTACTTCATTAGGCGTAAAACTCGGTGGAGGTATTGGTATTGCACTTTCAGGCTGGATGCTAGATATAAGTGGATATATTAACCTTGACAACGCAGTTCAGCCAGATAGCTGTATTAATATGATGTATTTTATGTATTTGTGGCTTCCGTTCATATTTGACATAATTATTACAGTCATTCTTTCATTCCTTAATGTAGAGAGTGCAAATATGAAATTAAAAGAAAATATGCAGAATCAGTAATGAAAATAGCCCCTGAAGTTTGTCTTTAGGGGTTATATAGAAAATAAGAAAAAAGGAGAATTATTATGAATGCTGATATGAAATGGTTAGACGATCCGGAAGTGTTCCGTGTAAACCAGTTGGACGCACACAGCGACCATTGCTACTATATAGATTATGCAGATATGGAAAAATCGGAGAATCCATTGATGCAGTCATTAAATGGACAATGGGAGTTTGCTTTTAGTAAAAATGTAATGGATAGACCGAAAAATTTTTATGAGGAAAATTTTGATGCATCTTCATTTGCTAAGATTATGGTTCCGGGGCATATCGAACTGGCAGGCTATGACAAAATACGCTATATCAATACAATGTATCCGTGGGAGGGAAAAGAATATCACAGGGGTGCGTATAGTATGGAGAGTACCGGGGACGAGGCAGGAATGTTTTCTGAGGCAGAGTATAATCCTGTCGGATCTTATATCAAACGATTTGATTTGAGCGAGCAAATGCGTGAAAAGAAAATCTGTATCTGTTTTGAAGGTGTGGAAGAAGCAATGTATCTGTGGCTGAATGGTCAATTTGTAGGATATGCGGAGGATAGTTTTACACCGTCAGAATTTGATCTGACACCATTTATCAGAGAAAAAGGAAATGTGCTGGCAGTTCAGGTCCATAAAATGAGTACGGCAGCATTTTTGGAAGATCAGGACTTTTTCCGCTTTTTTGGAATTTTCAGAAATGTAACTTTAAAAGCAGTGCCAGAGGTGCATTTGGAAGATGTATGGTTTCAGCCGACACTAAACAAGGATAATGTAAGCGGCAGGGTATCGGTAAAGATGAAAGTAACTGCTCCAGAAGGAAAGAAAGTAGCTGCCCATTTTGTTTTAAAAGACCGAGAGAATAATCAGGTGGCAGAGGACAATATCACCTTAGAGGTAAAGGATGGAAGTCGTGTAGGAGTGATTGATACTGAGGTTGGAAGTGTTAAGGCATGGGATAATCACTGCCCATATCTGTATCACGCATATGTAGAGCTTAGAAGCGAAGATGGAGAAATATTAGAGATAATTCCATATGATATAGGTTTCAGAAGACTTGAAATGATTGACAAGGTAATCTATTTAAATGGTAAACGTCTTGTCATTACCGGCGTAAACCGTCATGAGTGGAGTGCAAAGACAGGAAGAAGCATCGGTATGGATGAAATGACAGCAGACATTGATTGTATGATTAGAAATAATATCAATGCGGTACGCACCTGCCATTATCCGGATCAGATACCGTGGTATTACCTGTGTGATAAAGCTGGTATTTATGTAATGGCAGAAACGAATATGGAAAGTCATGGAACATTCCAGAAACTTGGTGCGATTGAACCATCGTGCAGCGTACCTGGTTCTATTCCTCAATGGAGGGGGGCTGTTGTTGACAGGGCTAGAAGTAATTTTGAAACTTTTAAAAACCATACAGCAATTCTTTTCTGGTCTTTAGGAAATGAATCTTATGCGGGTGATGACATAGAAGCAATGAATACTTACTTCAAGGAAAAGCAGGATGGCAGATTTGTTCATTATGAAAGCTCTTTCTATGACCGTAATTATGAGGAAACCATATCAGATGTAGAGAGCAGAATGTATGCAAAGCCTTATGAAGTGGAGGAATATTTAAATAATAATCCAAAGAAACCTTATCTTTTGTGTGAGTATATGCATGATATGGGTAATTCGATGGGAGGACTTGGTACTTATATGAAGTTAATAGATAAGTATGAGATGTACCACGGTGGATTTATCTGGGATTTCATTGATCAGGCACTTCTCGTGAAAGATGAAGTGACAGGAAAAGAAGTTTTGCGTTATGGCGGAGACTTTGATGATAAGCCTTCTGATTATGAGTTTTCAGGAAATGGAATCGTATTTGCAGACCGTAAGGAAAAACCAGCTATGCAGGAAGTGAGGTATTACTATGGCTTATACAGATAAGAATAAATTGAGAGTTGTATATGGAGATTATACACTTGGCGTACATGGAGAAGGGTTTGACTATATATTCTCTTATTCACAGGGCGGTATAGAGTCTATAGTAAAAAAAGGTTATGAATGGCTGTATCGTTGTCCAAAGCCTACTTTTTGGAGAGCATTAACAGATAATGACAGAGGCAGCAGGTTTCATATTAAAAGTGGAAGCTGGCTCGCATCGGATATGTTCATTGACTGTAAAAAAACGGAAGTTATTATGGACGGTGAACGGCAAAAGCAGTATGCTCCGGACAATAATAGCTATGGCGGTGATGTGGCTGCCGGGGAAATAATTGTGAAATATACCTATGAGACTGTCAGCAATCCAGTAACAACAGTCATTATATCTTATATAATTGATGTAATTGGAAATATCAAGGTGGATGTGGATTACACAGGAGTAAAGGGACTGCCGGAACTTCCGGTATTCGGAATGAGGTTTATTATGCCGACACTTGCAGATAAATATATGTACAAGGGATTATCGGGGGAAACCTATCCGGACAGAAAGGCAGGGGCAGAAAAAGGAGTTTATGAGGTATCAGATTTGAGACTGATACCATATCTGGTTCCACAGGAATGTGGTATGAGAATGGATACAGAGTGGCTGGAGATTACAAGACATACAAGTCTTGATAATAGCAGAACGGATAGTTCAGCACAGACATTAAGAATAGAGAAAAACGACAAGGCATTTGCTTTTTCATGCCTACCTTATACAGCATCAGAGATTGAAAACGCAACACACCATGAGGAACTGCCACCAGCAAGAAGAACAGTCCTTTGTGTCTATGGTGCAGTAAGAGGAGTCGGTGGAATTGATAGCTGGGGAAGTGATGTGGAAGATGATTATCGGATTAGTGCAGAAAAAGACATTCACTATTCCTTCATTATCCGCTAAGTTTGTTTGAGGAGTTGCTTGCAAGTGTTATTGGTATATGAGAACAGAACTGATGGAATAGTGGTAGAGTGGAAGAAAACAGTGCATTTTCCACCACATTTACATGAAGCAATAGAGGTAGTGTATGTAACGGATGGGGATATTGAACTTGGAGTTGGACAAGAATTGTATCACATGGATGAGGGTGATTTTGCAATCGTGTTTCCAAACGTAATACATCATTATCAAGTATTTGGGAAAAAAGAAAACAAGGTAATATACC
>NZ_DXVR01000159.1:0-2487 GCF_019417265.1 Bacteroides sp.
GGCCCGGACGGATTGAAGACCGAACGAGTGCGCCTCGTTGAGATACTGGTCGATGTCGAGTAGGTCAGCCCCCTTACGGGAGCTTTCCCCTCTAAGAACCGTACGTGAGAGTTTCCCCTCATACGGCTCAAGCAATTCAAAACTTTTATTTGTAACTAAAAGCCGGCTCATAGTAACTTCCATTTATTTCTGTTAGTAATTCGGCTGCAATGATCATGTATTAGGACTTTCGCCTTTCTACTGCTCCCTGTCATTTCAGTAATTTTCCAGGGAGTTTCCCGTGTGATGTGCTTGCCACACACAGGGCAACATTGCATTTGCTGATTCCACAGGCGATAGATATATTGCTTGCCGTCTAAGTGTGCAAGCATTCTTCGGGTCTTGTATTGATCGAAGAAATCTTTCCAATCGGCATCATACGGGTTGGCCTCACTGCGGATTTTGATATGTCGCTTTATTTTCGTATCCGACAATCTCACAAGAGTGTGGTATTTATCCACTTTCCTGTTTTCAAGCGGTACGGCAAAAGTCCAGCTTCTACCTCTTACAGTGTGATAATACTTGTTGGCAATCCATCGTTTACCTTTTTTGGGATGTCTTCTGCGAGACCATCGCCATAGTTTGTTGAAAATTTGTGCATCTGTTTTACGGAAAGTTTCCGATGCAGAACACCCCTTGTAGTAGTTCGCCCATCCTCTAATGACTGGGTTTAGCAATCGTATCAAAGATTGTTGCTTAGAAGACTTGTTCTTGTCCACTATTTCACGAACCTTATCTAAAAATCTCTTTCGACTCTTCTTGGATGGTTTTGTGATAAACTTGCCTTTATATTTTCTGATATTGAACCCAAGAAAATCAAACCCTTCTTCTATATGAGTTATCTTAGTCTTTTCTTCTGATAAGGTAAGCCCTCTTGCTTGAAGAAACTCAATGACTAATGGTTTAACATGGTTCTCCAACAACTCCTTACTCTCTCCTGTGATAATAAAATCATCCGCGTAGCGAACAAGATTTATCATAGGAGTATAGTAATTTTTCTTCGAGCGGTTTATCGGAAAGCTATCGGCAAGCAGTTTTTCCAGTCCGTCCAAAGTCATATTTGCAAGAGTTGGGGAGATGATGCCGCCTTGAGGAGTTCCCTCCTCTGTCGGAAAAAGTTGCTTGTTGAAAATAAATCCACTTTTCAACCATTTACGGAGCAAAACTTTATCCATAGGGATATTGTCAAGCAACCATTCATGACTGATATGGTCGAAACAACCTTTGATATCACCTTCTAAGATCCATTGTGGGGATGTCGTCCTTGCCAGGTCATTGAAGCATTGTTGAACGGCATCTGCCGTGCTCCTTTCTTTTCTGAAACCATAAGAATTGGCATCAGCCGTTGTTTCAGCTACGGGAGCCAGTGCCATCAGATACAATGCCTGCATAGCCCGGTCTTTCATAGTTGGTATACCCAATGGTCTTAATTTCCCGTTACTCTTTCTGATATGTACTCGTCTCAGAGGTTGGGGTGTATAACCTCTCCTTTTCAGTTCGGTTATTGCACACACTTTAGCATCTGGCGTTTTCCATGTTACCATATCGACGCCAGCCGTTTTACTCCCATTATTGGAAGTTACACGTCTTACCGCTAATGCTTTAGCGTAAAACGAGTGGGTCAGTGTCCACTGCAAGGCTTTGACCTTGTTGTGGCGACCCTCTTTTTGAGCCTTTACAATACGCGCTTGTAGCTTTTGAACCGCAGCTTCGCATTTGAGCCAATTTATACTGTCCCATTTGCTCTGCGTTTGGTCAGTCGATGCACACGATTTTTTAATTTCGTTCATTTGCTTTTCTCCTTTTAAAAGTTCTAAAAGTTTCTTGTAAAGAATCACCTACCGCAGAAGTCAGCCTGCTTTCGCAGCGGGATGATGTTTCAATCCCTATTCACCCCATTACAGGGTGGCATTCGCTTTTTCTGCAATCCTATACCCGCACTCCATTCGGCATTCCTTACGGTCTGCTTACCTGTCATTGGCAGGAGAAATACGGGCTTACTACGTTCCGTGCAAGTAACTTATAAGTGGGTTAGGTTCTGTCTATTACACCGGCAGTACTCTGTTCGTGTATTCCCAGAATGGAGAGGAATAACCGACTGCTTCCCTTTTGGGCTGAAGCCTATCAGTATCTTTGGCTTCTTCAACCTTACGACGTTTAGACGACAGTTCGCTTACGCTAACCATACCACCCAAGCCAAGCTCCCTGACTGTATGATACTAACAGCCATTGTCTTTCCCTCACGGTTCTGACTGCTCCTTTCGGAAGGGCTACCTTGTCTGGACAGCTTTGATACAGTATATTACTATTGGTGCATCTGTCCATAGGCTACCGTTGACGAAACAACGGGTTAAATCTAAGTTTAACAATTACTTACACAGCGACGTATCGCACCCACTCCTTGTTTATCTGGTTCCCGCGGGAGTAGCGGGAAAGGGACTGCATGTT
>NZ_DXVR01000159.1:2641-3463 GCF_019417265.1 Bacteroides sp.
GCGCACGTTTCTCGAACATACGCAGGTTTTCGTCGCTGTCTTCCAGGAACACGTCGAGTAGGTCGGGAGCATTACTGCTCCCTTCCCCTCTAAGAACCGTACGTGATACTTTCGCATCATACGGCTCAAGCAACTCAAAGTTTCTATTATGAAACCGGCTCATAAGCTCTAATTTTACGGGTAAGTGTACGACTGCATCTGTCATGGGCGATGATTTTGGATTTGCCGGACTTGTCGGATAACTCCGCAATAGTCCAGATTTTATCCGCGTCGATTATCTCGCCGCACAACGGACAACGCTGATTTTGTTTCTCCCACATTCTGAGAAAGCCCTGTTTGCCTTTGAGAGAGCTTAACATTTTCATCCTGTTACGCATCTCAAAGTATGGTCGCCATTCCGGGTCGAATGGGTTGGCTTTGCTGCGGATTTTGATAGGCTTGGTCTTCGTATCAATATCGGATAGATACTTCAGTGTGTACGGAAATGGTTTCCCGTTGTTCTTCAGCATCATACCGAATGTCCACGCCCGGCCTTTCTTCGACAGAAAATACCTGTTGTAAACCCGCTTCTTACCCTTGTGGCGGTGGCGGCGTAATGCCCACGCCCACAGTTTGTAGAAGATCTGTGCGTCTGCGTTCTTGAAGGTTTTGGCGGCTACGCAACCCTTGTAATAGTTGCCCCAACCGGTTATGACGGGGTTCAGAAGTCCGATAAGTTTATCCTGCCTGATGGCCTGATTCTTACGAATAATGGCTTTAATCTTGGCGAGGAATTCCTTAACATTCTTCTTTGACGGCTTGATAAGCAGCGTACCTTTATAT
>NZ_DXVR01000016.1:0-3928 GCF_019417265.1 Bacteroides sp.
CGTTATCACCGCAGTCTACGTGAGGAGTAAAGTTTGGTTTGTACTTTCCTCTCAACAGTTTCGCAACTTTAGCACCGAGACGGCCAACAACCTGATCGGTAGCATCTACTACAACCCATTCTTTAGTTGCAGTTTCCTTGTTTGCAGAAATGGTCTTGTAACTTAAAGTATCCACTCTTAAATCTTTTTTTAAATGTTAACTACTAAAAAACAATTTCCTCACACCCCATCCGTCCCGGACAAAGATGAATAAAGTGCTCAGAATCTTAATTTTATCACTATTTGATAATAATCGGCTTGCAAAGGTACAACTTTTCCCGAAATAGACAAAGTTTTTCAGCTTTTTTCTGATATAATTAGTTGATACTATGTAAAAAAAGGACAGCCGCCAACACTTGACAACTGTCCTTATATATACAATACAATATAAAACTACCTGATAATATTTTCCGGATATTCGTCCGACATTTCCACTTTCTTCCAAGTTTCGTAACACCAGGAATCTATTTTGTTTCCATTAATATCTTCCTTTAGAAAATATTTCACCACCATTATCCCTTCATCCATCATTTCGAAGTGCATAAGATTCTTTTTACCATTGAGCTGTGGAAGATGCAGATTCCTTTCAACAATCTCCGTATAAGAATTCTCAGAAGTCATCTCATACCTACCCTCACCTATAATAATAGCCCCATGAGGCATCATTACCATGTTGGTAAAACGACCGTCATCAGAAAGAATTTTCAGTGAATTACTTGTTTTGAGCTCACCGGCCACTGTTGGTGAATTAGAACGATAGAAACACATTTGCCAGATACCGTTAAGGCTAACAGGAACTTTTTCGGTTTTCTGCGCCAAAGCACTACCAGATGCAACCAGCATCATCAATGCCATAAGAATAAAATTGCGCATTTTCATAACACTATATATTTAAGTTTATTAATAGGTTTCTACAAATATATAAAAATAAATATTAGAAAGAAACACAGAAGCCTACTTTTTTGTTTAAAGTCAAAAACTTAATACATATTACAAAAAAAAACGAATAACCGGACTATCCTTATTTATTATTATTGAAAAAACGAAAATGGCCTTATCAAATCCACACCAGTGGAATGATAAAGCCATTTTCTATCCTTTTTTGATTATCTAACTTATAAGATTAGAATTCCGCATTTCTCGGAGTACGAGGGAAAGGAATCACATCACGGATATTAGACATACCGGTAACGAACAGCAACAAGCGTTCGAAACCAAGCCCGAATCCTGAATGAGGACAAGTTCCGTATTTACGAGTATCAAGATACCACCACATATCCTTCATCGGAATACCTAATTCCTGAATACGGGTAAGCAGCTTATCATAATCAGCCTCACGTTCTGATCCACCGATAATTTCACCAATCTTAGGGAACAAAACATCCATAGCGCGTACAGTCTTGCCATCTTCGTTCTGCTTCATATAGAAAGCTTTGATTTCCTTAGGATAGTCTGTCAGAATAACCGGTTTCTTGAAATGTTCCTCTACCAAGAAACGTTCGTGTTCTGAAGCCAGGTCAGCCCCCCAGAATACAGGGAACTCAAACTTGTGTCCTTTAGCAACCGCGTCTTCAAGAATCTTGATACCTTCTGTATAAGGCAAACGTACGAAGCTATCTTTAAGCACACTCTGCAAACGTTCAATCAATCCCTTATCGAACATGTCGTTCAAGAATTTCACGTCATCGTAGCAGTTATCCAAAGCCCACTGTACACAATACTTGATGAATTCCTCAGCCAAATCCATGTTGTCATAGATATCATTGAATGCCACTTCCGGTTCAATCATCCAGAACTCAGCCAGATGGCGAGGAGTATTTGAGTTCTCTGCACGGAAAGTAGGACCGAAAGTATAGATTGCACCAAGTGATGTTGCAGCCAACTCTCCTTCCAACTGACCAGACACTGTCAAGCTTGCCTGCTTACCGAAGAAATCATTATCATATACGATAGAACCATTTTCATCCTTCTTCAAATCATACAGATTCATAGTAGTAACCTGGAACATCTGTCCGGCACCTTCACAGTCAGAAGCTGTAATGATAGGAGTATGAAAATAGAAGAAACCACGGTCATGGAAGAACTTATGTATTGCTATAGCCATGTTATGACGAATGCGGAACACAGCACCGAAAGTATTTGTACGTGGACGCAAGTGTGCAATTTCGCGAAGGAACTCCATAGAGTGACCTTTCTTCTGAAGCGGATAAGTATTGTCACATACTCCCAACACCTCAATTTCGCGAGCCTGAATTTCGGCAGCCTGTCCTGCACCTACAGATTCCACCAATTCACCGTTTACGCTGATACATGCACCGGTAGTAATCTGTTTCAGCATTTCTTCGTCGAAGTCAGCCAAATCAACAACCACCTGCACATTATTTATAGTAGAACCGTCATTCAAGGCGATAAAGTTTACCTGTTTGCTACCGCGGCGGGTACGAACCCAACCCTTAACATTGACCATGCTTCCGAAATCGCGTGATTTCAGCACGTCAACAATCTTTGTTCTACGAATCATTTCCATCATTAAATAATTTAAATTATTCAAAAGACCCCATACGGAGCATATTTACCTCGTTTTCAGTCAAGAATCTCCAGTCGCCACGACGCAATCCCTTCTTGGTAAGTCCGGCAAAATAAACTCTGTCAAGTTTAATCACCTTATACCCCAAGTGTTCGAAAATACGACGTACGATACGGTTCTTTCCTGAGTGTATTTCTATTCCAACCTGTGATTTATCTGTATCAGAAGCATAGCTTACAGCATCAGCATGAATTTCACCATCTTCCAGAGTTATGCCCTGTATTATCTGGTCAAGGTCAGCCTTAGTAACATTCTTATCGCAGTAAACATGATAGATTTTCTTCTTCAAATATTTTGGATGAGTCAGTTTTGAAGCCATCTCACCATCATTTGTAAGCAGAAGTACACCTGTAGTATTGCGGTCAAGTCTTCCAACAGGATAAATACGTTCCTTGCATGCATTTTTCACGAAATCCAGTACAGTCTTACGCTCCTGTGGATCATCCGAAGTTGTTACACAATCTTTCGGCTTATTGAGCAGGATATACACCTTTCTCTCAATATTTACCGGCTGATCATGGAACTTAACCTCATCATTGCGGTGTACCTTAGTACCAAGCTCAGTTACCACTACCCCATTTACAGAAACCACACCGGCTGTGATAAATTCATCAGCCTCACGACGTGAACAGATTCCGGCATTAGCCAAATACTTGTTCAAGCGGATTGGCTCATTAGGGTCAGTAAGTACATCCTTGTACTCTATCTGCTTCTTCATGCTATATTTAGCATTCGGATTGTAGTCGTTTGTACGATGACGGAATCCACCCTGACGGTTGTTACCGTATCCGCCACCCTGCTGACGATATCCGCCCTGCTGTCCCTGACGAGGACGGAACTGACGCTGTTGGCCACCCTCATTATTATTAAATCTTGGAGTGAACGGACGCTGCTGACGTTCTCCGCCGTTATTATTGAAGCGTGGAGCACCATACGAACGCTCACCACCTTCATTGTTTCCATAAGGGCGATTACCATACGGACGCTGCTGACGGCCATAGTTATTATTGTTTCCATAACCACCACGCTGCTGACGGTCGCCACCATTATTATTGAATCGAGGGTTGAACGAAGAACGGTTCTGGCGTTCACCACCATCAAAACCATTGTTAGGACGACGTCCGTAGTTACCACCCTCATAACGATTATTTCTGTTATAACCCTCTCTGTTGTTGTAAAATTTTCTACCATCGCGGCCAGACTGGTTTTCACCATTTTGTCTGAATTCTCTTTCTGCCATAATAAAAATAAAATCAAAAAATTAATACTTTACCCTCTCGGGCTAAAAATGTCTCTATATAA
>NZ_DXVR01000016.1:3938-43010 GCF_019417265.1 Bacteroides sp.
ATATAAATAATGTAAAAATTAAATACCGGTATAATTATGTGGAGTTATAACGCGAAGTTCCTTCTTGATATCCTCGCTCACTTCCAATGTTTCAATAAAGTCTTTGATTGAAGCTTCATTGATAGCCTGATTTGTACGAGTCAGAGCCTTCAAAGCCTCATACGGATTAGGATAAGCCTCGCGACGAAGTATAGTCTGAATAGCCTCAGCCACCACACTCCAGCAGTTATCCAAATCTTCATAAATCTTATGCTCGTTCAGCAACAGTTTGCCAAGTCCCTTAAGCGAGCTCTGGATAGCAATGATAGTATGTCCGAAAGGAACACCTATATTACGCAACACAGTAGAGTCTGTCAAGTCGCGCTGCAATCTTGATACAGGAAGTTTTGACGACAAGTGCTCGAATATAGCATTAGCCACGCCCAGGTTACCTTCAGCATTCTCGAAGTCTATCGGATTAACCTTGTGAGGCATTGCGCTTGAGCCTACTTCTCCGGCTTTGATTTTCTGCTTGAAATACTCCATTGAGATATACTGCCAGAAGTCACGGTTCATATCAATCATTATAGTATTGATACGCTTCATTGCATCAAATATAGCACCCAGGTTATCGTAGTTGGAAATCTGAGTTGTATATTCCTCACGTTCAAGTCCCAATTTTTCTGATACAAATTTATTTCCGAATGCTTTCCAGTCAAATTCAGGATATGCTACATGATGAGCATTGTAATTACCTGTGGCACCACCGAACTTAGCAGTAATAGCGCAAGCTTTCAGAATGTCCAACTGACGGCTCAATCTATATACGAACACCATAATTTCCTTGCCAAGTCTTGTAGGCGAAGCAGGCTGACCGTGAGTCTTTGCCAGCATAGGAATCTCTTTCCATTCCTCAGCATAAGCAGCAAGTTGGTCGATAAGTTTCTGTATTTGCGGATAATACTCTTTCTCTAAAGCATCCTTTATTGACAAAGGTACAGAAGTATTGTTTATATCCTGTGAAGTAAGTCCGAAATGGATAAACTCCTTATATTTTTCCAATCCGCCAAGTTTGTCAAACTGTTCCTTTATGAAATATTCAACAGCCTTAACGTCATGGTTAGTTACGCTTTCTATTTCCTTAATACGCTGAGCATCAGCTTCTGAAAAATTACGGTAAATATCACGCAAAGATTCAAAACGCGACTGGTCGAAACATTTCAACTGTGGCAAAGGTAGTTCGCACAAAGTAATAAAATACTCGATTTCCACCTGTACACGATACTTAATCAGCGCGTACTCAGAAAAATATTCAGCCAAAGCTCCCGCCTTGGATCTATATCTGCCGTCAATAGGAGAAACAGCAGTGAGTAAGTCAAGCTCCAACATTGTTATTCTGTTTTTCTAAATTAATGATCATTAAAACTTTGCAAAAGTAATGCTTTTTCCCGACTTAACCACCCTAATAATGAAAAGTTTAGTAATTATTACACAAAACTACAGAAATAAAGCGTAACTTTGCGGTCGAAAAAATAAAGACAAATAAAGAATATGGAACTACCAAAAGATCCGATGATGCTGTTCAGCCTCATCAACATGAAATTAAGGGACTTCTACCCCTCTTTAGATTCGCTCTGCAAGGATTTAGACCTTAACAAGGAAGAAATAATATCACGTCTGAAAGACGCCGGTTTTGAATATAATGAAGAGCTGAACAAGTTCTGGTGATACACATCATCTCAAAAGGTCTATAAGCCATAGCTTTATATAATCACTATAACTTATAGACCTACAAGAACTAATCTTTCAATAATCTTTTTAACTTCCGATACCTTTCATGGATATCAAAACTATATTCATGCAACAAAGGCTCTTTATCACCTTTTATTTCTTTAACAACCGTTTTAAAGTTTCCGCAACACATTTCATCTACCAATCCGGTATCGTATAGTTTTTTAAGCTCAGGCAAAAGTTCTACTGCTTTCAGATTCATCAAATCATTCGTCATCATACCTATAAGTACCCCATCACAGCATTCACATTTCTCCAATCTGCCATCATAGAACATAAGCAATTCGCGGAACCATCCTATAACTTCATCACGACGCTCAGGTTCTTTCAATGCAATCATGGCAACCGTTTCAGTAACTCTGATTCTTGCATAAGGATACAGCCCCGGCATTTTCATGTACGCCATAAAGTCACCCGGACGGTTCTTGCCAATCATATAAAGGGTTGGAACATACACATCACTCAAGGAGTCACCGAAATGATAATCATAATAATCTGCATTCTGACATAAAGTAAGCAAAACAGTAGGAAGCGAAGCCTCATCACCCAACTCACCCAACAACAGCATGCAATGCAGTATCACAGATTTATATTCTCCATTCCATTGTTCTTCACTAATACCACTATAAGTCTGTCCGGTCTCATACAACACAATGTTCTCCAAATCATCACGAAGTTCATCGTGCGGCAATGCCAATATTCTACTCAAGTCATCGTCCGTAAGATAAACACTCTTTTCCGGACTATACAACATTTCAGCCAACCATTTATGCTTCACATTCAATTCTGCCGGATATTCAGGATGAACAAAACTATAAGCCTCTTCAGGCAATTCAGAACATTTCTTCATTTTCTCCAAAGCAGACATCATATTATCCACAAAAGACAAATCCATGTATTCACTTCCAGGCTTTGCTTCTTTCATACCCGGCAAAAGATAGAAGAAGTCATCCCCTACAGTCTTCTTTAGCACCGGAGCATATTTCGACAACTCGATACGGTCGTTAGCACATAGAAAATGCTTTCCATCCCTACCGAAATCATACTCAATCAGAGGTACTTCATCCGTATCTTCCTCCAATATATATTGCGTAAGTTTGAAAGACTCATCCGGTTGTATTCCTCCTTCTTCAGCAAAAGCAACAGCACCATATACCAAGTTATGTACCTCTTCATATGACACTTTCATCATTAGCGACTTTATATCATTCAACATTTCCTCATACTGAAATTTATCAATACTGAAATGAAAGGAACTATCCTTTACTCCCAAACAATATGTATCTACAACGTAAAAGCCCAAAGTGTATGTACCCTGTGGATGAATTCTTGTCACCATTATCATAGCCTCACCCACATATTTCCAATCGTTCGACATATAACAATCTCCTATTGGCAGACTACGAACTTTGTAGCGTATATACTCACGTGGAGTCATTTTCTTCTGGTTTTGTTCCTTCTTATTTACCATATGTTTATTCCTTTAATTATATATGTAACTAAATCTGTACAAGATTACACATTTTATAAATACCAAACAAGAGTTTTAAAAAAAGAAAAGACAACATTTGACGTTTTTCTTCTATTAAAGAAAGTGACTAATATCATTAAATTCACAAATAACATTCAATGAACGGGTAATGAACGGATAATGAACACAAAATGAATACTTAAAAGGAAGGAAACAGGCACAATTTTCTATCGTTTGACAGCTGTCGGACATATAGACGACAGTTGTCAAACATATAGCTGACACGTGTCAAACATTCATCCGACAGCTGTCAAACAACAACAGACTTTAAGCATTTTTTAATTACATACAAACAGTTTTTGAACAAAACAACAAGCAAGCCCAAAGCAGATTACATGAGCCTGTGAAAGATGTGAAAGTGAAATTACACGTGTTTTTTACCCCTTTATACACGTAAGTGTATTGCTTTTGAAATTCTTCTTCATCATTATAGTAGTGTCACGAGCCTCTATTTCGGAAAGAATCTCATCCTCCACATCCATATCCCTTCTCACATCTGGTTCAACAGCAGCCTTAATCAATCTGTCAACTACAAGCTGTCCCTCTATCTCCAGACCTCTCTCGTCTATCTCCATGATATGCTCGTTATCCTTGAGACGATAAGTCTGGTCGAAAACCCGGAGCAAACGTTCAAGCCTGTTTCGTACCTTACCTTTCAAGTAAGGAATCTGTATTATGATGCTGTCATGAGTCAGACTCTCGATAAACGGATCTGGCACACCGTTCTCTATAGGATTTGAATTATAACCGAGATACTTCCTGCGTACATACACAACAGGTTCCTGAAGGTCGCCCAACTTATGTCCCAATATATAAATAGAAACTATAGGCAGACCGTAGCCTTTAGGATTGACATCCCTGTCGGGAACATTCTTCTTGTCGATATACTGACTTCCCAAGTATTGTCTGAAGCGCAAAGTTTCCTAAAGAGTTTTGCAAAGGCTTTGAAAAAAGAAAACAGCCGATAAACTTAACCTAACGAAGCGTTAATCGTTCACGGTTATATTCATCGGCTGTTAAATCAATTATAAAACAAATAAGGAATTATCGAGAAAATTTTTCTTCTATGTCTTTATATTCCTTCTTATTTTTAGTATCTACAAATTTCATTTTTAGAGTAATAAAACTATCGTCCCATGTTCCTTCACCAGAAACTGTAAGATTCTTAGCTACTTGTGTCTCAGCAACTTTCGCAGTCTTTTTACCACCTTTTTCAGGAGAAAGGGTTATAACCATAAGGTAATCTTTTTTATCCTCAGGATCTGTTCTATATACATTCTTAGTCCTATATATCATTGTGTTCTGAGTACCTTGCTGAATCTGTATAGTTTTATTCACTGCTGTCCCGGCATGATTGTCCGAAAACCAAACAGATGATAAATTCTTTTCCTTAAACTCACCATAGGTATAAGCTCTTGAAATAACAAACAGCTTGCTCATATATGCATCTACAGGTTCTTCTTTGGTATCAAGAACAACATTCACATAATGTTCTATGCCCTGCTTGATATCATTACCCAATGAAACTTTAAATGAAGTCATAGTCTCGCCATCCTTAAAAGTTACTGTAGAAGGGACTGTAATATCATTATTCCATGTAGTTTCTTCCAGTTTCCCCTTATCATTTACTTGCATATATGCAGAGATTAGATTTACTGTAGTTTCACCTTTAGCGTTCTGGCGCACTACATCCACATCGAACGACAGGTCTGTTGCCGTTTCCGAGAAACTCTCTTCCTGCTCATCAATCAGGAAAGTTATACCTTCTGTTGCATTTTCATAAATGGAACGTACATTGTCAGTGTCGCAAGCCGATAGACCGACCATTGACAATGCACTTAGCCCTAATATATATGATTTAATATTCATAATAATTCCTCTTTAATTAAAATGTTATTATTTACTATCTCCGATAGGGTTCTGGTCTTTACTTTGATCCAAAGAAGGATTTCCGTCAAACTCAGACTGTGGCAATGTAAGAACCCAAGCATATGATTCAGGGTCATCTGTCTTACCTATGCTTGTAGCACTTTGTGGCCATCCCATAGCAGTTGTACGCTTGAATCCCTGATGCAAACGGCGTATATCATAGATACGTCCAAATTCTCCCCAAAGTTCTATACGTCGCTGGTCGATGATAGCTTCAAGTAATGAATTTTTTCTATCAGTAGTAAGTTTACCAAGTTCAGTACCAGTAAGGTTTTCCAAGTAATCAACTATTCCATTTTTATCAGTATCTTTATAACCACGTTCTAACAATAAAGTACTCAACCATTTTTTTGCAGTCCCTTCGTTTCCGGAAATATGACAATTAGCTTCAGCTGCAGTAAGATACATTTCTTCAATTCTCATCCAAATGTAATCACCTGTCCACAAGGCACCATCTTTAAACTTGAATTTCTCCTGCTGGTAACCGCCTGATTTATTATTGATATCTTTCGGATTCCACCAACCTTTTTGGGTTTCTTTATTCCATTTTCTGATATCATCATCATCCATAAGGTTATAAAGTTCCTTGTTTATCTGCTTACGTGCAGATTCACCATAAGCTTTCTGGTCGGCATCCATATGTGTGAAGAAACCGGCATAACCACTAGCCTGATCTGTAGATATAGCAGCACCCCAAATTACATTATTTAATGAGACATCATTCATTCCATTTAGGATTTCAGCTTCACCGCCAATTTTATAGCCACCATCTTTAATAATCTCCTCTGCAGCCGCTTTAGCAGTAGCCCAATCTTCCATAACAAGAGCAACTCTTGCCTGAATACCGAGAACTGTATACAAATCAAGATGAGACATTACAGTACGACCACCTGCATTTCTCAGCATTTCTACGGCTTTTGTCAAGTCAGATGTAATCTGATTATAAACATCCTGGACTGTTCCACGAGTTTTACCATCAGTTTTGATGTCTGTAGGTTCAGTGTAAACAGGAACTCCAGGATCAGTTTCGTGCCCTTTATAAGTACGTGCAAATGTCTGAGCAAGCATAAAGTAACTGTATGCTCGGATAGCATATGCCTGTCCTACAACATAATTTTTGTCCTTATCTGTCCCAGTCATAGTTTCTTCCGAAGCAATGATATAGTTCACATTCGAGATCCACTTATAATAACCATTCCATGCTTCATATGGTCTCCATCCCGTAGACGCATATTTATCTTTTACCTTATAAATACAGTCATACCAGAACCAACCGCTACCAGGACCAGACATAATACAATCCTCGCCCATAACATCTGCCATGAGGTTATATGCAGATATACCAAAACATTGATGAGTATTTGCAGCATTAGATACTCCTGGAGTATAAAAAGCCCTTATCGTACCATTAAGCGGAATCAGCGCATTCTGCGCACTGGTCAAAAGTTGGTCACCTGATACAGACGAAGAAGGGTATGTATCAAGTTGGTCACTACATCCCACTGCAGATACAGCAGCCATACCAACAAATATATATTTGAAAATATTCTTCATAAACATTTTTTTTAATCATTAAAAATTAACTTCTACACCCAAAGAGAATGTTTTATTTGGTGCATATGAATAATCTGTCCTACCAGAGAAGCTATACTGTGGATCCATACCGTTCAGATGAGAGAACAAAGCTATGTTATCAAACGAAGCAAACAATCTAACATTATTCATACCAGCTTTTCTCATCCAATTCTGTGGTAAATTATATCCAAGAGTAATATTCTTGATAGCAAAATAAGAAGCATCAACAAGGAAACGATCAGAGCGGGCTGTTCCACCAATTGTAATACGGGGAACATCAGTTATATCACCTGGTTTCTGCCAACGACGCAATGCATGAGAATTCCATGTATTTCCAAGGTACATAGTATTCATAGAACCTTCATACAGATAATCGAATATTTTACCACCGATAGAATATGTAGTAAGAATGTTCAAGTCAAAACCTTTCCAAGAAAGATTTGTGCCTATACTACCATACAAGCTAGGTATACGGCTTCCTAAATAGTACTTACTGTTGTTTGCAGCATTATAATCGCTTGTGATATATTCTTCTGTTATATTTCCTTTATCATCCTTCTTATATGCATAGAACAGTTCTGCACCGGTTGCTGGATCAACACCTGCCGATTTTGGCATATAGAATGTATTAATAGGCATACCTTCCTTGATAGAATATATACCTTTTATAATTTCCGGAGATTCATTTGTAAGTGATAACACCTTATTATTTACAGTAGATCCCATTACAGTAAGATCCCATTTTAAATCGTCGTTCTGAACAAGTGTTCCACTAACTTCAAATTCAAAACCACTATTGCGCATATCACCCACGTTAGCATTATAACCACTGAAGCCACTTGAAGTTGCCATAGGATAACTCAACAGCATATCGGTAGTTTTCTTATTATAGTATTCCGCATTAATACGCAGTCTACTATCAAACAGTGCAGCTTCTATACCAACGTTAAGGTTACCGCTTTTTTCCCAAGTAATATCTTTGTTTTGCAAAGACGAAATCATAGCACCTACATTGTTTCCGTTGGCATAGTCAAATGGATAAAGGCTTTGCCAGGCATAATAGTTAGGAACATAATCATCTACATTTGCATCATAGATTAATATATTATCATTACCCTGCTGTCCATAGCTGACCTTTACAGACAAATTATCAACCCATTCAACATCCTGCATGAACTCTTCCTTAGAAACACGCCAGTTTGCGCCTAAAGACCAGAATGTACCCCAACGATTATCTTTGTAGAAACGCGAAGAGCCATCAGAACGCAACGAGGCAGAGAAATAATATTTTTCATCAAAGTTATAGTTAATACGTCCCAGCCATGATTCTACACGGTAAGTGTTTGTATATGAATCAGCACTCTTCAATGAAGTTCCCGGGCGAAGTTCATAAATTCCGTCAACTAAGTTTGACTTCGCAGCTTCAAGATATGAATACTCGTAAGAATAGAACTCATGTCCGGCCATGATATCTATATCATGATGACCGAAACTTCTGTTCCAGCTTAAAAGTTGATTGAACGTATAAGACAATGTACGGGTGTTGTTTTTGGATATCAAGCCACCGGCCGCAGCCTGATTACCATGATACATGTTCATGTACATCATACGCGACTGATTTCTATAATCAGCACCGAAATTCACTGACAGTTTTATTCCCTTAGCCCATCCGGCATTATCTTTATCGGAACCGAATGTCATGAATGTACGAACACTGGCAACATCATTCTTGATATCAGCCTTATCATCAGTCAAACCACCAAGAGGGTTGAAGTCTGAATACTGAGGTCTTCCATATTCACCATAATCAAGTTGACGGTTACCATTAGAATCTAAAAGATCATTTCCATCAGCATCTTTCAAATACATCGGATATATAGGAGCCATAAACTGAGCTGAATACCATACATTTGAATTAGAAGCTCCATCATAATCGCTAAAGTTCTGTTTAGAAGTAGCAAGAGATGTATTCAGACCAGTTTTGAACCAATCATTAATTTCAGAGTTAACATTAACACGTGCATTATAACGCTGGAAACCAGTATTTACCAATATACCATCTTCGTTAAGATAACCAAGAGAAAACATATATTTAGTTTTCTCAGTACCACCATTCACAGACAACTGATGCTCGTGTCTCAACGCATTTTTCTTCTGAATAGCATCCATCCATGACTCATCCCATGCAGAGACAGCATCAGCATGAACCATACCTGTAGCAGGATCGATTAGTGTATCCCAAGTATAATTCTTGAATGGATTGTAAATTTCAGGATTACTATTACCACCCAAAGATGGTCCTAAATCCATGCTTGCATATGCAGAAGCAGTTTTCCAATCATATCCACCGTTGAATACATAATCATTTCTTATTCCTTCATATGTAAGCTGAACAAAATCCTTCTGACCTACCATATCATATTCTTTCAAAGCACGCGAAGACCATCCGACAGTAGAACGCCATGTAACTTTTGCCTTTCCTTCTTTACCCTGTTTTGTTGTAATCATTACCACACCGTTTGCACCACGAGCACCATAAAGAGCTCCTGCAGAAGCATCCTTAAGGATTGTCATAGATTCAATATCAGAAGGGTTTATAGAAGACATATCACCATCGTAAGGAATACCGTCTACTACGTATAATGGATCCTGCGATGCATTAATAGAGCCATAACCACGGATGATAATCTTCGCAGATTCACCAGGCTGTCCAGAGCCGGAAGTTGTCAGCAAACCAGTAGTCTGACCTTCAAGACCTTTTGAAATATTTGTAATAGGTCTTAATTCCAACTTCTTGCTATCCACATTAGACGCAGAACCTGTAAACGAAGATTTTTTAGCTGTACCGTAAGCCACAACCATAACCTCATCCAAAACCTCCGCATCAGAATGCAATACCACATTCACCACAGGTTTTACTTTTACCTCCTGTGTCTTCATTCCGATAAACGAAACAACCAAAGTTCCGGCCGAACTTGGAACGTTAGTAATAGTGAAATTACCATCGATATCAGTTACAGTACCTACCGTAGTACCTTTAACCAATACAGATGCACCCACTACCGGCAAACCGTCCTCATGAGATGTGACAGTACCTGTCACCTTAGAGACCTGAGCGTTTACCAGACCTATACCGATAAACAGGCAGGTCATTAACAGCATCAATTTTCTTTTCATAAAAATCTCTCTTAAAGTTTAACTTTACATTAATAAAAATTTGTTCTCTCTAACACGTGGCAAAAATAATAATAAAATTTGAATATTTCTCCTTTTTTTTTAGCAAAAAGTCGTTTACGTCGGCTTTTTAACACTTAAATTGACAAATTTCTTCTATAAAAGCTGTCAATTACATGTTTTATATCACAAAAATATCATTTTGACAGTAATCTAAGCTTAAATTACAATTCGACACCTGACAATATCACTTATTTTATTCCTTGAAAGATTATATGATACAATATTTATTATTTATAAATCAAAAAGTATTATGCGGAAAATTTGTTTTAAACTAGTTCTTAATCGTGAAAATAATCTAAATGAAAACACGGCGGCTATGGTGGAAATAGAAGCAAAGCTTCTCTCAGACAAAGTTTACTTGCCTACAAATGTTTTCCTCAAACCTAAGCATTGGAATGTCAGGAAGCAGGAAGTAATGCCTTCACACCCCAATCATGAGTTGGTAAACAGGTTTTTGGAAGAATATTTACTGAAATTAGAGTGGAAAGAACTTCAGATGTGGAAAAATAATACCCCACTGACGCTTGAACAATTAATAAACAAAACTGATATCGAAAACACTGATATAAATGACGGGGGATTTGTGGTTTTTTGCAGGGATTACATCAATACAAGTAGAAAAAGAGACAGTACAAAAAAGAATCTTATGACTACTGTAAAACTCATAAACATGTTTGACCCCGGCACGTCTTTCAGGAGTATAAAATATGAATATATAATGGAATTTGAGAAGTTTCTGACTTCAAGAAATTATAAAATCAACACTATTGTCAAACATATCAAGCATCTAAGAAGTTTTTATAATGAAGCGATAAACCAAAAATTAGTTAAAACCGATGAAGATGCATTCAGAAGATACAAAATGTTAAAAGGTGAGTCGAAATATACATTCCTTCTGCCTGAAGAGCTTCATAAATTGGAAACTCTGTCATTGTGTGGAAAAAACAGAAAAATGCTGCATACGCTTGATGCTTTTCTATTCTGCTGCTATACTGGACTTAGATATTCAGACTTCTGTTCGTTAACTAAAGAGAATCTAATCAATATTGATAATAAATTATGGTTAATGTATAAATCTGTAAAAACAGAAGTCGAAACGAGATTGCCCCTTTATCTTCTTTTTAATGGTAAGGCAATGTCTATTTTAAATAGGTATAGTTGCGACATAGGTTCTTTTTTTAAAATAAATTCCAATTCAAGTATTGACAAGGAACTAAAGAGAATAAAAATGTTGGCAGGTATTAGTACACATATTTCATTTCATACTGCCCGGCATACAAATGCCACTTTACTTGTATATAAAGGTGTAAACATTACTACTGTACAGAAATTATTGGGACATAAGAATATTCGTACTACCCAGCATTATGCTGACATTCTTCCACAAGGTATTGTGAATGATCTAGAAAAGAATGCTTGAAAATTGGATCAATGTTTAATACGATACAGGAAACGACCAGAGTATTGGTGTAGATTATTATATATAATAAGGTATAGTCAATATTGTGAATGTCTCTTTACATGTCAACTTGGTCAGGAATTACAACATAAACAGACAACCAAATTCAGTACATTTCAAGCGTGCGTACATTCGACTTAAAGCGTACGCACGTTCGATTCAAAACGTGCGCACGCTTTACTTGAAACATGCCCACGTTTTTTTTCGATGTACGAGAATGTATGAAAACGTACAATTACGGTCGAATACCCTATGTTTTCTTATAGGCTTGTCTGCCTCCCTGATATTAGTTTTCTTATACAAAACAGAATGTAAAATTGAATGTAATACTGATATTTTTAGTATAGCTAACAAAAATAGGATATTTGTATAAAGATTTATGGAACAAGCGAAAGTTCGGCCGGGACTTTGGTTGTTTCATTTATCGGGATGAAGACACAGGAAGTAAAGATTAAACCTGTTGTTAATGTTGTATTACATTCTGATACTGAAGTTTTGGATGAAGTTATGGTTGTGGCTTACGGTACAGCTAAGAAGTCTTCATTTACTGGGTCTGCGTCTTCTGTTGATGGTGCAAAAGCTTTAAAAGACATTCCGGTGACCTCTTTCGAACAGGCTCTTGCAGGTACAACTCCAGGATTAACAATTAATGGAAGTAGCGGTCAGCCAGGTGCGGCATTGGAAATTCGTGTGAGAGGTACAGGCTCAATGAATGCCACAAATGAACCTCTATATGTAATTGACGGTGTACCTGTTGTATCTGGAGATGTAGCTATCTCTGCGGTTAAAGATGATAGTAAATCTTTTAATGTAATGTCATCTATCAACCCAAGTGATATTGAAAGCATTACAGTGTTGAAAGATGCAGCTGCCGCTTCACTATATGGTTCTAGAGCTGCAAACGGTGTTATTCTGATTTCTACCAAGAAAGGAAAAGCAGGAAAAACACGTATCAACTTTAAAGCAAATTGGGGATTCTCTGACTGGGCAATGAAGAACCGTGAAAATGTAAATGGCACTCAACGTCGTGAATTGACATACGAAGGTGCATACAATGAAGCAATCCTTTATGGTATCCCTGATGCCGATGGGAATTATACTCCTGCCACGGAAGAACAAGCAAAAGCATATGCACAAGCTGCTGCTGATGTATATGCTCCAGACTATAACGAAGATTGGGAGTCTGTATTGTTCCGTAAACACGGTTCTTCTCAAAACTATGAATTCTCTGCACAAGGAGGTGACGAGCGTAATTCATTCTTTGCTTCTCTTTCATATAAGAAAGATCAAGGAAAAGCTAACAATTCCAAAATGGACGGATTTATTGGACGTATTAACGCCACTCACCGTTCTGCAGACAACAAATGGCAGATGGGAGCCAACGTTTCACTTTCTAAGCAGGAGTCACAAGTAGTTTCAGAAGGAACATCTTATGCTAACCCTTTCTTCTTGATTAACTATGTTATTACACCTAATATACGAATTTATGATGAGGATGGAAATTATGATATGTCAAGTCCTATTATTCAGGCTTATTTCCCTAACTCTCATCCCGTAGAAGATTTACAAAAAGACAAAAACAAATCTAATGTATTCAGAAGTCTGAATAGCTTGTGGGCTTCTTATGAAATCATTGACGGATTGACACTTAAAGAAAATTTAAGCTATGATTATGTTGCTAACAAATCATTGACTTATTGGCCTATGGATTCTAACAATGGTGCGGATTTAGAAGGTCTTGGATCTAATTATATTTTGAACCAGCATAATATATATTCTTCAACTACACTGAATTATGTGAATACATTTAATGAGAAACATAATTTGGATGTGCTTGCAGGATGGGATGTAGATGACCGCAGAGTAGAGTATGTAATGGCATCACAAACTGGTTATCCACACAATAAGTTGCCGGAATCTATCAATGCCGCTAGTCCGATGGAAGGTACTGCCTATTATGAGCAAGACCATTTGCTTTCATTCTTATCACGCGTTAATTACGACTTTGACAACAAATATTATTTGTCTGCCAATTTCCGTCGAGACGGAAGTTCTCGTTTGGGAGTTAATGATAGATGGGCGAACTTCTGGTCAGCTTCTGCTGCATGGAGAATGACACAAGAAGAATTTATGCATGATTTGACATGGTTGAATGACTTGAAAATTAGAGCATCTTACGGTGTCAACGGTACTTTGCCAAATTCATATTACAGTCATTTAAGTCTATATGGCTATGGCTATAATTATCAGGATAAACCAGGTTCTGCTCCTGTCTCAGTACCAAACCCTGATTTGTCTTGGGAAAAGAATAAAAACTTCAATATTGGATTTGACGCTCGTCTATTCGACCGTTTAAATGTGACATTTGATTATTATACTCGTCGTACCAGCGATTTGCTACAGGATGTACCAACTTCAATGACAGTAGGTTTTTCTTCAATGCTAAAGAATGTAGGTGAAATGAAAAACCAGGGTGTGGAAGTCGATATCAATGTGGATGTGTTCAAACACTCGCAAGTAAGATGGAATACCGGCTTGGCCTTGTCTCACAACAGTAATAAAGTTACAAAACTATATGAGGGGAAAGACATTATAGACGGAAGCCGTATCACCCGTGAAGGAGAGTCTTATTATTCATGGTGGAGCCGTGAATGGGCAGGAGTTGACCCTCAGACCGGTGAAGAGCAATGGGTTCTGAATACTAAGAATGAAGATGGAAGCATTAATAGAGGATTGACAAAAGATCCTACAGAAGCACAGCGCGTAATCATCGGTAAGCCAGACCCTAAGTTAACTGGTGGATGGAGAAACTCACTTTCATGGAAAGGACTGGAACTGAATATGCTCTTTAATTTCTCTTTGGGCGGAAAAGTTTATGATACATATAGAACAAGTTTTACCGATACAGACGGATATGCAGTTTGGTATAACATGTCAACCGACCAGTTGAACAGATGGCAGAAACCAGGTGATGTGACAGATGTTCCTCGTCGTATTAACAATTATGTATGGGGTAACTATGGTAGTTCACGTTTCATGAAAGATTTGAACTATTTACGTCTGAAATCTTTAAGCCTTTCATATTCTCTTCCACAAAAATGGGTTAACAAGGCACAGTTAAACAATGTACGCGTTTTTGTTTCAGGATCTAACCTGCTTACATTAACTTCATATAAATTCACAGATCCTGAAATGCCGGTAAATGGAATGCCTACATTTGGACTTCCTAACTTAAAGACAGTTACATTTGGTATAGAATTAGGAATTTAATAAAAAAAAGAAACAATGAGAACAACTATACATACTATATTTGCAACCCTACTGACAGGTTCTTTGATGTTGTCTTCTTGTGATGATTATTTAAACACACTGCCAAGTTATTCATTGGTCAGTGACGGAGCAATAACCACGGAGAATGACACAAAAGTCGCTGTGAATGGCCTTTACGAAGGACTCATTTCTGCAAAAGGCTTATACTATTATGGAACGGATTTCATTACTCGACCAGAGGTCGGCGGCGATAATATTCAAACACGAATGAGCGGAGACCGTACCGAAAACTTCTATCGTTTTACTGATAGACAAAATAATGCAAGAGAATCACTTTGGTATGTTCCTTATGTGGTAATCAACCGTGCTAACGTTCTTTTGCAGGCGATTGACGGAGGTGCTGTTCCTATGACAGACGTTACTAAAAATTCAAAAGGAGAAGCCTTGGCCGTTCGCGCATTGGCGCATTTTAACCTCTTGATTACTTACGGTACTCCTTATCAGAAGGACAATGGAGCCTCTTTAGGTGTGCCGGTGGTGACTACTGTGCTTGATGCTGCTGCTTTGCCGGAACGTTTTACTGTAGCACAAGGATATGAAGCTGTTCTAGGTGACTTGAATGAAGCGCTCAACTACATAAGCGAAGAGAAAACATACGGGCACATAAATATTTGGGGTGTAAAAGCTTTGATGGCTCGTGTAAATTTATATAAAGGTGATTACGAAGAAGCTTATAAGTATGCAAAAGATGTAATTGAACATGGAGGTTACAGCTTAGTCCCTAATTCCGAATATGTAGCTATGTGGGGAAAACGTGAGAACAGCGAGTCAATTTTTGATTTAGATTTTTCTACAACAACTTATGGTGGCGCCAGAGAGCTTATTGGTGCTGTTGCTGCTCCAAAGTCGTATGGAGCAATGGTTGCTACCGATGATTTCCTGAATTTGCTGAATGAAGACCAGGCAGACGTACGATTGGGATTGTTAATCGAAGATAAAGAAGGCAAGAAACGTGCTGTAAACAAATACCCTGGACTTGACGGAAATGTTTTTGTCAATAATATTCGAGTTATCCGCTTGTCTGACATTTATTTAATCGGAGCAGAAGCTGCATTAAGGAAAAATACTCCAGACCAAGATTTGGCTGATGAATATTTATATCAGATCAGACATCGTGCAAATTCATCAAATACCAAAATTACAGCAACTCTTGATTTAGTCAAGAAAGAGCGTAGAAAAGAACTTGTAATGGAAGGTCACAGATTGTATGATATTTTGAGAGTTGGTGATACTGTAGAAAGAAAAGGTGGTAGCCATTTCTTGAACGGAGAAGATTTAATTAAAGTTGACTGGAATGATTACAGAACAATTATGCCTATTCCACAAGCAGAAATTGATGCTAATCCTAAAATGATTCAAAATCCTTCTTACAAATAAGGTTTATAGGCTATTATAAACGAGGGATATTCAGTAATGTCCCTAAAAAATATAATGGCATATGAAGTTGGTAAAGTATAATCACTTCATATGCCATTTTTATTGTCATTTTTCTGTATTTTCTCATGTACTCTTATCGGCTATGACGTTCCGGAAGAAGTCTTATGACCTCTTCTGATTTTTCAGTAAAATCATATCTAAAAGCGCAAAAACGAAAAATCATATCCAACAAAACAAAATGTGCCATTTTAACACATTGAAAGAAAAAACGAAATGTGAGGTTTTGCACGACACAGTTAATAGACCGTTCAGCAGCCGTTCACCGTCTTTTTCAAATATGACCGGATGTTCGCCTAAAATAGGCCAAACTATCAAAATTCTCAAAATCACCATATCAATTTTGATTATCCATGCGTTTATGTTATCTTTCCTCTAAAATGATTTACTGTAGAATGTTTCCAAAGGCTTCCATTGCAATATTCATATGAATAAAGGCAATAAAATATTAACCGGCAGCATATTGTTGACGGTAATGTTGTTGTTGCTGCCGAAAAAGTAGAATAAGTGTATTTTATTTTTGTTTTTCAAGTGGAATAAGTGTATATTTGCGGTATCAAATAAATGGAATAAATGTATGCTTGAAAGAAAAATCCAAAAGACATTACAGGATTATTATCGTTTCGGTTCCAACAAGATATTGCTTCTGGACGGGGCAAGGCAGATTGGCAAATCCTTTATAATCAGATATGAAGGGCAAAAGTTCTTTGAAAATTATATCGAAGTAAACTTTTTGGAAGACAAAAACGGTGAAAAGTTGTTTCAGGGAGTAACCTCGACAAAAGATTTCTATCTGAAATTAAGCTCACTGGCCGGTGAGAAAATGGGGACGAAAGAGAACACGCTTGTTTTTCTCGATGAAATACAGGCATATCCGGAGCTGCTTACGCTGCTGAAATTCTTAAAGGACGAAGATCGGTTTACTTATATAGCAAGCGGTTCCTTGCTCGGTGTGACTCTTAACAAGACTCTTTCAAAACCCGGTGGACGAATACAGAAAAAGAAAATGTATCCTTTGGATTTTGAAGAATTCTTATGGGCGAATGGAATAGGAAAGGAAGCAATAGCATATATGCATGAAAAATACTTGAAAGAAGAACCGATTGACAACGCCTTGCACAATAAAATCCTCGACCTGTTTAAGAAATATATGCTTATCGGCGGATTGCCTGATGCCGTGAACACATTCGTCACGACAAACAATATAGTGGCTGTCAGAATGGTACATGACGAGATATATGAATTGTACAAAGGTGACGCATCGCAATATGACAGCGAAAATTCGTTAAAAATCAGACGTATTTTCGACATGATACCTTCGAATATGGAGAACAAGAAGAAGCGTATCCGTTATTGTGACATTGAAGACAAAAAAGGAAAACGCTGTTCGGATTATGATGCCGAACTGGAATACCTTGTAAGTTCCGGAATATCGTTGGAGGTCATCGCTGTTTCAAATCCTAAATTCCCGTTAAGAGAGTCGGAGCAAAAAACATTGATTAAACTATATCTGAACGATGTCGGGATTCTCACAAATATACTATACAAATATAATATCAATGCTGTAATTGCTTCAAACAGCAGCATTAATCTCGGAGCAGTGTATGAAACTGTCGTGGCACAGGAATTATGTGCGCATGATTACACGCTGCGATATTATGACAACAAGACGAAAGGTGAAGTTGATTTTCTTGTAGATGACTACGACACGCTTAGCACCGTTCCCATAGAAGTAAAGTCAGGACAGGACTTCAGAAAGCACAGGGCTTTGGATAAATTCATAATGAATGAAGATTATCACATAAAAAATGCAATCGTATTTTCGAATGACATAAATGTGCAAAGGGTAGGAAAAATAATTTATATGCCGATATATTATGTAATGTTCCTTACGCCAAGTACACCGGAAAACTTTCAGATACCATTGTGACAATTGATGGAAAAATAATTTTCATTTTCATAAAGAGGTAGATTACTGGTAGATTATCATAACTCTACCCGTAATCTACCTTGAAAGAACCGTGTTTTGAAAATTGTTTACATTCCGCTTTTTTGCAGCCGCCTTCAAATCTTTCACAATGGTATTGGATAAAATCTCTGAATATATCTCCGTAGTCTTGACCGATGTGTGGCCGAGCAGTTTCTGCACCGTGGTGATGGGCACCCCTTTATGGATTAACAGAGTGGCGCAAGTATGGCGGGCACTGTGGAACGTCAGATGTTTATTGAAACGAACCATCCTGGATATTTCCGACAAAGCCTTGTTCACTTCCGAATTTGTGCCGATATCAGTAAAATCCGCCATGTCATACCTGTCCAATATATCCAGTGCCTTCCCGTCAAAGAGAAGATGCAGTGGAAGCCTTGTCTCCACCCCTGTCTTGACGGACTTGAAGTGCAGCCATCTCTTACCGTTTACCTTGACGAAATTGCAGCCCTTAAGTTGGGAAAAGTCTGAGAAACGAAGTCCCAGATAGCAACAGAACAGGAAAGCGTCAAGTACGTGGCGGAGTTTCTTGTCGTCAACCCTGAGGCCTTCCAGTTTCTTCAGCTCGTCGGGGGTGAGGAATTCGTGTTTCCCTTTTTCCTGCTTGATCTTGTATTTCCTGAAAGGATAGGCGTCCGCATGGATATATCCCTGGTTGATGGCCTCGTTCACAAGCATACGAAGCTGTTTCATGTGTTTGGCTATTGTATTTATGCCATTGCCTCTCTCACGAAGGTACTGCTCGAATTCTTTCAGGAAAGAGTATGTTATGTCCTTGAAGTCCATTCCTCCACGGAATCCCTGCAGGACTTTGATGGTCGTGGCGATATTGTCCTTTGTGCTTTCTTTCCTGCCGGAATTACTGACATAGTCCTTGGCGAATGCAAGAAAGGTCACATTCACATCCTTCCCCTTTGTCACGGCGTCCTTAAGCAATGAGAGCGTGGCCTGGACACCCCGTTTCCAAAATTCAAGTTCCATCGTCTGAATACGGATGACAAACTCGAACAGCATGGCATTGAGTTCATTGGCGTGCGGATGATTACATACAAGGGAATGGCATCCGTCCCAATGTTCCGGCTTGAGGTAGATGTTTGTTTTAAAATAGACCTTCCTCTTGTCGAGAGATGCTTCGACTTGGACAAGTGCGACGCCTTGCCTATTGAGCTGTTTCTTCCTGTTGTAAACCAGTCGGTATCTTATCTTTTCCATTTTTTCCGCTAAGATACTTTTTTACAAATATTTATGCAAATAAGAGAACGGCCGGAACTTTGGTTGTTTCATACATAGGCATGAGGAAGCAGGAATTAAAAATCAAAGATGTCGTTAATGTCGTATTGCTTTCGGACACAGAATTGCTTGACGAGGTCGTCGTGACAGCTATGGGTGTCAAGCGTTCGGAAAAGGCACTTGGATATTCCGCTACTTCAGTGGGCGGCGAGAAGATTTCTGCAAGCCGTACCTCGGATATCATGTCAAGTCTGGCCGGAAAGGTAGCAGGTGTGCAGATTTCCGCGACTTCTTCAGACCCCGGAGCGTCAAATTCGGTTGTTATCCGTGGTGCAAGTTCTTTGAGCGGCAGCAACCAGCCTTTATACGTTGTGGACGGTGTGCCTTTGGACAACTCTTCAGTGTCTTCCATTGATTTGAACGACGGTTTTGACTTCGGTAATGGCGCAAATGCCGTAAACCCTGACGATGTAGAAAGCATGACCATACTGAAAGGTGCGGCAGCGACTGCTCTTTACGGTAGCCGTGCGGCGAATGGCGTGGTAATGATTACCACAAAATCAGGAAAGAAAAGCCGTGGCTTAGGTATAGAATATAACGGCGGCTTGCAGTGGTCGTCTGTTCTGAGAATACCGGAATTGCAGAATGAGTTCGGTATGGGATGGAGCGGAGATCATACCTTGCTTGAAAACGGTTCTTGGGGACCGAGGTTTGACGGCTCAATGCAGTTGTATGGTAATATTTATAACAATTCTCAGAAGATGAAGCCGTATCAAGCAGTGGAAGACAATATGAAAAACTTCTTCGATGCAGGTTTCCGCTATAGCAACAGTTTGTCTTTCAACGGTGCTACTGATAAAAGTACATATTTCGTTTCTTTCTCGCAGATTAGCGATGACGGAATCATACCTACGGATGCCGATTCATATAAGAAATACACGTTCTCTGCAAGAGGCAGCCACAAGATAGGGGACTTGACTTTCAGCTCTTCTTTGAATTATGCTCATCAGGATAACAAGTTCGCATCGACAGGCCAAGGCTTGTCAATGGCAAACTCATTGTGGCAGACACCTCGCGATATCAGCATGGAAAGCATGGCCGATCTGAACGACCCTTTCAATACTCCCGGCTATTATTACACCCCTTATGGTGTGATGAACCCATATTATATATTGGAAAACAACTTGAACACATACAATTCTGAACGTTTTTACGGTAAATTCCAGGTGGATTATGACTTCCTGAAATACTTCAAGTTTACATACCGCATGGGGCTCGACACTACTACAGGACAGAAGGAGTTCGGCAAGGAAAACCTGTACGCGCTTTATTACGAAGGTACCCCGAACGGTGAGGGCCAAGGCACTTACAGCCCGTTTGCAGGCAAATATGGCCAGTATAGCATCATGACAACGCGCCGCCGTGAGATTAACCATGATTTATTGTTGACTTTCGATATGCCAATAAACGATTTCCATGTAAACGCTTTGGTGGGTTTCAACGGCAACGAGCGTAGATATTCATACCAGAAATCAGAGGTGAACGACCTTACCATTCCTACATGGTTCAATCTGTCGAACTCTGCAAAGACTCCTTCCGTTACGCAATATCAGGAACTTCGCCGCCTGATGGGTGTGTTCGGACAGGTGGAGGCTTCATGGAGAGACATGCTATACTTGACTGTTACCGCACGTAACGACTGGTCTTCCACTTTGCCAAAGGGCAACCGTGATTTCTTCTATCCTGGCGTTACAGGTAGCTTCCTGTTCAGCGAACTGTTGAGTGATGATGTGAAGGACATAATAACATTCGGTAAGGTTCGTGCAAGCTGGGGTCAGACAGGTAACGATGCCGATGTATATATGTTGAGCCCGGTTTACGCGGCGGCAGAATATAAAATCCCTTTCGGAAGCATTGAATTTCCTATCAATGGCGTAAATGCTTATACTTTAGGAAATGTATTGGGTAGCAGCACGCTGAGTCCGGAAATGACAACGGAATATGAATTCGGACTTAACATGGCATTCCTGAACAACCGCATTTCTTTCGACTTGGCTTATTACAACCGTAATTCAGACAAACAGATTATGTCGTTGAGCCTTGACCCTGCAACGGGTTATACTTCGCAGAATACCAATTTAGGTAAAATCAGCAACAAGGGTGTCGAATTGCTCGTAAACGTGACTCCTGTAGAGATTAGAGATTTCAGATGGGACGTGACGCTCAACTTTACAAAGAACTGGAGCAAGGTAGTAAGCCTTCCTGAGGAGCTTGGAGGAGAAACCTCTATTTTCGGCTTGAACGGTGGTACCAGCATGTATGCGATAGTGGGTGAACCTCTTGGAACATTCAAGGGAGAAGTGGCGGTAACCGACCCTGAAGGAAGAATTGTTGTTGATCCTAAAACCGGATTTGCCGTACGCGACACAGAATTCAAGATATTGGGCGACATGAACAACCGTTATCAAATGGGGCTTTCTACAATGTTGTCATACAAAGGCGTGTCTCTGAGCGCGGACTTCGATATCCGAAGGGGCGGTGTCATGTATTCAAAAACCAAGAACACGATGTTCTTTACCGGTAATGCAATACAGACTGCATACAACGACCGTAACCCGTTCATCATCCCTAACTCAGTAAATATGGTGGAAAATCCTGACGGCAGCATCTCTTATGTGGAAAACACTACGCCGATATCATCTATGGATATATGTAATTATTATTACGGGCAAAAAGGAGGTATAAATGGAGAGATTGATTTGATAGACAAGTCGTACGTCAAGTTGAGGTCTATTGTACTGAGCTGGAACATGCCTAAGAAATGGTTTACAAAGACTCCGCTGCAAGGTGTAAAGATTTCCGCATATGGAAACAACCTGTTCGTGTGGACTCCATCGGACAATACCTACATCGATCCTGAAACAACGTCTTTGGGTAACGACCTGTATGGTAATTATGGAGAGTTCGGTTCCAATCCGTCTTCACGCAATTTCGGTATCAACTTAAATGTGAAATTCTAATTATTAAAGGAAAAGTTATTTATGAAAAAAACTATATTTTATTCATTGTTGATGGCGGGTTTGGTCACAAGTTGCGACTTGGACATCAATGACAACCCGAACTATCCGGCAAACGAACAGATGACTCCGGATTTGATATTCCCTTCTGTTGAAGCCGGTGTGGCTGTTGCCGCAGGTGGGGATATACATAACTATGCCGGTTTCTTTTCTCAGTATTTCGAACAGTCTCCTGAGGCGAGCCAGTATGTGACAATCAGTCAATATAATCTGAACGAAACATCTCAGTTGCTCGATTATTCTTATACCACTATCTATGCGCGTGCTTTGATGGATGCCAAGGAAGTGTTGGACAAGAGTACAAGCACGGCATTGTCTTTTGCCACTACGGTGATGCGTGCCTATATTCTCCAGGTGATGGTGGACAATACAAGCGATGCTCCATATACCGAGGCATTGGGTGGTACCAATGTGAGCAATCCTAAATGGGACAAAGGTGAAGATGTGTATAAAGGGATTTTGCAAGAAATGGATGATGCGGAAAAGGCTTTAGATGAAGATGCTTTTGCTTCTTTGGATGCGGAAGACCTCGTGTTCGACGGAAACATGGAACAGTGGAAAGGTTTGGCCAATGCGTTGCGCCTCCGCATGTATATGCGTTTCATCGATGCCGACATGGAGAAAGATGCATATATAGAAAAAGTGAAAACACTTGTAAATGCAAATAATTTCTTTACAGGTGATGCAGCTTTCAGAGGTTTTGCGGATGAGGCGTCAAAGCGTAACCCTTGGTATGAAACTAACGCTGTGGGTATTACAGGAGGACAATGTGCCGCATATCCGATTGTATCTTACTATACTTCTACGAATGACCCGAGAATGTCTTTCGCTATCAATTTGAACAAGAAAGACAACAAATACGTTGGCCAGATTCCCGGAGGAAGGGAGATATCTGACGAACATAACGGTTCCGACAAATGGTTGAATAAAGACGTAAGTGCAATCAATCCTAACCATTCTGATGGCAAAGGTGCCGTACAGCCGGTTTATTTCTTTACACAGGCGAATCTACAGTTCCTCGTAGCTGAAGTGAAATTGAGATTCTTGAACGATGCGGCAGGGGCGCAGATTGCTTATGAGAATGCAGTGAAGGCGGACTTTGAAGCTCGTGGCATAGCCGGTCGGGAAGATGATATTTTAAACCTGTGGGCAGGTGCGTCAACCGACGAGGACAAACTTGATTTGATTTATATGCAGAAATGGGCCGCTTTCTTCTGCATGGATCACATGGAGGCTTGGAGCGAATTGCGTCGTACCGATGTCCCTAAACTCACCACGGTGCCTCAAGTTGATATATTCAAAAACGGAATAGCTTCCGGATATTCTGCCGGCGACTTGATTTCCCCTTGGAAAAACGTGATGGGTAGCGGACTTATCAAGCGTGTGAACTATCCTCTGAGTGCGCGTATGTATAACGTAAACACCCCTAAAGCTGTGTCCTTGGACACTCCTGTATGGTGGGATAAGAAATAATAATCCTTAACGAAATAAGATAGATATATGAAAAAGATATTATACGGCATGTTAATGGGAAGTGTGCTTCTTTTTACGGCGACATCGTGTGAAAAAGAAATAGAAGACCTTTCGCAAATAACGTATTATGTTGACCTCCAGTTGAAAGGAGAAAAAGAAATATGGATGGAATTGAACACTCCATATAATGAACCGGGATATACGGCAACAGAAAACGGTGTGGATGTTGCTGACAAAGTGGAGGTTTCCGGTAGTGTGGAAACTGATAAGGTGGGATATTATCCATTGTACTATTCTGCTCAGAACAAGGATGGTTTCTCTGTTTCCGACAGCAGGGATGTGTTTGTGTATGACCCTTCTGTTACATCGGACCATTCCGGTACATATAGTGTAGAAGGTAAACGTACGACTTCTGTCGGCTCTGACAATTTCTCTGGTTTTACTGTAACAGTCTCGCTCGTAAAACCGGGATTTTATGCGTTCTCAGATTTTATAGGAGGATATTATTCTCAAGGTAAAGGCTATGGCGATGATTATAGCTTGAGCGGATATGCTTCTATTGATGCCAATGGCGTGGTAGATGGACTTTACAGTTATGTAGTAGGCTGGGGTGATTCAGCAACGTCTATTGCCGGAACTTTAAATGCTGATAATACCATTGATATGATGGTAGATTATGCAGGAATGAAATTTGAATATAAACTAACTAAAATGTAATCAATGATGAGAAAATATATAGTACTTGCTTTTGCTGCCATATCTGTCATGTTCGTGTCTTGCCAGAAAGATTTCGAACCGGGAGGGACAGAAGTCGAAAAAATGGCAGGAGAATGGTGGGTTACCGCCACTGTGATTATTGACGGACAAGAGGCCGGCGATATAGGACTTGGACATTTCCGCATGAACACTTACAATACGGCAAACAATGTCCCGACAGAAATGTGGCTGGACGATGGCGGAAATTTCTGGGACTACAAGTTGAAAGTGGATGTGGATTATAAAAACAGGACTTTCTCTACAAAAGACTTTGTAAGTAATGTTTCATATGATTGCAAAGTCAAAGTTGCCGATGGTAAAGTATTGGAAGGAGTGGCTACTACCCCGAGCGGAATGCCTGCCGACAGCATAGTATACATGATTCAGTTTGACGATGACGAGGATGCTTTGACATACAAGGTGTCAGGTTTCCGCCGTACAGGTTTTCCGGCAGATGACTTTTAAAACGACTTGTTATAACTAAAACCAATGCGCCTGGTGCACAATACCAATTGTTCACTTGGCGCATTTTTTATATATTACCATCCCAAGCAATCTGAAAACAAGTAACTTGCGGATAAGAATTAGGAAAGGGAGAGCAAAGCCGGTTACTTGGTAATATGAGTATGCTTTTCAGGAAACAGGGGCTTTCTGATGAAAGTATTGCTAAAGAGTTGAATATCGGAATTAATGATTTCTCGAAATATGTAAAAGCAAGAAAGAATAACAGCAGAATAAAGCATTCTCCCTCTTGTGAAAAAAGTATGTTACCAGAACTTGTTTAATCCTTCATCGTATTCAAAGCCTGCATCTTTCAGGCGAGATGTTATTTCGTCCTTGTTGAGGTTCAAATCATCGCATAGGGAGTCGAACGAAAGGTAGGAGCCTCTCTGTTTCATGTTAATGAGGCTGAATAGCATCATCGGATTTTGGGTTAGTTACATATTAATTATCTTGTCTTTATTTTGTTTTAACTGCAAAGTCACGCTTTATTTCAGTGCGTTTGTGTAATAATTAATGAAACTCTCATATCTATTTTGATTATCCATGCTTTTGCATTATCTTTGCTGAAACACCTACAAAAGAAACGAATATGAGATATCTTGACCCCAAAGCAGACCTGACATTCAAAAAGGTTTTCGGAGAGCATCCGGATTTGATAACAAGTTTTCTTAACGCCCTTCTTCCTTTCGAGACAGAAGATGAGAAAATTGTCAGTCTGGAATATCTTCCTGCAGAACTCGTGCCTGAAACTCCTTTGAAAAAAAACAGTATAGTAGATGTTCGTTGTCGCGATTCAAACGGTCGTGTGTTCATAGTGGAAATGCAGATGATATGGTCTCCTGCGTTCATGCACCGTGTGCTGTTCAATGCGTCTAAAGCATACGTCAGACAGGGAGATAAAGGCGAGAAATACGAACTGCTTCAGCCTGTTTATTCACTTAATATAGTGAATGATGTTTTCATGCCTGAGATAGAGGAGTTCTATCATGATTACCGCATCGTCCATATGGAGCATACGGAAAAAGTGATTGAGGGGCTGCGCTTTATATTTGTGGAACTTCCAAAATTCAAACCGCAGACTTTTAGCGAGAAGAAGATGCAGGTGCTTTGGCTTCGATATCTTACTGAGGTGGACGAAAAGACACGCGTTGTACCGGAAGAGCTTATGAATGTTCCCGAAATAAAGAAGGCTGTAGACCAGCTTGAGGAGTCAGCCTTTAGTGATGCACAGCTTTGGGGATATGATGACTTTTGGGATGCAGTAAGAGTAGAGAAAACCCTTGTAAGTGATGCTCTGAACAAAGGCTATAATCAGGGGATCGAGCAAGGTAGAGAAGAAGGCCGGGAGGAAGGCATGGCACAGGGCCGGGAGGAAGGCATGGCACAAGGCAGGGAGGAAGGCATAGCACAAGGAATAGAGAAAGGAATAGAGAAAGGAATAGAGAAAGGAATAGAGAAAGCGAAAATAGAAACAGCTAAACGCATGTTGCAGAAAGGTTTTTCCATCGATGACGTTTGTGAATTGACAAATCTCGATAAGGAAATAGTAGAGCGTCTTATCTGATAGTGAAACAGGCTTATATATACTCAGAAATACAAAAATGAAACACCTCATTATAAGACATATCATAACTATATTCTCAATTATTCAATTATTCATTATCGCATCATGTGCTAACCATGAACGGAATTTCATCATCGGCGTATCGCAATGCAGCGATGACGAATGGAGAAGCCGTATGAACAAAGAAATAATGCGCGAAGCCCTTTTCTATCCAAACCTGAAAGTGGAAATAAGGACTGCAAAAGACAATAACCGCGAGCAAATAAAGGATATAGAAGAATTTATAGCAAATGATGTCAATCTGATAGTTGTATCACCAAATGAGGCGAAAGCTATTACTCCGGTGGTGGAAAAGGCTTATGACAGGGGAATTCCGGTGGTATTGGTGGACAGAAAAATCACATCCGACAAATACACTGCTTTCGTTGGGGGAGACAACTATCTGATGGGGAAACAGATAGGTACTTACATAGCAAACAGACTGAACGGAAAAGGAAAAATTGTAGAACTTACAGGGCTTAAAGGCTCTACTCCTGCACTGGAAAGACATAATGGGATGAATGAAGTTCTAAAAGAATACCCTTCAATAGAAATTATTGCTACTACCGATGCCGCATGGCTAAAAAACAAGGCCGAAACAAAGTTCGATTCCATACTCTCCATACATAAAGACATCGACATGGTAATAGCCCAGAACGACCCTATGGCATATGGGGCATATCAGGCCGCAAAAAAATCCGGTAGAGAAAAAGAAATGCTATTTGTTGGAGTTGATGCTTTGGCAGGAGAAAAGTTAGGTGTTGAACTGGTGGCAGACAACATACTTGATGCCACTTTCATATACCCTACAGAAGGAGACAAGGTTATCCAGGTTGCCATGAATATATTGGAAAAAAGAGATTATAAAAGAGAAAATATATTATCGTCAGCATTAGTAAATGCCGGGAATGCAAGAATCATGCAAATGCAAACGTCGCATATAAATACATTGGATGAGAAAATTGAAGTTCTTAACGCAAAACTCGATACATATCTCATGAGATATTCATCGCAGAAGATGTTCTTGTATGCTTGCATTGTTATTCTATTCTTATTAGCCGTACTGTTGTTCTTCGTTGTAAGGGCTTACTGGACCAAAATAAGGCTTAACGCAGAACTCTCTAAACAGAAACAGCAACTGGAAGAACAACGTGACCAGCTTATTGACTTATCACAAAAACTTGAAGAAGCTACAAAAGCTAAATTAGCTTTCTTTACGAATGTTTCGCATGACTTCCGTACACCGCTCACTCTGATAGCCGACCCGGTAAAAAAGCTCTTGAACAGCGAAAACATCCGAGATGATGAAAGGTTCCTGCTGAATATCATAAACAAGAATGTAACGGTTCTCCTAAGACTTATAAATCAGATTATGGACTTCAGAAAGTTTGAAAACGGGAAACTGGAAATGCATTTATCAGAGTTCAACATAAAAGACTGTATGAAAGAGTGGGCTGAAGCGTTCCGTACACTGGCTTACAGAAAACACATCACATTTAAATTTACGGCAGACGATGCGGATTATAACGTCATAGCAGATTCAGAAATGATGGAGCGAATAACTTACAACCTGCTTTCGAATGCTTTCAAATTCACTCCGAAAAACGGTAATATCAGCATCTGTCTAAGCAAAAATGCAGAGAACGGCATATCAATGAAATTCTCAGATACCGGTGTCGGAATGCCGGCAGAACATGTCAAACATATATTTGAAAGTTTCTACCGGATAGATGTACACCATGCAGGCTCTGGTATAGGACTTGCACTTGTTAAAGCATTTGTAGAAATGCATCACGGGAAAATCGACGTAAAGAGCAAAGAAGGAAACGGTACTATATTTACGATTAATATTCCAGCAAAACAAGACGGTAAAATATATCATGACATTGACAGAAAAGCTGTTTTGAACAATCTCAAGGAAGGAGCGGTTGTTATGGCAGGTCAGGAAAGTCTGTCGGCAGAGAACGTTACAGGCAAAGACCGGGACGCTTCAAATGAGGGTGAACACGAAGCAGTAGTGCTGGTTATTGATGACAATCAGGACGTAAGAGATTATGTAAAATCACTGCTAAGTGAGAATTACACTGTAATTGAGGCAGCAAACGGCAGTGAGGGACTTAAACTGGCTATAGCCAATGTTCCGGACATAATTATTTGCGACGTGATGATGCCTGTTATGGACGGAATGGAGTGCTGTAAGCACCTGAAAGCTGAGCCGCGCACGTCGCACATCCCGGTAATGATGCTCACGGCCTACTCTATGGACGAACAGAAAATAAAAGGATACGAATGTGGTGCAGACTCATATATATCGAAACCTTTCAGTTCTGAACTGCTCATGGCCAGACTCCGCAATCTGATAGACAACCGCAACAGACTGAAAGATTTCTTTGGAGATAAAGTCACCACAAGCACTACCCCACTGGCTGATACAGATAAAGGTTTTGTAGAAAAATTGCGCAAACTGATTGAGGAGAATATGGGTAATACAGATTTCAGTGTAGAAGATATGGGTGAAAAGATAGGTTTCAGCAGAGTTCAGCTATACAGAAAAGCAAAAGCTCTGACAGGATATACACCTAATGAACTTCTGAGAATAGCAAGGCTTAACAAGGCTAACGCGATAATCAAGACATCGACAGAAAAAAGTATCTCCGAAATTGCATACGAGGTGGGATTCTCATCCCCTTCGTACTTCACCAAATGCTACAAGGAATTCTTTGGTGAAAGTCCAACAGATGTATTAAAGAAAAAATAAGAATATTAAGAACGGCTGTTGAACATCTTTTATAATGTATTCAACAGCCGTCACAATTTTATTTATAAACTATTAGCCTATTTAAATCAGTCCAAATACACATCCGGCAATACCGGCATTGCACCGTTCTGCGTACATACATAGGCTGAAACTTTTACTGCCAATTCATGCGCTTCACGAACACTCTTTCCTTTCAATATGGAAGCTACAAATGTTGCTGTGAAAGAATCGCCGGCTCCAACTGTGTCGGCTACAACTACCTTCGGAGTTTCTACAAATGAAACGCTTCCTGGAGTAAATACATAGCTGCCGTTTACACCACAAGTCAGTATCAGCATCTTCAGATTATACTTGGCCAAAAGAATCCAGCACTTGTCCTGAAGGTCGATACCGGGATAGCCGAACATACGGCTTACTGTCACCAATTCTTCGTCATTTATCTTTAGGATGTTACACTTTCGGAATGAATTGCAGAGAATCTCCTTTGTGTAAAATCCCTGACGGAGATTGATATCAAATATCTTCAATATATCGTCACCTGCAGGCATGGCATCAATAAAACTGTTGATTGTTTCGCGCGATACTACACTACGCTGGGCTAAAGAACCGAAACAGACAGCACGCGTGTGCTTTGCCAGGTCTTCAAGAGCAGGAGTAAACGGGATATTATCCCATGCAACACCTTCCTTTATGTCATAACAGGGAACACCTTCGGCATCAAGCTCTACCTGAACTGTACCTGTTGGATAAGGGACTGTTTCAACTATACCGTAAAGTTTCTTATCGCGGAAACTGTCGAGTATCTCTTTTCCAAGTTTATCATCACCAACAGCACTTACTACACGGCTGTTCAAACTAAACTGAGATATATGGTATGCAAAGTTTGCAGGGGCACCACCCAATTTCTTTCCTTCCGGAAGCACATCCCATAATGCTTCACCCATTCCTACTACTAAATCATTCATAATGTGTTATTTTTTAAGTTTCATGGTATAAATCAACAAATAAATCACTCCTATAGCCATTACTGCTACTGCTCCGTCCTGACCGGCTGCATCGGAAGCAAATCCCATAAGCAATGGGAATACTGTTCCACCAAAAAGACCCATTATCATCAAACCCGATATCTCGTTTTTCTTTTCTGGCATTGAAAGAAGAGCCTGAGAGAATATTATCGAGAATACATTTGAATTACCGAAACCTATCAATGCGATGGATGTGTATATCACTGAATCGGCATCTGAAGTCAACAGTCCTACCATTGCAGCAAGCATACAGAGTACACTTATAAGGAAAAACAAACGGGCAGAAACTTTCTGAAGGATAATAGAACCGGAAAAACAGCCGATGGTACGGAAAATGAAATAAAGGCTGGTCGCAAACGAAGCCTCATCAAGGCTCATGCCAAGACGTTCCATCAGTATCTTTGGAGCCGTGGTATTGGTTCCGACATCTATACCTACATGACACATTATTCCTACAAAACAAAGCAGGATGAAAGGAGAACCAAGAAGTTTAAGACAATCGGCAAAACCGGATGCCTTGTCGGGATGTTCTTCTTCTATAGGAGTAGCGCCTAGCCAAAGTACGGCTATAACAGCTATTATCATGTATATAGGGAAGAGAATTCTCCAGCCAAGACCGAATGTCGGCATTGCCTGTGTGGCACCCCACATGGCTATATATGGGGCGAGAAATGAGGCTATGGCTTTTACAAACTGACCGAAAGTCAAGGAACTGGCCAGCTTGTCGCCGCTTATAATATTACTTAAAAGCGGATTCAATGATGTCTGCATAAGAGCATTTCCTATACCTAACAAAGAGAATGAGCAAAGCATCAACATGTAACTATCGCCAAATATTGGCAGAAGCAATGAAGCGAATGTCACTACAAGGCTCAACAGCACTGTTTTCTTACGGCCTATACGGTTCATCAGAATTCCGGTCGGTACCGAGAAAATCAGAAACCAGAAGAATACCAGCGAAGGGAAGATATTGGCTTGAGAATCACTCAAGCCAAGGTCTGCTTTCACATAATTGGATGCTATTCCCACCAGGTCGACAAAACCCATGGCGAAAAAGCAAAGCATCACAGGAATTAATTTATTTAGTTTTACTGTAGCCATAATTATTTCAGTTTATAGATATTCAGTTCTTTAACATTGAAGTTTCCCCGCTCATTTTCGAATATAAGTGTGTTGTATGGAGCGGAAGGGAACATACGGTTTGTCATTACATATTCACCGTCCTCGCCAAACACTTCAACACTGGAACGATCGACAAATATACGAAGGGTTATTTCATCCGTATCATCTACCGGAGAAACCGTCAGAGCAGGGAACTCCCGACTAAAATCCACCAAACCACTTTCACTGCGCTCCATTACAAACTGTTTGCGCTGTACATCGAAGTGCATGTGTAGTTTTTCTCCTTTTTCATTACTTAGATAGAACACAATACGCGAAGCTCCGTTATTTTTTATTGACATAACTATCTCGTAAGCGCCATTATTATCATCCAAAAGACTGTCTATACGATAATTCTCTTTCACCTTGAACGGAGAGAAAGACTTCTTTTCGCCACGTGCCTGAAGCATTTCCTTTGCAGGAGACGACTTGAGATATAGTTCACCATTGCTGCGGTAGAGTGTCAGGTCGCGTGCAATGGTATTGGCGCCACGATACTGCATGGTAGGCAATACTCCCTGATACTGCCAGTTACTCATCCATCCCAAGGCTACGACACGTCCGTCGGGCGCGCCGCTGAATGTTACTGTGGCATAGTTGTCCTTTCCCCAGTCCATCCATTTGGTTTCTGTGGGAGACTCATTTATAAATTTCTTGCCATTAAATGTTCCTACGAAGTATTGTGTGGCTGAACCTCCGAAAGGACCTCCGGGATTGATGTTGCATATCAGTACCCATTTTTTCTCCTTTGTACCCTCCACCGGTAGTTCCACAAGATCCGGACATTCCCAAACTCCACCATGCGCACCCTGCTTCTCGCCAAAACTGCTTTCCTTCTTCCATTCCTTCAGATTCTTAGAAGAATAAATCTGCATTTCCTGACCTACAGCAAGCATCATGACCCAGTGTTTATCGGGTTCGTACCAGAACACTTTCGGGTCACGGAAATCACGTTCCCTGGAAGTCAGAACAGGATTCTTGTCATATTTTGTGAAAGTTTTTCCATCGTCAAGGCTGTAGGCCATGCTCTGTGTCTGAATGTCACCCCATGGAGAGGATTTGGCAGATGTGTAGAACGCAATAACCGCTCCGGCTCCGAAGCCTGCTGTATTGTCCTTATCAACCACACAAGAACCGCTGAAGATGGCGCCCAAAGCATCAGGGGCTATGGCTATTCCTTCTGATTTCCAATTTACAAGGTCGGCCGATGTGGAGTGTCCCCATGCCAAGTTTCCCCATGTGCTTCCATACGGATTATACTGATAATACAGGTGATATACTCCGTCCTTGTAAAACATTCCGTTAGGGTCGTTCATCCATCCGTATGCCGGTGTATGGTGATAAAGCGGACGGAATTCCTCACGGTTTGCGGTATCGAAATTATCGGACAGTTTCAGTTTTTTCCAGCAAAGAGCATTTTCAGGTACTCCCTGTATATCTATTGTAATATATTCCCCTTTATAGTCTATTAGTTTGAATGGGACATAATAGTCAACCCTTTCACGAGCAAGACGGACATTCGAATAGACACCAACCTTTACATTATTCTTTATTATACCTACTTTTGCTTCCGGAGCATTGTCCTGAATTGGCAACAGTATGTATCTGTTCATAACTTCCATGCCTACGAAATTGGCCTCGTTCACCATGTGGCTTATCTTCAACTCATTTCCATTTGCTCCGAAAGAAGAAGATAACGAAGCAAACAAAACAGACATAATTGTAATTACTCTTTTTCTCATGATATTCGATTCTTATGTTTATTGTTTCTGATTTAAAAAAATTATATATACTATTCGATACTAATACCTATTGAAAACTATGATAAAAACAAGTATCAATCATAATTCTTATTCTGTTTGTACAGTTTCGGAATATAGAACAATTGGTTGTATGGAATCGGGAAGTATTCGTTCTTCTCCGGAGTATATTTCGCATCCTTGTAGTATTGGGCGTAAGTCTGTTCCACAGTTTCTCCTTTTTCATTTACGTAAGTGTAAACATCATTCTGCTCGCTTGCGAAGTATGCGTTCAGCGTTTCAGAAGCTATACCCCAACGGCGAAGGTCGAAATAACGGCCGTTTTCCATAGCCAGTTCCAGACGACGCTCCCAACGTACACATTCGCGTGCTGTCTCTTTATCGTCGAAATAAGAATCCGGATAGAGACTTATCTTACAGAAATCTTTTGCATAACTGATGTGCTTGTTTATAGAATTGGCAGCACGCTGACGAATATCGTTAATGATTTTTTTTGCTTCACCCAGTCTGTCAAGTTCCACCAAGGCTTCAGCACGCATCAGCATAACATCTGTGTAGCGGAACACATAATCATTAGTAGCAAATGCTTGCCAAGGCTGATTAAATGTTTCACCTTTTGAACGCTGTGGAACCTCCTTCAAAGAAGTATAGTATCCGTATGTGTTAGGAGTACGTGAGTTATTGACTGTCTGCATGTACGCACTTTCATATTTATAAGGGAAAGAAGGCATACCTACTGTATGGAACAAACGTGGGTCCCATTTCTGAATGGAAGGCTGACCATTTACAGGATAATCAATCTTATCGTTGAAATGCTCGAACATAGGCAGCCCGTTTTCTGTCTTGAATGCATTTACAAGATTTTGAGATGGTTTATGAAAATCCCATCCACAAGACCACATACCCCAACAACCGTTCAATGTTATTGACCAGTTAGCACGACCGAATGCTGTATTATCTTCTGAATAATCAGATGTCTGAACCGCAAAAACAGACTCTTTACTGTTTTTGTATTCCGGTAAGAATATATCACCGAAATCCTCCAAGTAACCATATTGTGAAGATTTTACTACTTCAGTATATTCAACGACTTTTTCCATATAGTCATTATTGATGAACTCAACACCTGTACCGCTTTCATAACCGGTACCCCAAGCCAGGTCAAGATAACATTTAGCCAAATATGAAGCTGCGGCAATTTTATTTACACGTCCGCCATCAGTCTGTGATTCAGGCAAAACATTATAAGCTGTTTCGAAATCCGCGATAACATTTTTCATAAGCTCTTCATAACTGAAAGCTGTATTGCTTATCTGCTCAATAGTATTGTTAGAGTATGCCACTTCATCAATCCAAGGAATCTGACGGAACACTGTAATCAGTTTATAATAGAAATGGGAACGTAAGAATTTCACTTCAGCGACGCGCTGCTCGGTCAGACTTGAACCCAATACACTTTCACCATTAGTCTCCAATGCAACTAAAGCACGGTTACATCTTGAGACAGCACAATAGAGTCTGTACCAAAGGTCATCCATGTGGTCAGGAGTAGTAGCAGTAAGTGAACTCCAGATTTCAAGTGCGTGATAATTTGTATCTGTAGTACCGGAACCACCTTTCAGGGAGTTGTCAGAAGTGATATCTCCATACGGAAAGAGATTGAACGGATATGTGTACCAGCAGTCGCCTAACATAGCGTATGCCGCAGTTACCATTTCTTCAGGTTTTGAGAATGCAGTTTCCTCATCTACTACGGCTGTAGGATTATAATCAAGAAAATCGTTACAGCTATTCAATGAAAGTCCGACCAGACAAACAGTCAATAATTTATATATTCTTTTCATAATGTCTAACTATTATTTTTATTTTCTACAAATCTTAATGCTTAAAATCCTATCTGTAAACCAAATGAAACAGATGTCGCCAATGGATAATTCCAATCAGTATTTTCTGGATCGGAACAAGTAAGCCCCTTGCTCTTAATTGTCAAAAGGTTCTGTCCTGAAACATAAATACGGGCATTCGACATCTTAACTTTTGAAAGGACTTTCGCCGGTATGCTATAACCTAACTGAAGATTACGGAGTTTAAGATAAGAACCGTTTTCAACGAAATAACTTGAAGCACGTCCTTCATCTGCTGTATTGTTTGTAGTAAGAGCAGGAATATCAGAATCCGTATTATTAGTATTCCATGCGTCAAGCAAACGGTCACCCTTATTTGAGCCGGCATCTGTTATACTCCAAAAGTCTGTCTGGAACTTCTGGTTGTTATAAACATCCTTGCCAAACACTCCTTGCCAGAACATGCTTAAATCAAAGTTCTTATATGTTAGACCAATGTTAAAGCCGGCAGAGAATTTAGGAACAGGGTTATATATCCAAGTCTGGTCATCGGCAGTAATACCATGCTTGCCATCCAAATCGGCATATTTCAAACCACCGACACGCGCATTTGGCTGTCCGGAAGCATCAACTTCTTCCTGAGTCTGGAAAAGTCCTTCAACCACGTAGCCAACTATTGAACCGTAAGGTTGACGAGCCTGAACCAAGTTTTCTGTAGATGTGTGAGCATAAGAACCGGTAGTTGTTGCAGGCAGATATGTTACCCTGTTACGGAAGAAATCGGCATTTACATTAACATCAAGCCCTAAGCCATTGGCAAAAGTATTACGGTAACCTACGTTGAATTCCATACCCCAGTTTCTCAATGAAGGACCGTTCATCCAAGTATCACCACCTTCGCCATAAGCACCTAAAAATGCCGGACGAATCAACATGTCTTTTACATCCTTTATATATCCATCGATTGATCCATATACCGAGCCGTTCAACAGTGTAAAATCAGTACCGATGTTGAACTGCTGTGCTGACTCCCATTTCAGATTAGGATTAGCAAACTGTGTAGCTCTGTAACCGGAAGGAAATGTACCTGAACCTTGCAAGTACAGGTCGTAAGCAGCAGAAGTAACACGGTCAAGTCCATAATCGGCTACATACAGACCAAACTGTGCATTATTATCAATAGCCTGGTTACCTGTCTGTCCCCATGACAAACGGATTTTCCAATCGTCCAACCAATCTTTTTCCATCAGTTTAGAAATACGCACACCTAAAGTTGCAGCAGGGAATGTACCCCAGCGGTGATCTTTACCGAAACGTGAAGAACCGTCACGACGTACTGTAAACGAAGCCAGTATAAAGTCATTGTAGTTATAATCTATCTTACCGAAGAATGATGCCAGACGATAACCAACCTTGGCGCCCGAATTTCTCATGGCACCTGTAGCCGCATTTGGCCACATATAATCAGGAGTTTCCAAAGCATATTCTTCAGAATAAGCGGAGAAATCCACTACCACCTGCTTGTTCATTTCAGTACCGAGAAGGACTGTGATATCGTGTTTGTCCGTAACCTTGAAATTATAGTTTATCGTATTAGACCAGGTCCAGTTTGTTTCATTATTATGAGACAATGTTGTCTTGGCTATGTCATTATTAACGATATCAGAATGATAAGTCGGAGTCATGGCGTTTATAAATGCGCTATAAAAGTCAATACCAAAGTTAGAGCGGAAAGTAAATCCTTTGAAAGGCTTGATTTCAACAAAAGAATTACCGAATATACGCCAGTAATTAAGACTGTTGTTACGATTATGATACATTTCGCGCAACGGATTCTGACGGTCACTCATACCGCCTACAGGTCCGGCAAACGTAACTCCGTCTTCCTCATACACCGGAACCGTAGGAGCCATCTTCAAGGCATTCTCCATAGGAGCACAGTCAACCTGACTGGAATATGTTATGGTGAGATTCTCACCTATCGTTACATATTTATTAATATTATATGAAGAGTTCATACGGGCTGACAAGTTTTCGAAATCAGTATATTTCAAAATACCTGTATTCTTCTTATATCCGAGAGAAAACATTGATGAACGTTTATCGTTCGCACTTGAAATAGAAAGATCATAGTTCTGAGAGAAACCTGTACGTGAAATTTCGTCCAACCAATCTGTATCAGAGAAACGCATCGTCTTTTTCTGATTGATATAACCATCATAAAGACCGTTTACTGTATAATTTACATAACTGTTAGTAGCAGGATTCCAGGCTGTGATAGGAACACCTGCACTGGCATTAAGATTCAAGCCATAGTTGCCTGCGTATGTTACCGGATCCAATCCATCGTTCAAGGCAGCCTGAGCCATTGCCGTAGCGTACTCGGCTGAATTTGACAGCTTCATGAGAGATTGGTTGGTATAGAACTGGGCTGTCAGATTTGTTGAAAAATCAACATTAATTTTTTCTGATTTCTTACCTTGTTTTGTTGTAATAATGATTACACCGTTTGACGCACGCGAACCATATATAGAAGCTGAAGCCGCATCCTTCAATACCTGCATACTTTCAATATCGTTTGCATTCAAAGAATTCAACGCACGGGTAGTAGGAACACCATCCACGATAAACAAAGGGTCCTGGGAAGAATTAAACGAACCGATACCTCTGATTCGTACAGTACCTGTACCGCTAGGCGAACCTGTTTGTGTAATAGTCATTCCAGGAATCCTACCTTGCAATGCACGCATTGGGTCAGGATTTGAGATTGTTTTCAGTTCGTCTGCTGATACAACAGCGACAGAACCTGTCAGGTCGGCTTTACGCTGAGTGGAATAACCGGTCACTACGACTTCATCAAGAACTTCCGTATCTTCTTTCAAGACAAAGTTCATCACACTCTGGGCTTTCATTGTCTGCGTCTTATAACCTACGAAAGAAACAGAAATAGAACTTGAAGGTCTTACAGTCAAAGTAAAATTACCGTCGATGTCAGTAATAGTACCATTAGTATTATTACCATCTTCCACTACCGTGGCACCAATAACAGGGAAATTGTCGGAAGCTGACAACACTGTACCATTAACCACCAAATCTTGCGCATGCATGACTATGCATATCAATGAGAACAACGCAAGAAGAAATTTTCTTTTCATGCTTTTCATACGCATTAAATAATTAGAATTAAACAATTTGTTTTTCGTTTCTGTCACAAAGGTAGTAATGTTACCTGCACAGATATGTAACAAATGTTTCATACGCAATAAAAAATGTTTCATGTATCATTTTCACATCAAGATGAAACATTTTTTATACCTCCTTAATTCCGCAACACATTTCTAAAGAGAATAATTTAAAGTACTGAGTAATAATATATTGCCCAGTACTTTGTCATGTCAGAATATTCACTTAACTTAGTGTTGTATATAAAAGTTCATAAATCTTCATCAGACATGGCTAAAGTACAAATAAAATCCGGAGAAAATCACTCCTTTTGGCGGAAAGATGTTCCGCTTTTTACGACGACATGTTCATTCTCAGAGGATGGAGAACAGAGGAAATCAACGGAATTGAGTTCGGACTATCCACAACGAGTCGTATCAAGACTTTCGTCTTCAAATTCATTTCTG
>NZ_DXVR01000160.1:0-3230 GCF_019417265.1 Bacteroides sp.
ATTGCCTGAATTAAGGATTCATATTTCTCAATGATTTTGTTTTGGGTAGTAATACGTTCATCAATGAGAGATAATAAAGATGATATTTTATTCTCTTCTTTCAGTGTTGTTGTAAAAATTGGGAAAGAAGCGTATTCGAGTGAATTTATACCGGGCTGACCTGAACGTGCAGACATTATAGAAACCCATCTCCAGTATCTATGAGTATGCAATTGAGAGAACACAAAATATGGATTATGTTCTGCTACATTAGCTCTAATCAAAAAACCTGCATAGTAAAGTTTACCATCAGATTTTCGATAGAGATATGATTTACCAGTACTTGCTCCAGTACGTGCTAACAATATGTCACCTTCATTAACTACATAGTTTTCAGATAATATTCCGTCTGGTGATACAATGGAACTATTATTATAAGTTGACGACGCTTCATCTATATCTGTAATACGAATGTATTTATTTTGACCATCATAAGGTTTTGCTGCTGCATTCATGCCATAGTCAAAACCTGTTGCAATTTCACCAAATTTACATTTCATCCATTCCCCCGAAAACTCAGGGAATCTCAGATTTGGAACATTAAGGACTTTTTTATCTTTATTATTTGTCATAATCATTATTCTTTATCAGGATTAATATCAAACGGTAGAAAGTTGTCACCGGTATTAAAGCGATCAAAATCCGAACTAAACAAGCGGTCTTGAATGATTCGGTATTTTTCAAATTCGGCTTCAGCAAATTTCTTGGCAAACTCAGCCGTAACTTTGCCTGCATCAGTAAGGATTGCATCACCACCTGCTTCCAGAATGATGTCGATACGTTTTGCCCAATCTTCCATTGTCATAGGGATATGACGCTTTGCCATACGCTCTGCCATGTCCAGAACTGCATTGACCAAACGTCCCATATCTTCCAGTTCTATACCTTTCAGGTAGTTCTTGGCAATACTTACATCAGTCTTGACTATTTTCCCGTCTGGAGCATTCTCCCAGGTTGTCAGTCCCATGTGTTCTTTTTCAGCATCGGCTCTGTTCACAATCAGTTCTGCTGCTGTCTGGCCGTGTACCGCATAATGCATTTTGTTCTGAACCTTCTTGAAAAATAACTTTGTGGTTGGAGCATCACGATTATAATCAATAGCTGTGGCGTAAATGTCAGTAAGTTTTTGATAAAACCGGCGTTCACTGAGACGGATCTCACGAATCTCAGCCAGTAAGTGCTCAAAATAGTCCTCACCGATAAATGATCCATTTTCCATACGTTTCTTGTCTATCACATAACCACGTATAGAGAATTGACGGATGACTGAGGTACACCATTGGCGGAATTGTGTGGCTCTGATACTGTTTACCCGATACCCTACAGATATAATGGCATCCAAATTGTAGAACAGGGTCTTTCTGTTGACTTGACGTTCACCTTCCGTTTGAACTACCGAGAAAAACTCGGTAGTTGCTTCTTTCTGTAACTCCTGACTGGCATATATATTCTTCAGGTGCAAACCGATGTTGTCTGTCGAACAATCAAATAAGGTTGCCATAGCTTTCTGCGTACACCAGATGGTATCATTCTGATACATCACCTGTATGCCATCTTCCTTGCCCTCAATAGCGAAGATTAGGAATTCTGCCGTACTGTTTCTTATCTCAAACCGTTTTGCCATTATACCTTCATTTATTCAACTAGTCCCAATTCTTTCAAATACACCTCAATCTCTTTGTCCAGTTCGGCACGTTTGGCTTCAAGTTCTTTGATTTCTGCCATTACGGCCTTGATGTCGATAGGTTCTTCTTCCTCAAAGGTATCAACATACCGGGGGATATTCAGGTTGTAGTCATTGTCGACCACTTCTTGTAAGGTGGCAAGATGACTGTACTTTTCTATTTCCTTACGGTCACGGTAGGTTTCAACAATCTTCTGTATATGCTGTGGACGAAGCTTGTTTTGAGTCTTTACTTTTTCAAACTCCTTGCTTGCGTCAATGAACAGGATATTGTCATCTTCCTTACGGCATTTCTTGAAGACAAGAATACAGGTCGGAATACTTGTACCATAGAATATGTTGGCAGGTAAGCCTATAATAGCATCTATATAGTTTTTCTTTTCTATGAGAAAACGGCGGATAACACCTTCTGCGTTTCCACGGAACAACACGCCGTGAGGAGCTACGCAAGCCATTGTACCGCCCTCATTCAAGTGATAAATCATGTGCAGGATAAAGGCGTAATCGGCTGTTTTCTTCGGTGCGAGCCGTCCGGCCTTGCTGAAACGATCATCATTGTTGAACTTGTCGGCGGCACTCCATTCGGCTGAGAACGGCGGATTTGCGACTACCGCATCAAACTGGGTATCACCGAATGCGTCCCATTCGAGCGTATCACCGTTTTCTATCTTGAAGTTGCTGAACTTGATTCCGTGAAGAAGCATATTCATACGGGCAAGGTTATAGGTAGTCGGATTCTTTTCCTGTCCAAATATATCAACAGCCTTTCCTATACTTGCTGCACGTAACAATAACGAGCCGCTGCCACAAGTAGGATCATACACATTGCGCAGACGTTGGTGGCCAATAGAAACAATTTCCGCCAATATGCGACTGACTTCCTGAGGTGTATAGAACTCTCCTGCTTTCTTTCCGGCTCCAGCAGCAAATTGGGAAATCATGTATTCGTAGGCATCACCGAGAATATCAATTTCCTGTGAGGCTTCCACACCAAAATCTATATCATCCAAAGCAAGAAGCACATTGCTGACCAATGTATTCTTATCGTCAGCAGTCTTACCCAACTTAGGAGAAGCCAAATCAATATCAGAGAACAGTCCTCCGAAATCCTCTTCACTGTCCTGTCCAAGTGTACTGTCCTCTATGCGTTTCAAAGAACGTTCCAGCATAGGCAGTATATTTTCTTTCCGCTTGATGGTATCTATCACTGATGAAAACAGGAATTGTGGTTCTATAAAATAACCGATATTTTCCAGACACTGGTTTTTGACCTCTTCCTGCAATTCCGCAGCATCAGCATCGGTCATATTCCATAATTCCTTAAAGGTCACTTCATCGTCTTCAAGCGCACTATTAGCGTATTTTTCAATTTTTTCTGACAAATATTTATAAAAGATGAACCCCAAGGTAAAATACATAAAGTCGCTTGCCGACATATTGCCACGCAAACGGTTTGCGACCTCCCAAAGCTGGTCACGGAGTTTCTGTTGTAATTCTTCGCTCATAT
>NZ_DXVR01000161.1:0-3195 GCF_019417265.1 Bacteroides sp.
CAATAGCATCTCATTGTTGTTATTGATAATCTGCATGTAATCCTCTTTTTCTTCATCGCTTGCATACATCATCAGTCCGGAGAAACCGACAATGGCATTCAATGGTGTACGGATTTCATGACTCATATTGGCTAAGAAAGCAGATTTAAGCTTGTCTGATTGTTCGGCATGCATCTTGGCTATCTGTAGTTCCTTAATCATCTCTTCACGTTCGGTTACATCATCTACGCGGATGACGATGCCATCGGCTGTACCATCTTCAAGGAAAACAGGAGTTCCATATACTTCGACAACGTGTGCATTGTCAAGCTTGAATTTGATGAGTTCTGTCTGACGGGATTGGAAAGCACGTGTTAATATGCACTCTTCACACGGTGAGGTCCTGTTGTGAGCACTTTTATAACAAAATTCACCCTGTTTGTAGGCCTCGAAAGACAGACTTTTTGAACAGGAAGAGATATTTTCCCACTGCACGCGATAGTCACGGCTGATATATGCTAATCCGGAATTGGTATTGTTGAGTACTAATTCATTTAGGGTGACTAATTTCTTTAGTTCTTCTTTATTCTTCAGTAATGTCAGCTCTGCTTGTTTATGTGCATCTATGCAGATGGTCATACCAAACATATATTTATAGGGAGCATCATTCAGGGTGCTTGTTTCGAGCATACCACGGGTTTGCCACCATTGATAAACTCCATCACCGTTTAAATCGAGCTGGTATTCCACTTCCCAAATGCCATTTTCCTGTTCGACGATGGCTTGTAGGGAATCATTGAACTTTTGTCTATCGTCAGGATGTACGCAGCTCAGGAATTTCTCTACTGAGCAGATATCTGAAGCCTTTTTGGTAACTTCATTGAACCCTTCGCCAAAACTTATCCTGTTTTTGTCCGGTTCAAAGAACCAGGTAAAGGCGTTCATGGCTCCCAAAGTAATTGACAGAATCTGTGCACGGCGTTTAAGTTCGTTTTGCAGACTTTGATCCCAGCGGGTATTCAGCAATAGACGTTTTCCATCATCTTCGATAACGCTCTTACGCACGATTGTATCATAGCTGCGCCCATCTTTCAGGTTTACCCGTTCCAGACCCAGATAAGGAGTACCGGTATTGAATACCTCAAGATCCGTTTTCTGAATACGTGCCACCTGTTCTTCGTCCATGACATCGTAAGTTGTCGTATCTTCGCTTGTACCGAACATACGTTTACTTTCTTCATTACAGAATACATAACGGAAGTTGTCTTCTATATCTTTGATATGGATGGAGAGGGGGAGGTTATTCAATATCTTATCCAGAAGTTGTTTCTTTTTATGGATGTCTGTGTTGTTTTTACGGGTACCTACATATTTTAGTACCTGTCCGTTTTCGCTATAAGAGTATGGTGAACCGTTGACGAAGCAATATTGCCATTCGGAAGAACCGAATAGCTTGATACGTCCTTCGAATGAGAATGCGAAGTCTTCACCTGCACTCATTCTTTGCATTATGTTGACCATTTCTTTACGTTCGTCAGGATGAATCGTCTCCAGATAGAGGTCCATTGACACCGGACGTGACTTGTCATATCCATTCAGAGGCTCGTTGTCACTGAAAAACAGCTGGGAATTAACATCAAACTCCCAAAGCATAATATCTGCTGTTTTTATAGCCATTTCTGTTTTCAGGCGGCTTTGGCGAAGCATTTCCTCTTTCTCCAAAGACTCTGTGATGTCTTCCATAATGATGACATAACTTGCCAGTTCTCCATTCGAGTTATGAATGGGTTGTCCATTACATTTCAGGTGACGAATACCGGTATAGACGGTAGTGATGTATCCATCTACTTTTCCAAAATCATACGGGAAAGAAGTGAATATGGGTAATCCTGCTTTTATTGCATTTTTTATTTCATCGGTCACCACCGGACTGTCGTATATGTTTGGATGGCTTTCTGCCATCTCTTCCATATCTGTCCCGAATATCCGGCAGAAACGTTCGTTGAAATACAGGATTTTTCCTTCAGCGTTGTAGACAGCTACTGCTACCGGAAGTGAGTTGAGGACAGTCATGCTCTGGTTATAAAGACTATCATATTGCTGCTGTAGTTTAACATGTTCGGCAATATCGTTTGCAAGTGAGTGTTTCTGTTCTTTTTCCATGCGTTTGAGCTGTTATTTATCTAAGTTCGTAAATACACACATAAAGATGCATTTATACAAGTGAAAAAAATACTGGCTAAGGATTGTTAATTGAGAAATGCTGTGCGTGCCGTTGTGTTTGTTGCATGAATCATCCTACAACGAATACATTCGTCTTGTATAAACAAATGCTGCATGATGACATGCTGCATAGCTGAGTTAGAAAGCTGGCTGAGACGATTTTCTATCATACTCTGTTGCTATTACTTGAAATGACTTATTTCAAGGCGCAAACATAGATAAAAAAAATCATTTTCTATCTTCCTATTGGCAGAAAAATTTCGAAGACTATCGGGATATTTTTTGGTATGCAATTCTGGGTGTCCCATTTGAGACGTAAACCGTCCCGCAGCGGATGAATCCGTTGCGCACAAGGAGGTTTTGCATGATAATATTGTCTTTATGCGTATCTGCACGTAAGCTTGGATATTGCTTGGCGCACCAGTCTAAACAGATATCGCCGATGCCTTTGTAACTTCCGTCGGAGGCGATGCGGTGAATCACATAATAGGGATCATCATTCAACCAGGCTCCGTCTTCGATGATGGCATAAAAGGGATCGGGACTCGGAACAAAACAGAATGTTCCGACGATTTTTCCATGTTCATCTTCACACGCATAGCAATGTCCGTCGGTGATTTCTTTGGCAATCAGTTCACGTTGTGGGTAGCCATTGATCCACTGATTTCCGTTTCCTACAGATGCCATAAATTTGCGGGCATGATCGAATATCTCCATCAGGCGGTCTAAGTCTGAAAGCTGGCTGGGACGAATTTGTATCATATCTGTAAACCTGTTAAGTTGCTTATTCCGGAATACAAAAGTACATGATTATTTTGATAAATGATAATTTATCACTCTATCACTCTTTTCTTTTTCCTTTCATTAGAAATTCTTCAAAGAATGTATCGCGGTAGCTGTTACCTATGGCAATCTCATAATTACCTATATAAATGTCATTGTTATCAAATGAATCGATGTGACGGGTATTGACGATATAGGACTTGTTTACCC
>NZ_DXVR01000162.1:0-3193 GCF_019417265.1 Bacteroides sp.
GAAACACTTTTTTATCTGTATGTACCGTTTACCGGAAATGTATGTTAACGTTTTTAGTTGACTACTTTCAGTCTTATATATATAAAAGGTTGACTCGGTTTAAACTTAATAATAATAACGGTTGACTTATTTCTTGCTTATTTATGAAACAGGTTAACTCTACCTGCCAGTTTTTCGCAAAAATAATCAAAATCTCTATTCACCCCAAACGGGTAATGAAAAAACCACCGCGGAGGTTTGCCATACGGCTGGAGGCGCGAAGCCTCCAAAGAGTCTTAGGTTATAATCAGTCCTTACTTAATGGAAGATCTATCCTGTCATCCCCATCTCTTTCAGCCTTTTAATAGCTCTCTCACGGTAACTTATCCATCTTTTCTTCAGCTCTCCTTCACCTTCGGCGGCCTCGGAAGGTGTCATTCCGTCCAGGCTCCAGTGAGGGCGTTCGTGATTGTAAAACTCCACAGCAACTTTAACGGCTGCCTTTACTTCCCGGATTCGATAGAATACCATTCCTTTAAGCAGTTCATTCTTTATGGTATTGTTCACACGCTCGGCTACCGCATTATCCTTGGGATTTCCACTCTCTGTCATGCTTATGCGTATTTGGCAATCTTTCAAACGGCCCGTATAAGCATAGCTGGCATATTGTACACCACGATCGGAGTGATGGATTAACTTCGAGAGGTCTTTGCCGGCATAATGTCTGATGGCCATTTCCAGGGCCTCCTGAGGATATATCGTTTCTAATGTCTCCCCTACGCTATATCCTACGATTTCTTTCGTATAATAATCCGTCACCAGCGAAAGGTAACAGAATGTATATTCACCCGTAACAGGGTTTACCCAAAGAGGTATATAGGTTATGTCACTAACTATCAACTGGCAAGGGCGATTGGGTATCAACTCTTTAACCAGATTCGGATAAAGCGGAAGGTCGTGGTTGGAGTCCGTTGTTGCAATACGCCGCCTGCGCTTACGTACTTTTAAGCCATATCGTTCTATGATGTCATAGAAACGATTGTAGCCAACGCTGTGTTCTTCTCCGAACCTGCGACGGTACATCAACCAAAGCTTATTGCCACCAATGCCGGGAGCTTTCTGACGTACTTCTTTAATAAATTCAATCACAAAGGATTCCCTGGCTAATTTGAACATTAATTTATCCACATGTTTATAGTAGGCTTGTTTACTTACACCAAGCAGACGACACATAGGGACAATGCCGTAAAGCCTCTTGTCCCTGGTGTGAAGCCTGGATGCTACTTGGTGCCAGCTTTTTTTAGGTCGATGCCATAAACTTCTTTGCCAAAGGCCACCATTTCTTCGTAAAAGTCAGCCCGAAGGCGTTCCTGAGTTAAATCCTTCTTGAGAGAGGCGATCTCACCCAGTAACTTTTTGTAATCTTCCTCTGTTACCTCTTTACCTTGTTTCTTCATCATTGCTGCTTTTTGGGGGTTATCAACCTCAAAGATAGTTAATGCACGGTAAACTCGAGAACGACTTATACACAGTTTTTCTACTATCGCGGCGACTTCCAGGCCTTCTACTACACGAAGGCGATAAATCTCATGACACATCAGATGATGCTCTCTCTCTTGATAATAATTCTTCTTTTTCATTGTTGATTCTTTAAAGAGTCAACCTTATTTACAAAAAGACAAAATGTGACACATCTCTTGCGGATATGGAACTTTATTGATATATTGTACCCGAAACTTTGAAAGTTATACTATCGTTTCTAATATTGTCTCTATATTTTGTTTCACTTAAAATCTCAATGAATATGAAAAGAATAGGCAGTCTTTTAGTAGTTCTCTTCTTGTTAATGACAGGATGTGGAGACAGTAAGCAATCGGCAGAAGATCTTATCACCGTGGATGTAACAGCTAGTTATCCCAAAAAAGAACTAATTCTTCAGGATTTTATGGATGTGGAATACATTGCGTTGGAAACGAATGATGAGTTTGTCAATCAGGGTTATGTTCAGGCTATAGGTAAGAAATACATATTAGTAAAGAATCGAAGCGCTGACGGGAATATTTTTGTTTACGACAGGAGCGGGAAGGCTTTACGAAAGATAAATCATAAAGGGCAAGGTGGTGAAGAATATTCATATATCTTAGGCATTGCCTTGGATGAGGACAAAAATGAAATGTATGTTCACGACCATTATATAAGGAAAATTCAGGTGTATGATTTAGACGGGAGTTTTAAAAGAAGCCTGAATTACAGAGAACAGACTAAGGATGGGTTTTATACGAATATAGTCAATTATGACAAAGATCATCTGATTTGTTATGATGAATATAATAAGGAGAAAGCTTTTGTTCTTATATCCAAACAGGATGGGAGTATTGTCCGGAAAATAACAATGCCGTTTAAAGAGGCTAAGTTATTAATGCAAAAGAAACAAGATGGAGAAATGACTTATTCTGTCACTCCCGGTCCATATTCCAATATAATTCCTCACGAAGGCAACTTTGTTCTTTTAGAACTTTCTACCGATACGGTATATTCTCTTTCGCCGGATTACAACCTGCATCCGCTTCTCGTAAGAAATCCGCCTATTCGATCTATGAATCCTGAGGTCTTTTTGATTTTAAGAATGCTTTCCGATCGTTATTATTTCATGGAAACAGTGAAGAATGTGTGGGACTTTGGTAACGATAGTGGATTCCCGCGAACATTTTTTATGTATGACAGGCAGGATAAGAGTTTTTATGAATATACTGTTTATAATGGTGACTATTCAACTTCCAAGGAGTTTTATATGAATGATTTAAGGCATGTAAATCAGGAAATCGAATCATGGCGTAGAATAGAAGCCTACCAGCTTGTAGAAGCTAATGAGAAAGGAGAACTGAAAGGACAGTTGAAAGAAATTGCAGCAACATTGGATGAAGAAGCAAATCCTGTGATTATGTTGATAAAACATAAGAAACAATAGAGTCTTTATAACTGCATGGCAGATTTTTTCTTTGATTACCAGGTGCTTAAATCTTGATTAATTATGAAATACGTGAAACTCTTTTTGTTGACAGTTGTGGTACTTTGTTCATTTAGTAATGAAAAAATACCAAAGATTGATTTACCGGTCCACACTCCTAAACAGACTGCGCAAATGAGTAAATTGTTCCGTAAAGTAAGGTATGTTCCTCTGGAAACGACAGATGATTGTTTACTTTCTTATATC
>NZ_DXVR01000163.1:0-3140 GCF_019417265.1 Bacteroides sp.
CTATAAATGCTGCTAAAGCTGCTGCTTTCGTTAGCAAGGAGGATGAAGCTTAATTCAGAAACTTAAATATATAAAATTGAGAATTGAAAATTGAGAATGGAACATATATGCTCAGATTCTCAATTCTCAATTCTCAATTTTGTTTTATAACGACATTATTAACTCTTAATAAAAAGAATTTATTATGGCTGTAAGTATGGCAGATATTACCAAGCTTCGTAAATTGACAGGAGCTGGTATGATGGACTGTAAAAATGCTTTGAACGACGCTGAAGGCGATTTCGACAAGGCAATGGAAATTATTCGTAAAAAAGGACAGGCTGTAGCTGCAAAACGTTCTGACCGTGAAACTTCAGAAGGTTGTGTATTGGCTAAGTCTACAGGTGACTATGCTGCAATGATAGCTTTGAAGTGTGAAACTGACTTCGTCGCTAAAAATACAGATTTCGTTGCTTTGACTCAGGCTATCCTTGATGCTGCAATTGCTAACAAGTGCCAGACTTTGGATGAAGTTAAAGCTCTTCCAATGGGTAACGCTACAATCGCTGACGCAGTAGTTGACCGTAGCGGTATCACTGGTGAAAAAATGGAATTGGATGGTTATTTCGTAGTAACAGGAGCTAATACTGCTGTTTACAACCACATGAGCAAGAATCAGCTTTGTACTATGGTAGCTTTCAATAAGCCTTGCGATCAGCAGCTTGCACATGAAATCTGTATGCAGATTGCAGCTATGAACCCAATCGCAATTGATGAAGCTGGTGTTCCAGAATCTGTAAAGCAGGAAGAAATCAATGTAGCAATTGAAAAGACTAAAGCAGAACAGGTTCAGAAGGCTGTAGAAGCAGCTTTGAAGAAAGCTGGTATCAACCCTGCTCACGTTGACAGCGAAGAACACATGGAAAGCAACATGGCTAAGGGATGGATCACTGCTGAAGACGTAGCTAAGGCTAAAGAAATCAAAGAAACTGTAGCTGCTGAAAAAGCTGCTAACTTGCCACAGGCTATGATTGAAAATATTGCTAAAGGTCGTTTGGGCAAATTCTTGAAAGAAGTTTGTCTTTTGAACCAGGAAAGCATTATGGATCCTAAGAAGACTGTAGCTGATACTTTGAAGGCTGCTGATCCAGAATTGGCTATCACAGATTTCAAACGCTTTACTTTGCGTGCTGAATAATTGAGTTAGTTCAATAGAAATATAAAAGCGTGAATTACTTTTCCTAATCGGTAAGTTATTCACGCTTTTCTTGTATAGATACCTTATTGTCTGTTATTCTTTCTTATCCTCTTCCTGAGCAAAAGCAGCTTCCTCTGCTTCAGATATTATTCTTTCCTCATCGCTATATGTCTCTTCGATAGAGTCGAATTTGTATTCCTCTTCAATCTTCACTTCTACACTTTCCTGTACATTGTTGTCTGCAGGCTTCTCAAGGCTTTCTCTTTCGTTTTTAGCGGCGAATATAGCATCAATGAATACTGAATCCTTTTTAATCATACTCATTGTTATATGGGCTGCTTCCTGTTGTGATTCCTTTTTTGAATATCCCTTGCCTGTACCACCAGGAATGTTCTCAACTATTATCTGAGTTTCAAAAACAGGGTTCTGGTTGTCGTCCAAAGTTTGACCGATCAGTCGGAACTCTATTTCAAATTTATTTTTCTGGCTCCACTCGATAAGTTTTGATTTGAAGTTTACTTCCTTGCGTGAGATTTTGTCAAGATTGATATACTGGCCGATTATACGCTCCTCCATGAACTTTTTGCATACCCTGTAACCTCTGTCAAGGTAGATTGCTCCGATTAGAGCTTCGAAGGCATTTCCGCTCATATAGCTGTTATGAGAGGACTGTTTTGAAGAATATTTGATAAGTTTGTCCAAGCCAATATTAATGGCAATGTTGTTCAAGGTTTCTCTTTGTACTATTTTTGAACGTGTATTTGTGAGAAAACCTTCACGTTTACCCTCAAACTTTTTGTACACAATGTCCGCTACTATTGCATCCAGTATTGCATCTCCCAAAAACTCAAGGCGTTCGTTATTGATGAGTCTGCCTTGTGTCTTCACCGAAGACGATTTGTGCAATAGGGCCTGTTTATATATTTCTATATTGCGAGGGTAAAATCCCAATATCCTGTAAAAACGAAAATAAGGCTCCTTTTCCTTGCGGAAAAAGAGTCTTATTCTATCTGTAATATTTGCTAACACAGTTTATTCAGTGTATTTTTTAACGATTACACAAGCATTGTGACCACCGAAACCGAATGTATTACTCAATGCAGCGCGTACAGTACGTTTCTGTGCTGTATTGAATGTGAAGTTAAGGTTATAGTCGATATTTTCATCGTTGTCACCTTCTTCGTGGTTGATAGTTGGAGGTACAATGTCATTCTTAACAGACAAAACACTTGCAATAGCTTCTACACCACCTGTTGCTCCAAGTAAGTGACCAGTCATAGACTTAGTAGAGCTAATGTTAAGCTTGTAAGCATGTTCGCCGAAAACTTCTTTGATAGCTTTTACTTCAGATACGTCGCCTACAGGAGTTGATGTTCCGTGAACATTGATGTAGTCGATGTCTTCAGGTTGCATTCCTGCATCTTCCAGTGCATTCATCATAACCAATTTAGCACCAAGTCCTTCAGGATGAGATGCTGTAAGATGATGCGCATCTGCAGAAGCACCAACACCGGCAAGTTCTGCATAAATCTTGGCTCCACGAGCTTTTGCGTGTTCCAGTTCTTCAAGAATCAGGATACCGGCACCTTCTCCCATAACGAATCCGTCACGGCTTGCACTAAATGGACGTGAAGCGCGAGTTGGGTCATCATTTCGAGTAGAGAGGGCGTGCATTGCGTTAAAACCACCAACACCGGCTGCGAAGATAGCTGCTTCAGCACCACCTGTTACTATTATATTAGCTTTGCCTAAGCGGATATAGTTGAAAGCGTCGGCAATGGCATTTGATGATGAAGCACATGCAGATGTAGTAGTGAAGTTAGGTCCGTGGAAACCGTACATGATTGAGATTTGTCCGGATGCGATGTCGGCAATCATTTTCGGTATAAAGAAAGGGCTGAATTTAGGACCGATAGTATCTTTTGTCTGCTCATATCCACCAACTTCCTCTTCGAAAGTATGG
>NZ_DXVR01000164.1:0-3132 GCF_019417265.1 Bacteroides sp.
GGATTGCAGGTGGTGTGCCTATCACAATGATGATGAACATGGAACGTCGTCACGGCGAAATGAAACCTGTTATACAGAAGGCTCTTGTTAAACTTGACGGTGCTCCTTTCAAAGCATTTGCTGCACAGCGTGAAGCTTGGGCTAAGGAAACTGCATACGTTTATCCGGGTCCTATCCAGTACTTCGGTCCTACAGAAGTTTGCGACCAGCCAACTAAGACTCTTCAGTTGGAACAGGCTGAATAATATCGGTTAATGACTGATATGATATAATTGCCGGGAATCACCACAGACAAGCAACAGAGTATGTATGCTCCTGTGGTGATTCTTTTACTATTGTGTATGTACTTGTAATCTATATTTTAGAACCAATGATCAAAGAACCGAAAGTTTCTGTGGAGAAGAAGGCTGCAAGAAAGCCGGTTGTCAGACGTAAACCGACTCAGACAGCAAAGTCCGGTGGACGAAAAACCGGAAAGGCTGAATCTTCCACTCCAAAGAAACAGACACAGCCCCGTAAACTCTCGGATGCTGCACATTATGCTCTGATGGCACTCGGCGCTTTGATATTTGTGGTTGGGTTTTATTATTTCTTTATCCGCCCGTATTCTTACAGGTGGAAACCATGCTACGGCATGAAAGCGTACGGTGTATGTCTGCCCTACGGATATGCTGTACACGGAATAGACGTTTCTCACCATCAGGACGAAATAGACTGGAGAGCTCTGAAGACAGTTCAGTATGCACAGTTTCCCGTACGTTTCGTCTTTATCAAGGCTACCGAGGGAGGGGATTTCAAAGACAAGGCTTTCGACTATAATTTTGCCGAGGCCGACAGTACACACTTCATTCGTGGAGCATACCATTTCTACAATCCCAATACTGACCCGGTGAAACAGGCCGATTTCTTTATCGACAACGTTAAGCTGAAGGCCGGCGACCTGCCGCCGGTGCTCGATATAGAAAAGAAACCTAAGGATGTGGCAAAACTAAAAAGGGACTTGCTGGTATGGCTTGACAGAGTGGAAAGACACTACAAGGTGAAACCTATATTATATACTTCATATAAATTCAAGAACAAATATCTGTCCGATTCTGTTTTTAATACATACCCTTACTGGATTGCCCATTATTATGTCGATTCTGTGAGGTACGAAGGCGAATGGAAATTCTGGCAGCATACTGACGTAGGAACCATGCCTGGAATAAGCGAGCAGGTAGACCTTAATGTATTTAACGGCTCTATGAGCGACTTACTGGAGTTAACAATTAAGGATTAGTCCATGCAGGTTGCTAACGACTGACTAACAACTAATAACCAATAACTAACAACTAATTATCAAATGAACATTCTGATGAACATTCTTTGGATAATCTGTGGCGGATTATTCGTATGTCTGGAATATGTAATATCCAGCTTTCTTCTTATGATAACCATCATAGGAATACCTTTCGGACTGCAGACACTTAAACTGGCTATGCTTGCACTTTTCCCTTTTGGTGTGAAAGTTCAGAGTACCCCTTCTGACGGAGGATGTCTGAGTGTATTCATGAATCTGTTATGGATTCTGTTAGGCGGAATATGGATTGCGCTTACCCATCTGCTTTTCGGAGCATTACTGTGTATCACCGTCATAGGAATTCCATTCGGTATGCAGCATTTCAAGTTGGCCGGACTTGCCCTTACACCGTTTGGTAAGACTATATCTTGAAGATATTTATTTTTTAACCTATAACACTTTTTTAATTGATGACAAAATTCTCTCGTGCGTTCTGGACAGCCAACCTGTCGGAACTTTTTGAACGTATGGCCTATTATGCCATCTTTATTGTAATCACACTTTATCTTTCTAACACATTAGGCTTCAACGATATCGAAGCGAGTCTTATTTCCGGTCTGTTCTCAGGAGGACTTTATTTCCTTCCGATGTTTACCGGAGCTTTTGCCGACAAGATAGGCTACCGTAAGGCTATTCTGATAGCTTTCACCCTGCTTACTATCGGTTATCTTGGATTGGGTATGCTGCCTGTAATGCTCGAATCGGCAGGATTGGTAGAGTATGGCGAGAAAACTCATTTCACAGGACTTGAAACAAGCAGTCAGCGTCTGCTCATCGTTCCTGTAATGATTATATTGGTTATCGGAGGTTCGTTTATCAAGTCTATCATTTCCGCATCCGTGGCAAGAGAAACCACCTCTGAAACACGTGCACGCGGATATTCCATCTTCTATATGATGGTTAACATAGGAGCCTTTACCGGTAAATGTTTTGTAGACCCATTGCGTTCGGTAGTAGGCGATGAGGCTTATATCTACATCAATTTCTTCTCGGCTGCATTGTGCTTCTTGGCCCTTCTTACCATATTTTTCTTCTTCCATTCAGCCAATACTTCCGGCGAGGGAAAGAGCATGGCTGAAGTGTTCCGCGGACTTGGCAAGGTGTTCACCAACGGCCGTCTGCTTCTGCTGATACTTATCGTGACAGGTTTCTGGATGATTCAGCATCAGATGTATGCCACAATGCCTAAATACGTTATCCGTATGGCCGGTGAAACGGCAAAACCGGGATGGATAGCCAATGTAAATCCTTTCGTGGTGGTAATCTTCGTAAATATAATCACCCGGCTTATGGCAAAGCGCAAGGCACTGACATCTATGACGGTAGGTATGTTCCTAATCCCTCTTTCAGCATTGATAATGGCTACTGGAAATATGTTTGAAGGTGATATCTTCGGTACGCACCCTATCACAGTGATGATGATTGCCGGTATTGCAGTCCAGGCACTTGCCGAGTGTTTCATCTCTCCGCGATACATGGAATTTTTCTCACTCCAGGCTCCGAAAGGCGAGGAGGGACTCTATTTAGGCTTCAGCCATCTGCACTCATTCCTTGCCTCAGTAATAGGTTTCGGTTTGTCAGGTATTCTTCTTACTGCATATTGCCCTGACCCTGCACTGTATGATTCCGTAGAAGCATGGAAAGCCGATGCTGCAAACGCGCATTACATCTGGTATTGGTTTACGGGTATTGGTGCCATTTCGGCTATTGCGCTTATAATATATGCTAAGGCTACAAAGTAAGCATTCGGCTAACTACAGGTATTAAACTTTTATATACAATAATAGCGACTG
>NZ_DXVR01000165.1:0-3009 GCF_019417265.1 Bacteroides sp.
TGACTCTCAATTTCCGATTGCTCAATTCGCAAAGCATTTCTTTTTGACTATATAATACACTGATTCAACATTATTCATCATAATAATCATGCATAATATACCATGCTTTTTTTCTGTTTCCTTCCGGAGAAATCAATCCTTTGAGGTTCCATCCTTTCTGATAAAGTGAGTTACTACGACCTGGCGACAAAAAATCAAACAATATCCATGGTGATGTTCCTCTCAGATTCCGGACATTGGAGAAACTTTTGATATCCTCCTTATACACCCATTCCATATATGTCTCACTCCACGAGTTGACAGAAAGAGAGTCAATATCATTTCCATAAACTGCTTCAGCTCCGAACTCAGACATAATAAGAGGCTTACCTAGTCCAATCTCCCAATGAAGGTCTTTGCCATCGCACGGAAATGGTTCGTACCACCCCATATATTTGTTATTTCCTACAACGTCAAGATACTCTATCAGCGGATCGTCAAGACGCATCACGTATCTGTCTCCGTCCTTTACCGCCTTGGCACCATGAAGAGCTGAAGATACCAGACGAGTATTATCATGATTACGTACGGTATTTACGAAACCTGTTAGTACCTCCAGACGACCTTTGGCAGAGGGGAAGGTCTCATTACTTACACTCCAGATGATTATACCGCAACGGTTCTTGTCGCGCGAAATCATTTCATTAAGCATGGTTTCACCACGGCGACGAACATTCGGGTCATTAAGGCTGATATTCTGCCATACAGGTATCTCTTCCCACATCAGAAATCCCATCTCCTCGGCAAGACGCACCATATATTCGTTTTGAGGATAATGTGCAAGTCTCACAAAATTACACCCTAGTGATTTCGCTTCACCTAACAGATAACGGGCATCCGCAGGGGTACAGGCACGGCGACGCAACGAAGCTATCTCATCATGGATATTTATCCCTGAAAGAAATACAGGTTTACCGTTCAGTAGAATATCCTCACCCTGAACTCGAACCGTCCTGAAACCTATCCTGTCGGCTACTGTATCGGATGCTGTTGATATATTTACTTCATAAAGCTTGGGATTTTCAGGACTCCATAATTCAAACTTACTTTTGAAAATAGCTGATGCTGTTCCGGAAGCATCAGTAATAATATCCTTCTTGAAACCGGTTTCAGGTATTGACAGAGTCACCTTTCTGCCGGCACAAGAAGGTCCGTCAAGACGGATATGAACCTGAAGATGTTTTTCATCATCCTGACACAACTGGACAAAATAATCGCGGATATAGGTTTCCGGCACACTCACAAGATTTACATCACGCGTGATTCCACCATAATTGCACCAATCGAACTGTAAAGCAGGAATAGTTTTTTCTGTAACACAGTTATCAACCCTTACAATAAGATAATTCTTTCCGGATTTTATCTTACCTGTCACCTCTATCTGAAAAGGTGTGTAACCTCCTTCATGTTTTCCTATAGGCTCTCCGTTAAGATAAACACTACAATGCTGGCTTACTGCACCAAAATGCAGAAACAATCTGCGACCGGATTCTACTTTGTATGTGAAATCGCGTTTATACCACATATTACCCCTGTAATAGAAAAACTCAGGATACTGATGATTCCAATCACCGGGTACTTTAAGACGATAATTACCCTCATACTTCAGTTCAACGAAATCATGGTTGTCTTTGGGTGTACGGATTTTCCACCATTTCTTTTTTTCGCCAAGCATGGAAGGATCGACCATAACATCCCATTCACCATTAAGGCTTAAGCAGTTACGTTCCATCACATTCTGCATGGCATAATCGCCTGTTATATTCTGAAGCGACTTCAAATCTGTAGAAAACAGCGGAGTGATATTCAGTAATAAAGCAAATACCAATCCTACAAATAATAATTTATCTTTCATTTCAATGTTCATTTTAATGTTGAACTGATTTTCTTGTTATCTTCTGATATTCGTTTAAGTTGCTTGGTAGTCAAGCCATGCTGGAAATAAAGAGAACGCGGGAAATATATAACCTGTTCCTTCATTTGCCTGTCATCAACATCAAGACTAAGATCACAGTCAAAACGATCCAGACGTGCATAGTCTCTTTTCTCGCCCATACCTGTGAAATGACACAATCCCCATAATATACCACGACCATTACCGCTATCTGTAAATGCATCAGGTATGAATCCTGCCGGAGCATTAGGCATGAGATTGACAAAAGATGCTATCTTAAAGTTAACCCAATCAGCAGCATATTGTATGGTGTTATGCTCGTTGCCTGCCTTTATAACCATTGCTGCCACACCTTCACGAAATGGGAAAAGCGACACTTCATGTCCGGAATTAAGAACAGGATTAAGAGGATGTTTTTCGAAAGGTCCGTCAGGAGAATCCGAAATTGCAAGTCCTCCAGCATCTCGATGATTTAAACCTGACTTATAATACATATAAATTTTACCGTTATGAACTAGCGGAAAAGGATCATGAATAATATGTTCGTCCCATTCACCTTTTTTACCGGTTTCAACAACGGCTTTACCGCATGGTGTCCACGGTCCATCGGGGGAATCTGAATATGACATGGAAACAGGACACAAATCACCTCTAAGACCACTCGGTTCATTAAAACTCTGATAATAAAGATAATACTTACCATTATATTTCAGTATATCCGGGGTGCTGACCGAACGATGACCTATCTGTGGTTTGGGAGGGCGCGGCACAGCAACACCCTGTTCCTCCCACATAAAGCCGTCACTGCTGGTTGCATACCATATTTCAGCCAAATCCCAGTCGGTTGATGGAGTTTTGTCATCACATTGTGCAGCATTTTTCGACCCTATTGGAGGACAAACAGTATGACGGTGAGTATACCATACATAATATTTCCCGTTCTCAAATATTATTTTTGAAGGATCACGCCGCGAAATTGTACCATCGCCGCCATTATAATCAAATCCTTTCAGCTCAGTATACTTAACCCAAGTTTGATAGCAAAAAAAATATTTAGTTATTTTTTAGCTGTATAA
>NZ_DXVR01000166.1:0-3006 GCF_019417265.1 Bacteroides sp.
TCCATTTCTCTTTATTAGGTAGCACTTCGGGAATGGAGTTGCGGATTTAAGGTATTTTACAATCAGACAAATGTTATATAAAATTAATGCATAATTTTGCAAAAAGAGAAAACAACGAATAAACCAACGATTATGAAAACGTTTATGAACAAAAAGCTTTTGGTTGCAGTTTCTGTTTTAGCAACCGTTTTTAGCGCACAGGCTCAGTATCTGCGTACATCTTATTTCATGGAAGGTGCCAGCACACGTGTACAAATGAACCCGGGACTTCAACCTACAAGGGGATATCTTAATCTGCCGCTTATCGGTAGTTTCAATGTCACAGCCAACACCAATTCATTAGGAATCAATGACTTCATGGAAATTACCAAGGACGGAAACGATTTCCTCAACAACAACACTCTGTATAATTCACTGCAGCAGGACAACAGACTCAATATGAATCTGAACACTAACATCCTGTCTTTCGGTTGGATTAAAGGAAAGAATTTCTGGTCTGTAAATGCAGGATTACGCATGGATATCGGTGCGCAGATTAATAAGGACATGTTTACAATGATGAGAAACATGAACGGTTTTGATATTGAAAGCGTTGCCGGAAGCAAACAAAGTTACAAGATGGGAAACCAGTCTATTAATATGAATGCGTATGCTGAAGTAGGATTAGGCCTTTCAAGAAGAATTACTGAAAAACTTACTGTAGGTGCAAGAGCTAAGATGCTGTTAGGTTTGGCACGTACTGAAGTCAATATAGAACAGTTTGACCTTGATTTGGACATTCCGGATGTTCCTAATGTTGACAACATGACTCAGGAAGAATTGATGAATTATGAATTCAGCGAAGAGGATTGGTACGGAAAAGGATACAGCTACAATGCAAAAGCAAATGTAGTAACCACGCTTAAAGGAGGTGGAATGACATTTGATGACAACAATATGATAAATGGATTCGACCTCGATGCAAGCAGCTTCGGTATCGCAGGTACAGGTTTCGGAATTGATTTGGGAGCCAGCTATAGCATTCTTAAGAACCTGACAGTTTCTGCAGCCGTTCTTGACCTTGGTGTAATGAAATGGAACAAGAACAATACAACGATGGCAGAAGTTAACGGTGAAGAAAACGTTACAATCAACGCAGACAACTACGAACAATACATTGGAGGAGAACTTCTTTCATTAGATCGCTTCGATTTTAAGAAAGACGAAAACGCCGATTACAAAACAAGCACTAAACTTTCAACCACTGTTTTACTTGCAGCAGAATACGGACTTCTGAACAACAAGCTTAGCGTAGGTGCTGTTTATTCATCACGCTTCGTTCAGCCGAAGACACAGACTGAATTGACATTCCTTGCCACATTGCGTCCTTCAAATGCATTTAATGCAGCTATCAGCTACTCTCCTATCCTTTCAGGAGGTAAGTCTTTCGGTTTAGCTTTGAAACTTGGTCCTATCTTCGCCGGTACAGACTACATGTACTTCGGAGGTAACTCAAAAACCATCAACGGCTTCATAGGATTGTCACTTCCATTGGGAGGCAAACGCAAGCCATTCTCTGAACTATAATAACTCACACATTCTTTTTTACACAACACCCATCGGTTCATATACACGGTGGGTGTTTTTTTGTATATAGATAAGGTACATAAAACGAAAGACTTAAGCCTTTTGTATTGAATTTTCAAACAACTTTTATTAATTTTGCAACCGATTATGCACCAATGCATTTACAAACTCAAGAACTTAAAAAACTAAAAAACTCAAAATAATAATCATGGAATTAGCAAGTAAGTACAATCCCGCAGATGTGGAAGGAAAATGGTACCAGTATTGGCTGGACAACAAACTTTTCAGTTCTAAACCGGACGGACGCGAACCATATACCGTCGTAATCCCACCTCCAAACGTCACAGGAGTGCTCCACATGGGACACATGCTTAACAATACGATACAGGATATCCTCGTACGCCGTGCACGTATGATGGGAAAGAACGCATGCTGGGTTCCTGGTACAGACCATGCTTCAATCGCTACAGAAGCTAAGGTGGTAAACAAATTGGCTCAGCAGGGAATAAAGAAGACTGACCTCACCAGAGAGGAATTCCTGAAACATGCATGGGAATGGACAGACGAACACGGGGGAATCATCCTGAAACAGTTGCGCAAACTTGGTGCTTCGTGCGACTGGGGCCGCACAGCCTTCACTATGGACGAAGAAAGAAGTAAGAGCGTTATAAAGGTATTCGTAGACCTTTATAACAAGGGACTTATTTACCGCGGCGTGCGAATGGTAAACTGGGATCCTAAAGCCCTGACAGCACTTTCTGACGAAGAAGTTATCTATAAGGAAGAACACAGCAAGCTTTTCTACCTGAGATATAAGGTTGAAGGTGATGCTGAAGGACGTTATGCCGTAGTTGCAACTACTCGTCCTGAAACAATCATGGGTGATACTGCAATGTGTATCAATCCTAACGACCCTAAGAACGAATGGTTGAAGGGCAAGAAAGTGATTGTTCCGTTGGTAAACAGAGTTATCCCGGTTATCGAAGACGACTATGTAGATATCGAATTCGGTACAGGATGTCTGAAGGTTACTCCTGCACACGATGTAAACGACTATATGTTAGGTGAGAAATATAACCTCCGGTCAATAGATATATTCAATGACAATGGTACTATCAGCGAGGCTGCCGGAATGTATGTAGGTATGGATCGTTTCGACGTTCGCGAACAGATAGAAAAAGACCTTGCAACAGCAGGCCTGCTTGAAAAAGTTGAAGCTTACAACAACAAGGTCGGTTTCTCTGAACGTACAAACGTAGCCATCGAGCCTAAGCTGTCAATGCAGTGGTTCCTCAAGATGAAACACTTTGCAGACATGGCTTTGCCTCCTGTAATGAACGACGAACTGAAATTCTATCCTGCAAAATACAAGAACACTTACAAATACTGGATGGAGAACATCAAGGACTGGTGTATCAGCCGTCAGTTGTGGTGGGGACA
>NZ_DXVR01000167.1:0-2856 GCF_019417265.1 Bacteroides sp.
GCCATGTTCGGTTTGGAACTCAGACAAAAACGGATTTGTTTCCGTTTGTGTGGTACAGGAGTACATCATACAAGTTGTAGCTAAAATAAAAATACACTTCTTAAACATAGTTTTAAGTATTAGATATTAATCATTTTATTCTTTTTTCTTCAGATAACACCAGATTGGATAATGGTCAGACTCTTTTATAGATCGGTCTACCGTACAGTTATAAGATTTTAGATTTTTACTTGCCAGGATATTGTCAATCCTGAAGTAGAATTTGTTTTGATTGTAAGAGATACCCAGTCCGCGACCCGATTGTGTGAAAGTGTCATTCAGTCCTTGGCCGATAACTCTGTGAGCGTAGGAGATGGGTGTATCGTTAAAGTCACCGCATACGATAATGTAAGGGTGCTGTGACGCTGCAATTTCTTGTGCGATGCTGTCGGCTTGCGAACCACGGATGGCAGAAGCTTCTGCCAGTTTGCGGATAAGCAGGCGGGCACCGCTTTTTACCTTTTTCGTTTCGGGAGATTTGAGCATACTTTCATAGACAACTTTATCTTCTTTCGTCAGTTTATTAGATTCCAGATGGTTGTTGATAAGCATTACAGTATCTTCCCCTATTTTTAGCTCATAAACCGCAGAGCCATTGTATTCGCTGGCATAATCTAATCTGCGGGACGAAAGTATGGGGTATTTGGAATAACAGGCTATCCGGTTGGTATGGCCTTTTCCGCTTCCTACAGTTTGAATCTTATGATAAGGATAATCTTTCAGAGCTTTCTCAACATCTTTCTGGCTGAGGTAATGAGAAGATTCAATGGTCTGGTACTCTTGCAGGCATAGGATGTCTGCTCCACTGTTCTTCAGATAATTTAAAATAGGGTTTTCTCCGTCTTTCTTGACGGCTCCATCGAATCCCATTATATTGTACGATAAAACTTTGAAACTGTTTTCCGGTAACTTGTTCGTATGAAAATTAATAGGAAAATAAGTCCGTATCTGTGGGTAGCATAGAAGAAGGCTTATCAATGTGACTAATGCAAACTTATAATTCTGGATGATAAGCCAAAAAACAAGAAAACAAATGTTGATTACCAGAAAGATAGGGAACGTCAGTCCGAGACAGGACTCCATAGGATGTGCGGCCGGCTTGATGTGCGGGCTGTAAGCGGTGAGGAGCAACAAACCTATAAAGAAAATGTTGACCGCTAAAATCAGATAAGCGACGAATCTGCCAATATGCCTTATTCCCATATTTCTATATTATCGTTTGCTCGCGTCGAAAAGACTTTTCTTTTCTTCCGTAGTCAGGCTTTCGTATCCCGATTTTTTTAGTTTATCGAGGATGCGATCTATTTCTTCTGACTGAACTTTCTTGCGGGCGTTGTAATCGTAGTCTTTCTGACGACTGTTACCATAATGCACTTTCATTTTGGGTTTGCGAGGCTTGAAGCTGAATACTGAAACGATAGCATCCAGAATCTTATTAATCCAGGACGTAATGTCTCTGCCTTTACTCAATCCTGCTGCAAACCAGACTCCTGCTAATGCGCCACCCAAATGGGCGATATGTCCACCTGCATTGCTGGATGTGATGAACAGTAAATCAGTACCGATAACAATCAGTGCCAGATATTTCAGTCGTATCGTGCCAAATAGGAATAATCGTATCGGGTAGTTCGGCTCACGATATGCGGTCGCAGCTACAATAGCAAGCACAGAAGCAGATGCTCCCAGCATAAATGAGTAGTCAACCATCGGACGGAAATACGGAAAAACGTTATATGCCACCATGTACAGCAATCCGCCGCAAATACCTCCCAATATATAAACTCCCCGCAAATGCTTTGCAGAGAAGAACATCAGGAACAATGCGCCAAACCAATATAGCCATAGCATGTTGAACAGAATATGCAGAAAACCTGCATGCATAAACATGTATGTGAACAGCGACCAAGGCTGTATGATGAATTGTGTAAATGAAGCAGGAAGCTCCAACCATTCAAATACCCCTCCAAGACTACGGTTGAATAGCTGCAAAATAACTTCCGTCAGCGTAGTAACCACAAAGACGGCTACGTTGATATAAATCAGTTGGATATAAATATTCCCTCTCCGAAAAGCTTCTTTAAGATCAGTTGTAATAGTACCCATTTCCTCTGTCTTTTTTTCTCCAATACATGATCAGTATAAAACCGAATATCATACCACCCAAGTGTGCAAAATGAGCTACATTGTCACCCGGATTGTTAGCAAATCCTGCATACAGTTCAATCAATGCGTATCCGATAACGAAATACTTAGCCTTGATCGGGAATGGCAGCGGGAAGATAAATAACGGCTGATTGGGGAACAGCATTCCGAATCCTAGCAGGATGGCATATATAGCTCCCGATGCTCCTACAGTAGTCATCATGTTGAGATACTCTCCCATCGGAATGACAGAATAGCCCGTGTTGACGCTGGTGTATGTAGAAAGCACCATTTCGTAATGTACATATTGAACGATTTCCTGTATAAATCCTGCGCCGATGCCACATATCAGGTAGTAAAATAGAAAACGTTTCGGTCCCCACACTTGTTCGAGGATACGACCGAACATCCACAAAGCGAACATGTTAAAAAATAGATGCGTAAAGCCTCCATGCATGAACATGTATGTGATGAGTTGTGCTATATTAAAATTATCGGCAAGAAAAAAGTGAAGTCCTAGATAACGGGCTAAATCCAGGCCGTAACTTTGAGCAACAATGGTCGCAAGAAAGACCAGTACATTAATGATTAATAGGTTCTTAGTAACTGTTGGTATGGCATTCATAATCTGTTATTTCATTCATTGAGTTGCAAAAATACGAATAAATTCTGTTC
>NZ_DXVR01000168.1:0-1858 GCF_019417265.1 Bacteroides sp.
TATGTTAGGATATTTTTATAATTTTACGAATATTCAAGTTATAGGTAAATATTAAGGGTTTTATGATGAAGAAAATTCTATTTGTGTTTTTGTTGTTGTCCGTTCTCAGGGGAAACATTGTTTGCGGACAGTCTGTGATTGACAGTTTGCGAATCGAAATGTCTAAGTTGGGTGATGCGGACACTCATAATGAAAAGAAAGCCGAGATATGTTTAAGGCTTAGTGAAGAGTACGAATCATTCAATACAGATTCTTTTAATTATTTTATAGATAAAGGTTTTTCATTTTACAGCAAGCCGGACTACGGAAGCCGTGTATATTTAGGGCTTGTTAATGCCAAGGCAAATTATCATTTCGTAAACGGCGATTTCAAATTGGCCAAATCTATGTTTAATGAGGCATTGACTCATGCTCCCTCATTGAAAGAGCGTGACTATACGTTTGAATCGACAGTCGCAATGTCGTTAGGTGTTGCCTACAGGAAGCTTGGAATGACCGATTCCACATTATATTATTATAACCATGCTACGGATTTGAGTAAAATATCAGGCGATAAAAGTACCCTCTCTGCTATATATTATAATATAGGAGCTATGTATTTCGGTAGTGAACGGTATGAGGATGCATTGCCTAATGGAGAGATATCAGCCAAATATGCAGAAGAGGCTGACGATATAAATATGTATATGTATGCCCGCATACTGGTAGCTTCTGCTTATTCGAGAATGAAGAAATATTCAGAATCGGCCGAGATATTGAAGGATAATATTGAGAAAGCATTATCACGCGATTATACCCTCCTTGCGATGAGTTCTTTTGCTCCGTTGCTTTCCACATATCAGTTGTGGGAGAAAAAAGATTCTGCAAGAATATATCTCGCGAAATATGAAAAGTATATTGAAAAGATTCCTCAGGGAAGCCCTACTGCGCTTGAACTGATAACTACGCGTGCCAGCCTTTATAACTGGATGGGGGAACACAGAAAATGCCGTGACATACTGCTGGATAATCCGCAAGTATTGGCACAGATATCGTATGAGGCATATCACAGATTGCTTGCTCACAGCTATAAAGGTTTGGGAGATTATGAAAATGCCTTTAAAAACATACAGGAGGCGTATGCATATTGTGATTCGATAACAAAGACACAGGTCAGCAAGGAAATGTCGGAACTGAATGCCAAACTGAATGTCAATGCCAAGGAACTGGAAATATCAAGACTGGAAAATGAAAAGGCACTTCAGAAAGCGTCCCGGGTGAGGTTAGGCATTTACATGGGAGTGATTATAATAATACTGTTTATCATTATCCTGATGTTGCAGCACAAGCGTAAGATTCAACGAAAGGAGTCCGAACTCAACTCTGCAAAACGATATATCGAAGGACTTGAGAATGAGCGCAAACGTCTTGCAAAGGATTTGCACGATGGCGTGTGCAGCGATTTGCTTGGAGTGATAATGCAGATAAAAAGGAGCGATGTTTCAGACGAGGGAAGAGACAGTGCGGTGGAAATGCTGGAAAATATAAGATCGGGAGTGAGAACAATTTCGCACGAACTTATGCCTCCAAGCTTCCAGCTGACCGACCTTGACGAAATGCTGTACGATTATTTTGCAAAAATGGAGGAGCAGACAGGAATCCGCATAGAGTATGTTTCGCATTCGGACTGCGGATGGAATCACATATCTCATAAAGTAGGCTATGAGGTTTATCGTATAATGCAGGAGATATTGAGTAATGTGATTAAATATAGCGGTGCCGATAAAATAGATATTCAGATGAAACATAATGCAGAGGCTCTTCGTCTGGTTATTTCCCACGATGGACAATGGACAGAGGGAAGCAAAAACAACGGTAT
>NZ_DXVR01000168.1:1868-2815 GCF_019417265.1 Bacteroides sp.
CGGTATAGGTATGCGTACTATAGACGACAGACTGAAGACCGTCGGCGGTACATATTCCGTTTCCAGAGAAAACGGAGTGTCAGTGAATATAGATATAAATCTGTTGGGGAATGTCGAAAATTGATGAAAAATCACGGTTTTCGGTGAGTTTTCTTTCTTTATATTTATGTTCCTTTGCACTGATAAAACAATTTTTTGTTAAGTTGTAAACGAATGTGCTAAGTGAGGGTTATGGGTTCAGTAAATGATGAAATGAAAGACAGGAAACATGGAGTATTATTGGTGGACGACCATGCTTTAATACTCCAGGGGATAAAGTTCATAGTAGAAAGCATGCCTGAAATAGGAGAGGTATGTACAGCATCATCAGCAGCCGAAGCCATAGCATTAATAAAGAATAAATCGTTTTGCGTTTGTTTGCTTGATATAGAGTTGCCTGATTTGAGCGGGTTTGAACTTCTGGAAATAATAAAGGACAAATGTCCTGACTCGAGAATAATCGTTAATACAATGCATGAGGAAACCTGGATAGTGAAGAAACTGCTCCAGATAGGTGTTGATGGTGTAATACTTAAATCATCTGATACAGATGAGATTAAGAATGCGTTGGAAAGCGTTCTGAAAGGGGAAAAATACTTCTGTAATGAATTTAATAAAATAAGGAAAAGACTGAGATTCAGTATTGATACACCTGATTACCAGGCTTTGCTGACCAACAGAGAAATGGATGTATTGAAGGGAATATCTTCCGGTATGCAGACAAAGGAAATAGCCGAAATGCTCCATGTTTCAGTCAATACTGTTGAAACACATCGTAAAAGCTTGTTCCTTAAGTTTGAGGTAAGGAATGCCGTAGAATTGGTGCTGAAAGCTATTAACAATGGTATAATCCATCTTGACCCGACTAAGAATATTTAAGTGGTTATTTTTTAAGTTCCGGCAGAACT
>NZ_DXVR01000169.1:0-2692 GCF_019417265.1 Bacteroides sp.
AAGTCCATAAGCCAATTCGCCGCTCGTCAAATCTGTAAACAGCTTGACTCGCTTGTGCTCATTGTATCATAACTCCGGTTGTCAGTTCTATACCGATTCGGAATTATCTTCTAAGAGATTGGATAATCTTTGTGCTGCCATATCTGGATTCTTGGAATATGTCCTTATGATGTCAGCTATATCATTAAATGCGTTGACGGAGTGTGTAATCTCTCGTAGGAACATTATTTCATTGTATTCCTGATTGGATTCAAACCCCATCTTGGCTGCCACATCTGCATATTCTGTATTTCCCTTGAAGTTATTGCAGGCACTTGTAAATGAATCAGTAAAGAGCTTGTATTCGTTTAATAATGCCAGCAACAGGTTCTTGGCGAAATCTCCATCTGCATTATCAAGGTTTGTTGGAAGATTTTCGATAATACCTGTCATAGCGTCTCTTATAAGAAGTTCTTTCTTATCTGTTATATCTGTTTCGTAGCTGTCAGTTTCGCCTTTGAGCCATTCCACAGATACATGAAGTGCTTCGGAAAGTCCTTCAAGTACCATCTTCTTGGTATTGTCGATTGTTCCAGCTTCATAACGCTGTATGGTGGAAGCGGTGACTCCCATCTTGTCTGCAACATAAGGTTGTGTAAGGTTTAATTCTGTTCTGCGGCTTTTAGCCCTCTCACCGATAATCCGGCGAAGTTCCTTATCCTTCATGTTGTCTGCCTCCTTTTCGGTTATTCCTTTCGATATGTTCATACTATATCATATAAAAATTAAAATTGCAATATGCAATGATATAATTATCTTTATAATTTCGTAACGCTTGACAGCAAAATATAAACGCGATATACTGACAGAAAAATAAATTGCATAATGCAATTTGAAAGGAGAGGATTAAATGACGGAAAGAAAGATAGCTTTATCTATAGAAGATGCTGCCGATTATACAGGAATTGGAAGAAACACTCTGAGAAAACTTGTTGAGTGGGAAAAACTTCCTGTTCTAAAGGTCGGAAGAAAAGTTCTCATAAAGACGGATATGCTTGAAAAGTTTATGGAAGTCAACGAAGGCAGAGACTTGAGAGATAAGAGTAGCGTAAAAGCAGTCACAAGAAAAGTAATAACTTAAAAGAGGCGGCTTCTAATGAAACCGCCCCTGATATATCAGAGCGAAGCCATGATATACCTACACGCAAGAGGATTATAACATGTGCTTCTTCTGATATGCAACAACCAATTAACGGAATGGAAGACTGACAAATCACAAGATATCAAAGCCCTCGGCGTTTGAGAGCGAAATACACCCCTCGCACAAACCTGAGGTTTATGCTCAGCGTATTTCGCCCTTGCAGGGAGCAAAGCCACGCAGGCATGACTTATACAAATGCTGTCGCATTTGGTTATGCCGGATACGGCAATAAGCCAACAACAATACCACTTATATTATCTGTTCATCTTTCATTCCCATTATCAGAGGAAGGAGAAGAAAGCACATTGACAACAAGACATTCATTTATACAGATGACCAAGCTGTCGAATGTCCGGGGAAGAATCACCTATATATCAAGCCATGCCAAGCAGGAACATCTGTATGCGGTCTATGAAACTACGGAAAGAAGTTACTGGACAGAGCTTGCACGATGCAGCCAGCAAGAATTTAAAAAAAGCGGTGTTGATGGAAAGTGTATCGAGACAAGGGAGCTTATCATAGCACTGCCCGAATCACTTTATGAGCAGGGAATGCCAGATATACTGCTAAAGTCGTTTACGGATAAATTCAAGGAAAAATATGGTGTGGAATGCGTTGCAGCACTTCATCACAATAAGCGTATGACGAATTTCCATATCCATCTTATCTTCTCTGAAAGACAGCTTCTGGCAGAACCAGTTATTAAGACTGCCACAAGAAATATGTTTTATGATGAGCATGGCAATCATGTAAGAACTAAAAAGGAAATCCTCGATGAAAATGGAAATATCCGTAAAAGATGTAAGGTCATCAGAAAAGGCGAGATATATGAGAGAAATCTGTTTACCTCAAAGAATACAAGGTTCAAGCAGGAAGATTTTCTGGATGAGGTAAAATTATTTTACACCAGAATGATAAATCGCTGGGTAACGGACGAAAAAGACAGACTTACAGTATTTGACCATAATGGTCCATATCTTGCTACCAAGAAGATTGGTAAGAATAATCCCAAAGCTGAACAGATTGAGAAGGATAATAAACTGCGGATGGACTGGAATCGTGAAGTTGACAGGGCTATCATAAGCGAGGTTTCTATGGATGATATTCTACAGATAAAGAGGGAACATATCACAGAGCCAGTAAAGAGGTCGATTGAGCGATACGGCAATAAGCCCGAAATGCTCTCGCTTATCCTGAATATGGCAATAGCAGAGCTGGTACTGCTTATCACAAAGGTGCTTGAGGCTATAAAAGGCATTCACAGTAGGCTGCAGCGTGAAAATGCTCCCGAAGATAAAAACAAAGCCCAAAAGCAGGACAACGGAATACTTACAGCAGATGCTTTACCACCAGAGCCTGTTATGACACCGGAAGCAGCCGCCTATCCGAAGTTAAAAAAGATAAAGACAGAACTGGACAGCCAGAATGCCATTATCTTTGAAGCTGAGAAACTAAGAGGCAGTCTTGAAATAGAAATGTCAAACTTAAAGGGACTGGCGAAGCTCACCAGAA
>NZ_DXVR01000017.1:0-16164 GCF_019417265.1 Bacteroides sp.
ACTGATGACTGGTTAGAGTTATGATTTGGGTGACGCAATGATAAAGTCAGGAAAAGATACAGGCAATTATTTCTCTATATCATGCACTTGGTGGAGGTGTTGAATAGTAGGCTATATTTTTTTATTTTGCAGTCTCTTAAAAATTACAGAGAGTAGTTTGTTATTCAAGTTGTCTGTTATGTTTTCCGAAAAACTCAAAAAGTTATTGTTTAATATTAAGTCATTTGTGTATGAATAAGTATGAAATAGAAAAAAATGCAGCTCTAATATGGAATTTGTTGAATACCAGATATTATTGGAGTTATACAGAGTTGAGAACCGAAAGTCATTTGTCTGATATAGAACTCGGAGCTGCCATCGGTTGGTTAGCTCATGAAGATAAAATAGAAATTGATATGGGTAATGAAACCTCTGAACAGAGGTTTCATTACCCATACTATAACCAGTTTTTTTGATATGTCGTATAAATCTCAGTAACTATTGAGTCCAATGCTATTAAAATACGTTGGACTCAATATAATTATCATAAAAACATTAATAGGATTTACGAGTTGTTAGTTTTTAGTTATTGATCCATTCGGATGGAACTAAAAACTAACAACTAAGAACTAATAATTAAAAATAATACGTCAGTGAAACTACAAACGTCCTGTTCTTGGTTTCAGAGTTGTTCATATAAGAATTCTTCATGCCCCAGTCATATCCTATGGCTATTTGTGTGTGACGCGCTATTTCCACTCCGGCACGGAAACCTATTCCCCAGTCGAAGCGTGGTGACAGTCCGTCTTTGAATATATTGTTTGATGATATTCCTGTTTCCGTTTTGCCGTCTGGGTATGTAGTCGTGTAATTCATCTTGCCGAACATTCCGATGTTGAAGTACGGACCGGCGTTTACGAAAATGCTTAGATTGTCGCTGACCTTGAATTTATAACCTAAGTGGATTGGTATGTTCAGGTAGTAAGGTGTTGTGTCCCATTCATATACTTTTCCTGTTCCGTTATCGTATGCAGGTGTGGATTTCCAACCGTATGATGAAATCATCAGTCCGAAGTCGGTGTACAGCCCTTTCTGTGCATCCCTGAAAGCATATTCACCTTTCAGTCCGGCATGGAAACCTGATTTTGATTCGTTCGCTATCATAGAGTTAAGGTTGTATCCTCCGGAAAGTCCGTATCTGAATTCCTGTGCTTGCGATGTCGCAAATACTATTTCAGACATTGCGATTGTGAGTAAAAAATTTTTTTTCATAAGTCTATGTTTAAATAATTGATTATTCTTCGTTCTCTTCGTCTTTCAGATTCTCAATCCAGTCTGTTTCGTAAATACTGCATCCGCCTAAAAGACCTATACCGTTTTCTATGTTTGTGTAGTGGCTGCGGATAGGAGCAAGGCCGTATCCACCTAATTCGTTGTCGTTTATATCGTTTACTGATTTCAGATACTTATACATTTCTTCCGAGAAATGGTAGAGGTAGATTTTGAAAAAATTGACTGTGCTGTTGTATTCATTTACGCTATCTTCGCTATAATATGTACCGAGATGTAATGTGTAGCTTTTGCCGTTAAGCATGGTATCGTCCCACAAATAGATCTCCTGATAATGAAGTTTCGAAATATCGAATATCTCGTCAAAACCTACTTCCTTTGACAGCAGTGGCTCTTCGTCAAGATTGAACTCTATGCCCAATAATTTATCATAGTCTGCCCCAGTATTGTAATCAGGATAATAATTGTGATAACTGATTTTCCTTGTTATTCTTACACCGTAATAGTTTTTTGTATCGGCATTATCTGTAAATGATATACGGAACTGTATTTCCCTGCCGTATGAACCGTCCTTCAGAATCATATCCCATTTGTCCAATGGGAAAGGCTGTGGTATTACTGTACTTGATTTTGCCGTAGGCATATCAGGGTATGATGCTTCCAAATCTATCTTGTCACCTTCTTTCAGTTTGCCAAGAACATAGTATGAATTTGCAGGGAGTAAGTCAGTCGCTTTGTCAGTATATTTTATCTCCTTTTCCACTCCGTTCAACTTAAATGTTATGTCGGGTTTGGCAGAAGTGTTTGTACCTTTATTGTTTACATTCATGCTTTGTGAAACCTGTATCAGTGTAGTATCTCCAATTGTGTTAGGCATGCAGAATACCATAGGCTTTCTTTTAGCCTCCACATCATCTATGTTGAATTCGTATGTGCACGATGATAATATGATCAGTAGTGATGCAATATATATAAATTTATGTCTCATATCTGTTTAAAATTTAAGTGTGTAACTGAATGACGGAATTATAGGGAATACTCCGTATGCTTTTCCTACGAAACTTCCGTCTTCTTTTTGTGTTACAGTGGCATACAGCGGATTCATCCTGCAATAGGCATTATAAAGACTGACATTCCATATTCTCTCAAAGCCTCTTTTAGTGGTTTTGCGAAAGTTTATACCCAAGTCCAGTCTGTGATAGGCCGGTAGGGAAATATTGTTCGGGGCTTCATAAACCATCATTCCCTCGTTCGGATCCTGGTTTTCTGTTACTGGTGGTATAACAGGTGCTTCTACCTTTTGTGTCGGGATAGTCATGCGGTTTCCGCTATGGAAATTCCACGATGCGTATGCGTCAATCCTGTCGCTGAACTTATGGCTCAGGTTGATAGAGAATTTATGACGGTTGTCGAACTTGTCCGGGTACCATGACTGATGGAAGTCCGGGAAGAATCTTTTGCTCCATGAAAGAGTGTAGGATGCATCGACGGATGTTTTTCCGTTACTGTAGCTGATGTCTGCTTCTGCTCCGTATGCCTTTCCTCTTCCTGTCCTTACGTTCTCTTCCCAGTTGTCGGCAGAAGGATTGAGTTGGTTATCGCCATTGTATTCTATCAGATTGTTCATTGTCTTATAGAAACCTTCTATGCTTAATCTGATGTTATACGGAAGTCTGCTGTATATTCCTGCTGAGTATTGTCGCGACCTCATAGGGGTGATTTTTTCAGTAGAAGGTACCCAATAGTCTGTCGGCAGGTTCAGGTAGGTAGCAGAAAGTTGGTGCATGAACTGACTCATCTCCGTATATGATACCTTGAAACTTACATTGTCGCAGAGCTTGATGTTCATTGCTGCGCGTGGTTCAATAGAGTGATATTTCGTACCAGCAATTCCGAACATGGTGTAGTGTATTCCACCGTTCAGCTTCAGGCGGCTGCCAAGCGAAATGTCATCTTCGGCATAGAGGGTAAATTTATTACTCTTGTACTGACTTTTTATTCTGTCTGTCTGTTCGTTATTCGCCGTATTGTCATACTTTGAGTAGAAATTCTGTGGCATGAAGATGTGGCGCATATAGTTTGAACCGAAGCGGATGTGGTTCCATGTGTTGGGACGATAGTCGAACTCCATTCTGTAGCCGAAATCGTTTATGGTGGAATGGTTGTTCTGGATTTTTATTATTGCACCGTCTAATCCCTCTATATATCCCAAACGTTCTTCACTCAGATAATCGAATTTGGAGCGGTTGTGGGTATATACTCCGGTAAAATTTGCAAACAGTTTGTGAGAAAAGATATATTTCCAGTTGACCGATGCGGTGAAGTTTCCCCATTGCAGATTGAATTTGTCTATATTTGAAAGTTCAGAAGAATAAGAATATGCCTTGTTGTTCACTTTTAGAAGATCATTACCGGAATACAGGTTGATATCCGCACGACTCTTTTCAGAAAATATGTGAGTAACTTTTGCATTGATGTCGTGGAAGGCATATCTTGTATTTATCTTGTCCCTTCTGCTTGTATTCATTATGGCTAATGAGTAAATCTATCCATGTGCGTCGCATAGCCACGTTGAAGGAGGTGCGGTCTTTTACTATCGGTCCTTCAAACTGTATTCTGCCTTCAAGAAGTCCGAGCGTGAAACTTCCGTGATATTCTTTCATGTTTCCGTCGTTTGTACGGATATCTACTACCGATGACAGTCGTCCGCCGTAACGGGCTGGGAAGCCGCTCTTGTAGAAGTCGATGTTCTTTACAATGTCAGTATTGAATGCAGAGAACAGTCCTCCGGCATGGTTCACCTGATAGAGTGGTGTACCGTCGAGCAGGAAAAGGTTCTCGTCGTTCCCTCCGCCGTGTACATAAAGTCCGGAGATTAGCTCCGTACCGCTGGCTACTCCCGACAGACTTTGAAGCTTCTTTACTACATCAGGTGAGCTCATGAAGTTGTTTCCGTTTACAAAGTCCTTTGCCGTAAGCGAAACTTTTCCGGTCTGTGTAGTGTAGATAGGGGAGTTCAGGTCGGCAGTAACCACCACCTCATTTATGCGGTAATCCGCCTTCAGGTATATGTTCTGCGATTTGTTTCCTTTTAGTGTAATATCTTCCGTCTGTTCGCCACAGCTGATATGCGAGAAACGGATTTTATGTTTTCCTTCGTTAAGCGTAAGACTGTAGAAACCATGCTCGTTTGTCAGTGTACCGGTATTGGATGTGATGTCCCATACAGTGGCGTTTATCACTGTCTCGCCGTTCTCCTGATAGATATATCCACTCAATGTATATGACGACAGTCTTTTCAGTATCACGTAGTCACCGTTTATCTCCCATTTGATGCCGGTATTGCTGAATATTGTTTCAAGGCTGTTTTCAAGGCTTACCATACTTGGTTTCTTGCCTGAATAAGGTATGTTCAGCTTTATTGACGAGTCGTAAACAAAGCTTACAGGGTAGATACTCTTCATCTGCCCCATCATGTCTTCTAAAGTGACTCTGCCTTGTGAATTTATTGATGAAACGCATATTGTAGAAAACAGAAGGATTATTGATATTATTCTGTCCATGTTCAGTCTTTTCTTGTTATTTTGATGTCTAGTGTTTTCTCTATAAGTGATATTATTTCATCTAAGCTGTCCGTTCTGAACTCGGCTGTAATGGTCTTGAAATGTTCGGACGCATAAAGGCTTGTTCCGTAATAAATCGAGAGTTCCTTCATTACGGCATCTATAGGAGTATTTTTGTAAACAAACTTTCCTGTAGCCCATGCTGACGGGTTAGGGAAGGCGGCGTTTGTTATTTCAGGTATTTCGTTTCCGTGCATCAGTGTTCCGCTCATATCCTTTGTGAGGATAATTCCTTTGGAACTGTTCTTGCCCTTGAACATTACTTTCCCGGATTTTACATACACGTTTGTGACAGTGTCCTGCATACGTTCGTCAATTTCAAATTCAGTTCCGAGGACTTTGACCTGTGCATACATTACTGTGGCCGTGAATGGTGACTGCTCGTTTCTGCGGACAGAGAAAAAGACTTTTCCTGACATATTTACCTCGCGTGACTTCTTTCCGTAATTATCGGAGTCGTATCCCAATGTGGAACCTTTGGATAGTATGGCAAGTGTGCTGTCCGGCAGGTAATGTCTGGTGAGTCCTGCGTCCGCAGTGACTGATATCATGTTGCTGTCACTACGGCTTAACAGTGTATAGCTTACTATACATATCAGTATTGCGGCAGCTACTCCGGACGAGTATATCCATAATCTGTGCAGATTATTCTGCTGTCTGTGGCCTGTGATTTTGTTCAGGGCCTTGGCCGTGTCCAGTTTCCCGTGTCTGTAATATCTGAGGACAAACTGCAAGTTTTTTTCTTCTTTATCTTTCATGATTGTACTTTGTTTTTAGATAAGACGCAAAGTATTGAAAAAACTACTATGCCGAAATGAAAAAAATTATCCGAAAAAGAACATATATACTTTGCGGATACCTTCTTTGATGTTTTTAAGAGCCTTGTTCATCTGATTTTTTACCGTGTTCACGGAAATGTTCATCCTGACGGCTATTTCCTCATACTTCATTCCGTCGCGTTTTGCAAGCAGGAACACTTCCCTGCATTTTTCCGGCAGTGAGTCTATAGCAGTCCATAGTCGGGCTTCGTCGTACGAACGTTCCTCGCATTCCTCTTCGGAGATGAGGCCTTCAAGATCGGACGGCTGTACATTGTTGTCTATCAGTGAGTCTTTCTTTACGATATCTATACAGCGGTTCCTTACCATAGAATATAGATATGATTTTATATTAGAAATCTCCATTCCTGAGTCTTTCCGTTCCCAGAGTTCGGCAAAACAGTCCTGCACCGTGTCTTCCGCATTGTCAATATCGTGAAGATAATGCAAGGCGAAAAGACACAAGGGACGGTAGTATAATCTGAAATTGTCTTTGAATGAGTTTGTATTTATAGTCATAAAGTTGTTATTCTTGTGGTATATTTTATGAAAGACTATAAAATTATGTTTTACTACTATGCGGAAAGTAGTATTTTAACGTCATTTAAGGTTCTTGCAGTTAGTAAAGCCCGGTTTGTTCGTTTTTGTGTAGTATGTATTTAATATGTTTAGTCCATGGATTTATCTGTGAATGACAGTGGAAGAAGGTCTTTCGTGCCGAGTATCTCGTAGGTGAATGCCGCACCGTACATTAACACTCGTATGGGACGCTTATACCTCATTTCTGTTTCCAATAGTACCTGTCGGCAAGCTCCGCAAGGAGTTACAGGAAGTTCGGTAAAGCCTTCTGAATTTGATGCTGCAATGGCAATGGTTGTTACTGCCTTGTCCGGGTATTGCGAGCCGGCATGGAACAGTGCGGTACGTTCTGCACACAGACCGGAAGGGTAGGCCGCATTTTCCTGATTGGACCCAGTAACAATTGTTCCGTCTTCAAGTAAGACTGCTGCTCCTACATTGAAGTGAGAGTAAGGAGCATAACTCCGTTTTGTAGCTTCCTTGGCTGCTTCAACCAGTTGCTTGTCAGAGTCTGAAAGTTCCTCGTAAAGATACTTTCTTATTGATATTTCCTGTTTCAGTTCTTTCATAGCTTGTGAATTTTAAGTGCTTCTTATGTTTGTTCATTTATTGTTCACTGGCTGTTCACTGAACGGGTAGTGAACGGTCAGTGAACAATGTCTTTTCCTAATTTTGGTTGACTGTTATAATATTCGGAATTGGGTACTACGTTGTTTTTTTACATGATAGCCTGCGGAGATGATTCTTTAAATAGATTTCCCAATTGCTGAATGTCCCACAAAATTAATAAGATTCTTTTACTGTACAGATATTTGCCTGTTTGTTATTGCATGAATACCCCTGTTTCAGCATAATTGCCCGGATATTCATCGCACCATGTAGGACCGGTTATTTTCTTATTGAGTGATTTATCCTGAAGCGGAGTAGAGAGTATCTTTAAGAAATCCAAATCTATTCCTTCGATGGATGTATACGGCAGAACCTTTTTCAGCTCTTCGGTGCTGATGCCTTTCGGAGCTGTGCCGTTTTCCCAGCCTTTCATACCAGATACATCAAGTCCGGAACATACATTGCCTTCCCATGTCTGTTTGGCGGAATTGCCGTTTTCTTCGTGCCATACGGATTTGGTTTTATTGTGGGCTGATACATAGTTGTTGGCAAATGTGATATCGTGTGGGAGTTCTGTTTCCGTACCGAATGCTTTTAATCGTCTGTCGTACATTGGAGCAAGGTTGAAAGCAGAACCTTGTACCGCAACGAATGTGTTGCTTACTACCACCATGTCATAGGCAAGGGCATGTTCGCCGGCTTTAGATCCGCAGTTGAAGTAGATGCCTGCAAATCCTCTGTCCTTCATGGTCTTTGGAAGATAGAAGAAATTGTTGCCAATAATGTGGTTACTTCCCCAGATGTACATACCACCGTAGCCGTACATTTCGTCAGTACCGATGAAAAGATTGTTCAGAGCGACCTGTTTGTCGCCATGACGGAAATTCAGAGTACCGCGACAATTGATGAATGTATTGGCAAAATATACATTCTCCATTGATTTACTTGTCACTATCTCTGCTTCTGAGTCCTGTCTTTCAAAGAGGTTGTGGTCTATAAGACATCTGCCGTAATCCTTGCGCCAGTAGCCTACTCTGATACCTCCTCCGGCATTTCCTTTCTTAGGAGGGTTTGAGAAATAGCAATAGCTGATACGGTGATACATAGGCTTTCCTGGTTCTCCTTCAAGAGTTTTCTTTCTTGTGTTGTTAAGATTTATTACCTGGTCCTGTGTGGTCTTTCCTATGAATGCGCAGTGGTGTATGTGGCAATATTGCGGTACGTGACCTGATTCGTCGAGATTGGTAGAAATATATGATGAATTTGCCTTGTCAAAATCATAGAACAGACATTCGGACACCTCGCAGTGGTCGGCATATATGCTGACGATTCCCGGACCGTGAGTCTTCCACTCGCCGGGATTTCTGCTGCCATCCTTGAAATACAGTCCTGACAGATGGATAAAATCTCCTCTAAGTTCTATAGCCGAGTTTCCTGATATGTATGCTTTACCGGGATTCTGGGCTTTGATGGTTATCATTTTGTCGCTTGTTCCGTCAGTAGTGACAGAGAGTCGCAGATTCCTGTAGGTTCCGTCTGCTATCAGAATTGTATCTCCCGGTTTAACTGTAGAAACAGCATTTACCAGATTTTGTGTTGTATTTACGATAATACTGTTGTTTGCCATCAGGGATGTAGTGAATGCTACGGATGTGAGGATAGATAATAAGCGTTTCATGTTATTAACTTTCATAAAGTTCTAATAAAAAACATGTCCGGCTGATTTAACCATAATGAATATGATTAAGACAGCCGGACAATATAAATGTATTAATATTTTATCATATCAGATAGAATCTGTTCCTTATACCATGGGTCATTTATTTCTTTGAGTTGTTTACCCATCAGAGCTAAAAGTCCTTCTACAGCCTCTTTGTTTTCTTCAAGTGGAAGATTGTTCAGCTGATATGGGTCTTTCTCGTCATCGAAGAGTAATGTCTTTGTGAGTTTATTCTCTTTGTCGATGTAAAGAGCCAAAGTATATTTGTGTGTCTTTATACCTCTTGAACGTGGGAAATAGCTTATTACTTTTCCGTCCTTGTTTTTTTCTCCGTCCATGTTCTGTATGTAGAGTGCGCCTTCCGGACGTACCACTGTTTCTGTGTTTTCTTCTCTGAAGAATGGAGCGTAGTTGTGTCCGTGTATTCCTTTAGGGATGAACTTTTCGAGGTTACTCATAGCCAGCATTGTAGGCATTATGTCAGGAGTTGAAATCATCAGGTTATCAACTCTTGGGCGAAGATGTCCCGGATATCTGATGATGAACGGAACATTCATAGACTCTGCATAAGGTGAATTCTTAGGGTCGTCAGTAAACTGGCTGCACATTGTTTCACCGTGGTCGGATGTGAATACTACTATTGTATTCTTGTCAAGTCCCATCTCCTTCAGGCAGTCAAGTATCATACCAAAAGCACGGTCAACGCCTGTTACTGATGCGAAGTAATATCTTGCCGATTCTGACTTGGCACGTTCCTTGTCGGCATTAGGACGGATAAGAAGACTGTCTATAGGCTGGTCCTTATAAAGGTTGAAGTCTTCTTCCATACAGTCGTCAAGTGAGCGGTAAGGACTGTGGGGAGGATTCATACCTACCATTATGAAGAAAGGCTTGCTCGTGTCGCGCTGGTTTCTTTCGTTCTTGATGTATGAAACTACTTCCTTGGCTTCGTGTATAGGTGACCATTCCTTAGGCTCGTGTTTCTTTCCATCATTGTCCCAGTAGTGAGGGTCTTTATGTACGTCGAAAGTTCCGTATGAATACCAGTAGTTGAATCCGTGGCGTCTTTCCTTCGGGGTATATGCGTCCCATGCCGGTATTCTTTCTTCTACATATTTACCGGGATTTTCAGGGTCGTTAGGGGTAGGGAAGTCTGCGTGTAGTTTTCCGAAGTATGCACAGTCGTATCCGTTTTTGCCGTAAACGTCGCTAATACATTCAAGGTCAGTACGAAGTGAACTGATAGGACGGCTGGAGTTACAGTTCAAAGGAACTCCACTTTCATTAGGATACATACCTGTAAGTAGGCTACCGCGGTGAGGACTACTCAACGGACAGTTACTCATGGCATTGGAAAGCACGAGTGATTCCTTAGCGAATCTGTTTATATTAGGAGTGTGTACAGGGTCTGCCTTGAAATTAACGTTTTTGTTGAATTCCGGCTCATTCCAGAATCCCATTGCCATATTTCTGTATTGGTCAGGGAATACATATACCACGTTAGGCATTTCCGGAGTTTTCTGTTCTTGCTTCTGGGCGCATCCTGTTGAAAACAGTGAAAGGCCTGTAAGTGGAAGGATAAAATTTCTCATGATTCTTATAGCTTTGATTAATGGTTTTCAAGAAAAAATATCTGTATCGCATAAAGTGATGTCAAGACTTTTTCATCCCTAAGCAATACAGATGTTTTTACGGGATTGTCCCGATTGGATGTTTAATTATTAACTTATTGTCTATTATTTTGCTGCAAAAGGTAATGGCTGGTTGTTTTCCAGATTACGTTTGCGAACGATTGCTTCCTGATAGTAGTAGTCAGCATAGTTCAGAGGAACATCGATTTCTGCTCCGTGAGGAATACTACCTACAGAGTGCATAAGGATGAAGTTACCGTTTTCACCGACTTTAGCTTTGTAGTTAGGAGAAGAAAGGTTTGTCAGAATCTTATCTGCAAGTTCCTTATAGTTCTTACCCTGGCAGTAACCGTCCATTTCGTACAAAGCAGATGCTATACAAGCAGCAGCAGATGCATCTCTTGGTTCGTTAGGAATGTTAGGAGCATCGAAGTCCCAATATGGGATGAGGTCTTCAGGAAGATTCTTGTCGTTGAGGTAGAAGTTAAGAGTCTTTTCTGCCTGGTCAAGATACTTCTTGTCGTGAGTATAACGGTAGCAGGTAGTGTATCCGTAAATAGCCCATGCCTGACCGCGAGCCCATGCTGATTCGTGTGCATAACCCTGTGCTGTCTGACGGCTGCGAACAGCTCCATCCTTCAAAGCATAGTCGACAACGTGATAGCAGCTGTTGTCCGGACGGAAGTGGTTCTTCATTGTCTGGTCAGCGTGAGATACGGCAATCTTGTGGAATGTAGAGTCGCCTGAGAATTTAGTAGCTTCGAAAAGCAATTCAAGGTTCATCATATTGTCGATGATAACAGGACATTCCCAACCGCGTTTACCCTGCCATCCTCTGTCAGCATCCCATGACTGGATAACGCCTGCTCCCGGACGGAAACGTGTAGAGAGTGATTTCGCTGCTTCTACTATTACGTCAACATATTCAGGCTTGTCTGTGATTCTATAACCAGTAAGGTAGCTGCATCCAATCATGAAGCCTACATCGTGATGCCATTTAAGATGTTTCACAGAATCAAGGTCTTCAGTATATTTTTCAGCTAAATTTTTCCATTTTTCGTCTTTGGTCAAATCGTAATCCAACCACATACTGCCAGGGAAGAATCCGCTTGTCCAGTCATCGATAGGTACATAATGGATGTTACCGTTTTTATCAAGTGTACGCGGATTGAGGATTTTACCGCTTTTTTCGATGATATCAGTTTGGATGGTATGTTGTGCTACCATGTTGCTGATTTCGGCATCAATAAAACTTTCAGTCTTTTCAGGCTTTGTGCTGCATGATGCCAATACTGCTGCAGACAAAAGTGCCAGTCCTAAGTTCTTTTTTATCTCCATGATATTAATAATTTGAATTTATAGCGCAAATATATAATAAAAAAATGAATAATCATCAGTCTTTTTATGTAATTTGTCGTTTTATTGGTGGTTTTTGGCTAAAAATTCATTTAAATAATGGCATACAGAAAAAGAAAGTATCGTATATCGTTCCCTTTAGATATATTTTTACAATAGTTTTATTATCTTTGTCTCAATAAATAATAAATTTAAGTATATTATGAAGAATTATCTGTTGTTATTACCGGTGTTTTGGGGGTGTACGGCTTTTGCACAACAGCCTGAAGTGGATTTTGCTTTCAATAACTATAAAAAGTATTATAGCTTCGGAGTTGCTTATGCTGATAATGAAAAGGCAGAGGCCATTAAAAAACTAAGAAATTATTTCAGCGAACATCCTTATAGGTTGAAGGCTTTGAAAGACGGTGTGAAGGCTAAGGAGTATCTGTCTTTGCTTACGGAAAAAGGAACGTTCTCTGATATGAACCCTATAGAACGAGGGTTTGATGAAAACGATACATATAATAAAGGGTATGCCAATACCTCGGACGATGCGGCAGGAATTTTTATTGGTGATGCATTTGAAAGGATTTTTCAGATATGCAGTGCCTGTCGTTTGGGATATATATCGGCTGATGAGGCATTGTCTGACAATCTAATGAAGGCTATAAAGCATTATGGTATGCTTGAAATATCGCGTCGTAACGATAGGCCGCGTTTTCACGCTTCATGTTTTGCTATCCCTACAGCGGCCGTGAATGTTTATTTTGCTATGCTGGATTTGATGGACAAGGCAGAGAGAGGTGAGGCAAGTCCTTTGGTGACCGAGGCTAGCGATATGCTTAAAGTTGTTGGCATTCAGGCATGGACACAGCCTTTAAGAAAGGATGCTACTGATGATAATGTGGTTTCTATTGAAAGGTTCAGAAATCATGTCTGGTGGGTTGGCGGTAATGCACTTGCATATCGTTCCTTGCTACCGGTAGCTGCTATGTACAGCTCAGTGCCAATGGTGGATTTATTGGCTGAAGTTTGCCGACGTGGTATAAGTATGACTTCGCAGGTGACTTACGAAGACTCGTTCTGGACAGAAGGTTTTACTGCCGATGGTGCCGGATGGGGGCATGGCAAACAGTGTCTTGTCTGGGGATATCCTATTGACGGAGCATCTAATGCCTTGAATATGCTTACTATGTTGCGTGGCACTCCATGGGCACAGCAGCTGGATAAATCCAATACAGAGGCATTGATGAATTTCTTCAGAGGTGGTAGCTGGTATTATTATAAAGGATACAGACTTCCGGGACTTGACAGAGGTTCTTATGTGTATAATCCTGATGAAAAGAGTATTCCTTATGCAAAAATGCTTGACGGAGTTGTAAAGAACTGGATTTCTTCTTTCACACCGGAGGAGCAAAAAGAACTTCTTGCATTGCAGAAAGAAGTGAAGACCAACCGAATCTTTATGGATGGATATTCTGACGGTATGTATAAAGGTATGAGGTGGTTCTTCAATAATGATGACTTGATGAAGAAAACTCCTGATTATCATATAGATATAAATATGGCTTCCTTCAGAACTGATGGTTTGGAGAGTGCTGCATTTGCCGATAACTATAATTTCTATCCTACAGACGGCACTACATTATTCCAGCGCAGTGGTGATGAATATTTTAAAGTTATGGGTGGATGGGATGTGACAGCCATGCCGGGCGTAACTGCCAGGGAAGGTATGGACAGACTTGTTCCTGTGACAAACTGGAGAGGATATTGCAGTAAGCATAATTTTGCGGCAGGTGCTACAGACGGTCATGAAGATGGTGTGGCCGGAATTATCTTCGAAAAGATGAACGGTTCCGATAAAGAAGGAGTTAACGACAAAGGCAATGCAGCTAAGGAAGAAAACAAAATGCTGTATGGATTTAAAGTCTATAAAGGTTATTTCATCATGGGAGATTATTTCGTAGCCTTAGGTGCGGGACTTACAAATATGCAACCGGAAATAGAAGGGGATTTGCGTACTACTATTGATCAGACAGCATGGGTTGACGACGTATATACAATAAAGAAAGGAAATAAAACACTGGTAAAGAAAGGTGAAATAATAGCTTGGAAATCGGATAAGAAGAATCCTGTATGGATTTCACAAAAAGGAAAGTTCAGCTATACTGTTTTACCTCAATTTACAAAGGAAGCATATGTATCATGTGAGACTAAACCTACAGACTGGGAAAAACGCAATCTGTCAAATAAGAAACTGTCGTCAAAGCCAAGCGAGGTCAATATACTGAGAGTATGGACTGAGCATGGACGCAAACCTGTAAATGACACATACGGATATGTCGTTTATGCAGGCACAGATGTTCCAAAAGGTAAGTTGCCGTTCGAAGTTATGAGTAATGACACTTTGGTGCAGGCTGTAAGATTACTTGATAAGACTGTCGTACAGGCTGTTTTCTATCCTGGAAATAAAGGACTGAAATTTAAGGAGTTTTCGATGTCAGTTTCAGATCCGGCAGCCGTTATGGTGAAAAAGACTGATGGAAAATATGAAATTTCTGTTACTGAGGCTACTATGAATCCTGACATAAAGGAACTGGTTGTTACGATAAACGGCAAGGAGTATAAGATTGCTCTTCCGCAAGGAATACGTTGCGGAAGTTCGGTTACTGCTAAATTTGAAATCTAAATAATATTTTTGTTTAAGCTAATGATAGCCCTTGTAGACTGTAATAATTTTTTTGTATCATGCGAGAGGGTGTTCCGTCCTGATTTGCGGAACACCCCTTGTGTGGTTTTGTCCAATAATGACGGCTGTGTGATAGCCCGAAGTAATGAGGCTAAGGCTTTGGGCATTAAAATGGGGGCACCTTTCTATCAGGTCAGGGAACTGTTGGAGAAAAACGGTGTGGCAGTATTCAGCAGTAATTATGTGCTTTATGGCGATATGAGCCGCAGGGTTATGACATTGCTCTCGGCTTATACCCCAAAGCTGGACATATATTCCATAGACGAAGCTTTTATGGATTTCTCCGGCATGGGTACAGCTGAAACACTGTTGCCATACGCCCGCGATATGGTAAGGCATATAACAAAGGGAACCGGTATTCCTATTTCTCTCGGTATTGCACCTACCAAAACATTGGCCAAGATGGCAAGCAAGTTTGCAAAGAAGTATAAGGGTTATCATTCTGTCTGTATGATAGATACGGACGAGAAAAGGGAAAAGGCTCTAAAGCTTTTCGATATAGCCGATGTCTGGGGAATAGGAAGAAGGATAGCGGTCAGGCTGAAAAGCATTGGAGTGGAAACGGCATGGGACTTTGTGCAGAAATCCGAATCGTGGGTCAGGAGAGAACTTACAGTTACAGGTGTCCGTACGTGGAAAGAACTGAGAGGAGAGGACTGTATAAGCATAGAAGAACTGCCTAACAAGAAATCCATATGTACCAGCCGCAGTTTTCCGGACGAAGGTCTGAATAATATTGAAACACTGGAAGAAGCTATTGCCAATTTTGCCTCACACTGTTCGCGGAAACTGAAGGAGGACAGGTCTGTTTGCGGAGCAATGACAGTGTTTGCATATACCAGCAGGTTCAGAAACGATTTGCCGAGCGATTATCTTCAGGCTAATGTATATTTTCCGGTACCAACGAACGATGTAATGGAATTGGTTTCCGGTGCGGTAAAAACCTTAAGGGACAAATGGCATTCCGAAACCGACTGTTATTACTATAAGAAGGCCGGTGTGATAGTCTGGGATATATGCAGCGACAGTGCCGTACAGGGAGATTTGTTCGATACCGTGGACCGTGAAAAGAGAACGGCATTGGCCAAAGCTATTGACGAAATAAACCTTAAGAACGGTTTCAATGCTGTAAGAATGGCCGTACAGGGATATGACATGAAATGGAGATTGAAATGTGAACACGTGTCGAAGCGTTTCACGACCAATATTAATGAGATAATAGACGTACATGCTGACTGACAGTCTTTACTCTCTCTTTCTTCTTGACCTGATGAGCTGCTTCTTTATATTGTACGTCAGGACTCCCCAGATTATGAAATCATTGTCCTCCGTAATCTTTATCGGTGGATAGTCTTCATTTCCCGGCACTAACCACAGGCAGCATCCGTCTGCCTCTTTCTCTATTCTTTTAAGGGTAAATTCTCCGTCGATGAATGCCACCACTATATCTCCGTCCATCGGCTCTATACTCTTGTCTATAACCAGCAAATCCCCGTCCGAGATGCCGAATCCGGTCATAGAGTTGCCTACGGCACGGGCGTAAAATGTAGTGGCCGGATGTGACACAAGCTCTTTGTTCAGGTCTATCGAGTCTGTCATATAGTCCTGTGCAGGGCTTGGGAAACCGGCACGTATGCCTTCGCCGGCTATGGGCAAGTCAAGTTCCGTACTTAAGTCTGCTGAGTAGAATATTAGTTTCATGGCTGCAAAGTTAAATAAATATCCGTATCTTTGTGGCAGATTAATAATGATAATTTATGGCATTTGAAGCAACAAAAAGGGAATGGGGCGAACTTTACGCTTTCTTTCGTATATTGGCCGACGGACA
>NZ_DXVR01000017.1:16174-40661 GCF_019417265.1 Bacteroides sp.
CGACGGACAAGTGTATGCCGGAACGCCTGATGTGAAGCGCAATGAAGCGCATGTGATACCTGTGGCTATGGTTCAGCGTGAGGAACACGACGGAACACGCCGGTATATCATAGAAAAGGATTTTATCAACGTAAAAGGTGAGAATATCGACAAGAAGGTTCCGCGCGAGGATTTCGATACTGTGGCCGAACTGATAAAGGAAGCCATAAAAAACACTTCGGGCAATGATGTCACCTCTCCTGATGGTGTAGAGGAATTTCTTGATGAAGTGGCAATCTTCGACCTTGAAGCTCAGACGGACGACCGTACCGACTTTTCCGTAGCTTTCTATCATGCTGATGCTCCGCTCACAGGCTTCTGCGTACGTTCGAGAATGGGAGGAAAGATGTTGCCTCTGCTTGACGGTGGACGTTCGGCTAACTTCAAGTTTGAGCAGACAGGAGTGAAATTTGCTGTCCCTACTATAAACAAAATCAACGCTGAAGGCGAGGAAGATGACGTGACAAGCAGAATGCTGATGATAGAGCGTCTTGGAGGTGTGCTTAAATACAATGATGTGGCCGACAAGATTTTCAGAAGCAACCTTTCGATGATAGACCTCCATGCCGGACGTATGTTTGCCGAAATGACACGTATCATGTGGCTTGACGGAATAACAAAGGTATCGGAACTGACAGAGGAAATAAAGAAACTTAATCCGCTAAAGATAAAGGATGAACTGATAAACAAGCACGGATATTACGAATATAAAGTGAAAGAACTTCTGCTGGCTCTGGCTATGGGAATGCGTCCTGCCAAGATGTACAACGGTACTGACTCCGCTATCTCAGGCTTCCTCTTCGTTACTGCAGAAGGAGAAGTGCTCTGCTATCAGAAAGCTTTCCGACAGGTATTTGCCGATTGCCTTTATCAGAATTCCCGTCTGGAAAAAGGCTCTACAGAGAAAGACAAATACGGATATCTGGAAAGGGAAAACGGAGTGTATTACTTCAAACTAAACTTGAAAATAGGATTAATGAAACGATAATGAAACCAAAAACGGCAGCCCCACCAGGCTGCCGTTTTTGGTTTATAAGATTCATTTTAGCTTTATTTTCAATATCTTACCGCTGTTGGCCGGAAGATCGGTACCTACCGGTTTGGCAGATGTAAAGTTTATCTTTTCCTCTTTACCTGTCAGTAAGTCCTTGACTTTGATGTTCTCCAACTTAGGCATTGACAGATACTCAAATGCGTGCTCCGGTATGTTTATTGCCACCCTCATGTTTATGTCGCCAAAGTTTACAGCTATAAGCAGCACTTCATCTTCATACTTTCTGATGAAAGCATATTGCTTATGCTCGTTCATCTGCCATCCGTTCAGATTGGCATACATGAGGTCGAAGAATTTTCCATGCGATATACATTTCTCCTCGTTGCAAAGATTCATAAGAGTCTTGTAGAAGTTTCTTATGTTCTTTTCCTTTACGTTAAGAAGGTGTGTATTGTATCGTCCGTGGTTAGTCCAGCGGCGGAGGCTGTCTATGCTCCAATAGTCGAAAATGGTAGTTTTTCCGTCCCTTCCGCTAAATCCTTCAGAATCCATTCCGCTTTCTCCAAGTTCCTGGCCGAAATATATCATTACAGGATTTGTGTTCATACATGCCGATACTATCATACCCGGGAAAGCCTTTATAGGGTTTCCTGCGAAGAAATCGGATGCGATGCGCTGTTCGTCGTGGTTCTCGAGGAAGTTCAGCATATGTTCCTGAATGTCGTTAATGCTTTGCCAGCATCCTGTTATGGCTGTGGCAGATGCACTGTTGCATATCACGGCCCTGAGTGTGTCGTATAGTCCCACTTTGTCGTACAAGTAGTCAAAGTGACCGTTGAAGATATAGTTTCTGTATTCCTGCGGGTTATAAACCTCTGCTATGAATATTATGTCCGGATGTTTTTCCTTTATTTGCGGAATTGCCCATCCCCAGAACTCGCACGGTACCATTTCGGCCATGTCGCATCTGAAACCGTCTATTCCTTTCGCTGCCCAGAAGAGCAGAATGTCCCTCATCTTTGTCCATGTGTCAGGAGCAGGAGAGAAGTGGCATCCCGAATTATTATAGTAGTCAACACCATAATTCAACTTGACTGTTTCGTACCAGTCTGTTCTGTTAGGCCATGCATCGAATTTGTTGTTTCCGGTAGCCTTTGCCGGCTTTTCGGTATATCTTCCGGCTTGAGGGTCGTACAGGTCGATATCGCCTTTCAGTTCCTCGCCCGGGATATAGTAGAAATTGTTGTCAGGTCTGAAAGATACTGTGGTATCATCGTCCTCGCCAAGGTCTTTTACCCCTTCCGGTTTGGCAAGCGATTTATACTGGCGCGCCACATGGTTCGGTACGAAGTCGATAATCATTTTCATTCCGGCCTCATGTGTACGGTTTACCAAAGCCTCGAATTCTTCCATTCGCTTGTCTACATTTACAGCCAGGTCAGGGTCAATGTCGTAATAGTCTTTTATTGCGTAAGGTGAGCCTGCTTTCCCTTTTACCACAGCAGGATGGTCCTTGCTCAAACCATATGCGGTGTAGTCAGTCTGTGTGGCATGGGCTATTACTCCTGTGTACCAGATATGTGTTGCTCCCAGTTTCTTTATTTCTGCCAGGGCCTGCTCTGTGAAATTATCCATTTTCCCGCATCCGTTCTCGTCTATGCTTCCATTGGCTCTACATGTCAGCACCTGGTTGCCAAATAGGCGTGTAAAGACTTGATATATAATGATTTTTTCTTCAGGATTCATAGTTTTGCAGTTTTAGATTAAAAAAAAGACACGTATAATGCCTTTCAGGCCGATACGTGTCTGGTTAGAGTAATATTATTCAATGCCGTGGGCATTCGCTTCTTTGTTTATCTTCTTGATAAGTCCTTGAAGAACGGCTCCCGGTCCGCATTCAGTGAACTCGTCAGCTCCATCAGCTATCATGTTCTGGACAGTCTGTGTCCATCTTACAGAAGCGGTAAGCTGAGCTACAAGATTAGCCTTGATTTGTGCCGGGTCTGTATATGGTTTTGCGTCTACGTTCTGATATACAGGGCATTTTGGAGTGTGGAACTCAGTAGCGTTGATAGCTGCTTCAAGCTCAACTTTTGCAGGCTCCATGAGTGGAGAGTGGAATGCACCGCCGACTTTCAGTGGAAGAGCGCGTTTCGCTCCTGCTTCCTTCATCAATTCGCAAGCCTTGTTTATGCCTTCGATAGAGCCTGAGATTACAATCTGTCCAGGGCAGTTGTAGTTTGCAGTTACGCAAACTTCGCCTTCTGACGCTACTTTTGCACAGATTTCTTCTACTTTTTCATCCGGCAATGCGATGATGGCAGCCATAGTAGACGGTTTTGCTTCGCATGCTTTCTGCATAGCCATAGCACGTGCGTAAACCAATTTAAGACCGTCTTCGAAAGAAAGTGCTCCCGCTGCTACGAGTGCAGAGAATTCTCCGAGTGAGTGTCCGGCAGTCATTTCCGGCTTGAAGTTTTCGCCCATGCACAATGCAGAGATGACAGAGTGAAGGAATACGGCAGGCTGAGTAACCTTAGTCTGACGGAGGTCTTCGTCTGTTCCATTGAACATTATATCAGTGATGCGATAGCCTAAAATATCGTTTGCTTTTTCAAAAAGCTCTTTGGCCAATGTTGAGTTTTCATACAGGTCCTTACCCATACCTACAAACTGAGCTCCCTGTCCTGGAAATACAAATGCTTTCATGATTTTAATATTTAATAATTATTGATAGTGCTGCAAAGGTAATGATTTTTTCATATAATTACTCATTTTCGTTGAAAATGTGCATAGGAACAGGCGAATAGAAGTGGTTCAGAGGGCCGTGTCCGCTACCGATACACACATCTTTCCCGTTCAGAATACCTTTGTGTACATAGTCTTTTGCTTTTCTTACCGCTTCCTGGAGCGTTTCGCCCAATGCCAGATAAGTGGCAATGGATGATGACAGTGTGCATCCTGTCCCGTGGGTGTTTTTGCTTGAGATTTTAGAAGCCGTATATATATAAGGTGTATTTTCTCCTTTTATGCACAGAACGTCGCACATGTCGTTTCCTTCAAGATGGCCTCCTTTTATGAGAACTGCCCCGCATCCTGATTCCAGAATTTTGTTGCCGGCTGCTGTCATAGAAGCTGCATCACTTATGCTGTCGCCTGTAAGTACCATAGCTTCGCTCAGGTTAGGGGTTATTATAGTGGACAGCGGTATAAGCTCTTCCTTTATAGCCTCTATTGCTTTGTCCTCAATCAGTTTGCATCCGCTTGTGGAAACCATAACGGGGTCGAACACTACAAATTTAGGTTTGTACTCCTTAATGCTTTCTGCTATGGCTTTCACGATTTCCACATCGTTTATCATTCCTATCTTTATGGCTGACGGTTTGATGTCAGTCATTACGGCTTCAATCTGTGCTTTGACATATGATGCCGGTACGGGGTGTATGCCTGTCACTCCGCATGTGTTTTGTACTGTGATGGCCGTAATTGCACTTGCTGCATATCCTCCCAGGGCCGAAATGGCCTTTATGTCTGCCTGTATTCCGGCTCCTCCGCTGCAGTCCGAACCTGCTATAGTTAGTACGTTATGGTATTTTTTCATTGTCCTTGTTTATTTTGAATATAATTCTGATACAAATGTAACCATAAATTTGAAAGTAAGGAGTATTTGTGATGTATCTTGTACTTAAGGACTTATGAAAAATTATTCTTTATGTTGTTTTTTATAAAAAAAAAACAGCTATTTTTGCGGTAATTATAAAAAGATGTATGTTTATGGAGATGAATGTGAACAATCATATAGTAATAATGGCCGGAGGTATAGGCAGCAGATTCTGGCCTATGAGCAGTAAGGAACTGCCTAAACAGTTTATTGATGTACTTGGATGCGGACGTACGCTTATACAGCTGACAGTAGACAGATTTAAGGATATATGCCCACCGGAAAATGTTTGGGTTGTTACTTCTGCAAACTATGAATCTATCGTCAGGGAGCAATTGCCGGAAATACCTTCAGAACAGATACTTCTCGAACCATGTAGACGCAATACGGCTCCATGTATTGCATATGTAAGCTGGAAAATCAAATCGAAAAATCCTAAGGCGAATATAGTTGTTACGCCAAGTGACCATATAGTAATGGATGTAAACGAGTTCAGAAGGGTGATAAACTCGGCTATGAAGTTTACTTCCTCTTCGGATGCCATTGTGACATTGGGTATGAAGACAACACGTCCGGAAACGGGTTACGGATATATAGAGGCAGATCTGACTATGGCATGTCCCTCAAACAAGGAAATATACAGAGTGGACGCTTTCAAGGAAAAACCGGACCTTGAAACTGCAAAGAGATATATCCAGAAGAAGAATTATTTCTGGAATGCAGGTATCTTTATATGGAATGTGAATACAATCGTGAATGCCATGCGTGTTTACCAGCCGGCACTGAGCAAGATTTTTGAAAAGCTTATGCCGTATTTCTTCACAGACAAGGAACAGGAAATGGTAAACGAACTGTTCCCGATGTGTGAGAATATATCTGTGGACTACGCTGTAATGGAGAAGGCTGACGAAATCTACGTGTTCCCTGCATCATTTGGATGGAGTGATTTGGGTACATGGGGTTCCTTGCATGAAAATTCTGCCAAAGATGCTCACGGCAATGTATGCATAGGTGAGAATATTAAGATGTATGAATCAAGAAACTGTGTGGTCCATACTACTCAGGAGAAGAAGGTCGTAATTCAGGGACTTGACGGATATATCATAGCAGAAAAGAATAACACTTTGCTGGTATGCCGTCTGAGTGAGGAACAGAGAATAAAGGAATTCTCTGAAGACTGATAAAGTCTGATGGAGAATAAAAATAAAAACCGGGTTAGAGGTTGAATCCTTTGTACCCGGTTTCTTTTGTGGTTATGAGTGATTGGTTATTGTGTTGTTTCTTTACTTTATTGCTGCCAATGCTGCTTCGTAGTCTGGTTCCTGAGTAATTTCCGGAACAAGTTCTGTATAAATAATCTTGCCTTCCGGGTTGATAACTACTACTGAACGTGCCAGCAGACCGCTCAGCGGACCATCAGCTATCAGTACACCATAGTTGACATCGAAATCCGAAGGGTTTCTGAAGTCTGACAATGGAATTACATTTTCGATACCTTCTGTAGTGCAGAAGCGTCCCTGTGCAAAAGGTAGGTCCTTTGAAATGGCAAGAACCATAGTGTTGTTCATTTTTGCTGCCAACCGGTTGAACTTTCTTACTGAAGTGGCGCATACTCCTGTGTCAAGGCTTGGGAAAATGTTCAGAACTACGAACTTACCTCTTGTCTCAGAAAGTTTGAACTGGCTCAAATCGCCCTTTACCATAGTGAAGTCCGGTGCTGTAATTCCGGTATTGATGAATTCTCCTGCCAGATTAACTGGGGAACCTTTAAATGCTGTTTTTGACATAACTGTATTTTTTTTGATTGTTATACGCTATATATAACGGAATTTATGCTATAATTGTTCCCTCTTTTTATGTGAAAAAATGTGAACGACGTAATAAAAATAAAACGACGAATCATTTTACTTAAAACGTGCGTTCGTTTTCAACCAAACGCTTCGTCGTTTTAATTCATCGGATTTATTGTGCTGTTTATCCATTTTATATACCTTTGCACCGTAAAAAAATCAGTAAACAATAAATTATTATGGAACGTAAATTAAAAGATTACGCAACATTGGTTTTAAAGGGGATGGGTATGGGTGCTGCCGATGTAGTACCCGGAGTTTCCGGCGGAACTATAGCATTTATCGTCGGCATTTACGATGAACTTATCAATTCGATTAAAAGTATTAATGTAAAAAATCTGAAGTCGCTTTTTACGGGAAAAATTTCAGAGTTCTGGAAAGGCATCAACGGAAATTTTCTTATTTCCATAATCCTGGGCGTAGGTATAAGTGTTTTCTCATTGGCAAAAATCATAACATGGTTGCTTACAGACCATCCTGTTCTGGTGTGGTCATTCTTTTTCGGCCTTGTGCTTGCATCAACATGGTTTGTATCAAAGGATATAAAGGAATGGAACTGGAAAACCATATTGTCTTTTATTATCGGTGCAGGTATAGCTTATTATATAACAGTTGCCACTCCGGCAGAAACGCCATCAAACTATTTATTCATCTTTTTGTGTGGGGCGATTGCCATATGTGCAATGATATTGCCGGGAATTTCGGGTAGTTTCATATTGGTTCTTTTAGGCAAATACTTTTATATAATGGAAGCTGTAAAGACTCTTGATATAGTTATCCTGGTGATTTTCGGTGCAGGAGCATTTATAGGTATAACTTCTTTCTCCAGAGTTTTGTCGTACGCTCTGAAGAATTTCAGAAACATAACTCTTTCGGTTCTTACGGGATTTATGCTTGGTTCGCTTAACAAAGTCTGGCCTTGGAAGAGGGTAGTGGAGTATTACACAGACAGTCATGGGGTGGCAAAACCGTTGATAGAGGAGAATATCCTTCCTAATCAATACCTGGTAGAGGCGATAGTGCTGATGATAGTAGGCTTCCTGCTGGTGTATTTCCTTGAAAAATTATCTTCAAAGAGACTGACTGAGGCATAATTATAAAAAAAAAATTTTTTCTGGGCGATATAGCTTGAATGAAGGCTGATTCTATGTTCTGTGAGGCGGATTATGGAATCAGCCTTTAGTATTGTTAATGTAACTTATTATGTTTTATTCAGTATTAAACCTTGATTAGCTGCAAAAAAATGTTCAGATTTTTTTGATTTTATGTATGTTTTTCCTATCTTTGCGACAAATAAAGTTAAACTTATAAGATGATGGAACAGCTTTTAACTCCTGATTATATTTTTGAGTCTAGTTGGGAAGTGTGTAATAAAGTTGGAGGAATTTACACCGTTTTATCCACAAGAGCGAAGACTTTGCAGGAAGCATTCGAGGATAAGATTTTTTTCATTGGACCGGATGTATGGTTGGGAAAAGAAAATCCTTTGTTCGTTGAGGATGAAAAACTGCTCAAGGACTGGCGTGAACATGCTTTGAGCTCTGATAAATTAAGTTTGAGGATTGGAAGATGGAATATTCCGAGTAATCCAATCGCAATTTTAGTGGATTTTGCTCCATTCTTTGAGCAAAAAAATGAAATCTATACTCAGGCCTGGATAGACTATCAGGTGGATTCTTTACACGCTTATGGCGATTATGATGAGGCTTCGATGTTCTCATATGCAGCCGGAAAGGTCGTCGAAAGCTATTACAGGTTCTTCCTTGGCCCGGATAAAAAGGTTATATATCAGGCCCACGAATGGATGACAGGATTGGGAGCACTGTATATTCAGAAAAGAGTACCGGAAATCGCTACTATTTTCACAACACATGCTACTTCTATAGGCCGTTCTATAGCCGGAAACAACAAGCCTTTATATGATTATCTGTTTGCTTACAATGGTGACCAGATGGCCAGAGAGCTTAATATGGAGTCTAAACATTCCATAGAGAAACAGACTGCGCATCATGTGGACTGCTTTACTACTGTGAGCGAAATCACTAATAATGAATGTAAGGAACTGCTTGACAAGCCTGCTGACGTGGTTCTGATGAATGGTTTTGAGAATGATTTTGTCCCACAGGGACGCTCTTTCTCTGCCAAACGCAAGAAAGCAAGACAGGTGATGCTGAACCTTGCTAACAAACTGTTCGGTACGAATTTGGGTGACGACACTCTTATAATAGGTACAAGCGGCCGATATGAATTCAAGAATAAAGGAATTAATGTTTACCTTGAAACTCTAAATCGACTTACCAGAGATAAAAATCTAAAGAAAAATGTACTGGCTTTCATCAATGTGCCGGGATGGGTAGGAGATGCCAGACAAGACCTTATCGATAGATTAAACAGCAAGGAAAAGTTCAATACTCCTCTTGAAGTGCCTTTCGTTACACACTGGTTGCACAATATGAGCCACGACCAGGTTCTTGACATGCTTAAATACCTGAATATGTCAAACTCAGCCGATTCAAAAGTAAAGGTTATCTTTGTTCCGTGTTATCTTGACGGAAAAGACGGTATCCTGAATATGACATATTATGATTTGGTATTGGGTAACGACCTTAGTGTTTATCCTTCATATTATGAACCATGGGGATATACACCGCTGGAAAGTGTGGCATTCAAGGTTCCTACTATAACTTCCGATCTTGCTGGTTTCGGACTTTGGGTGAACTCAATAGTAGGCCATAACGGAGAACTGAAGGATGGAGTGAAGGTTATACACCGCACTGACTATAACTATTCCGAAGTGGCTGATGCCATAAAGGATACTATCTGTGAGTTTTCATCATTAGATGCGAAACAGATAGAAAAAATCCGTAAAAATGCCGCTGCCATAGCCGAAAAGGCATTGTGGAAACATTTTATCAAGTATTATTACGAAGCATATGACGTTGCTCTGCGCAATGCTTCTGTAAGATTAGAGAATAATAAAGAGAATTAATAATTTTAAGTATTTGAGAGATATGAAAATTAAAACAAATTATGCTAATGCTCCTGTATGGAAAGAGGTTACAGTAAAATCTCGTATTCCTGATTCTTTGAAGATGTTACAGGAAATGGCCCATAATATTTGGTGGTCATGGAATTATGAAGCTACAGATATGTTTAAGTCTCTTGATCCTGAATTATGGAGTGTAGTGGGACAAAACCCTGTTGCTTTCTTGGAACGTTTAAGTTACGAAAAACTCGAAGCTATTTCTGCAGATAAGAAGGCTTTGGACAAGATAAATAGTGTATATAAGAAATTTACTGACTATATGAGCGTTGCTCCTGACAAGAAACGTCCTTCAGTGGCATATTTCTGTATGGAGTACGGTATGACTCATGTATTGAAGATATATTCAGGAGGTCTTGGTATCCTTGCCGGTGACTATCTGAAAGAAGCTTCAGACAGCAACGTAGATATGTGTGCCGTAGGTTTCTTGTATCGCTACGGATATTTCACTCAGAGCCTGTCTATGGACGGACAGCAGGTGGCTAACTATGAAGCTCAGAACTTCGGTAGCCTTCCATTGGACCGTGTAATCGGCGAAGACGGAAAGCCATTGGTAGTGGATGTTCCTTATCTTGACTACTATGTACATGCATATGTATGGAGAGTAAACGTAGGTCGTGTTCCATTGTATCTGCTTGATACAGACAACGAAATGAACAGCGAATTCGACCGTCCTATCACTCACCAGCTTTATGGTGGCGACTGGGAAAACCGCTTGAAACAGGAAATCCTTCTTGGTATCGGTGGTGTATTGTTGCTCGAAAAACTTGGCATTAAGAAAGATGTTTACCACTGCAACGAAGGTCACGCAGCATTGTGTAACGTACAGCGTCTGTGCGAATTCGTAGAAAGCGGAATGACATTCGAACAGGCTCTTGAAGTGGTTCGTGCTTCTTCATTGTACACTGTTCACACTCCTGTTCCTGCAGGTCACGACTACTTCGATGAAGGTTTGTTTGGTAAGTACATGGGTGGCTATCCACAGCGTATGGGTATCTCATGGCAGGATTTGATGGACCTTGGACGTATCAATCCGGGTGACAACAACGAACGTTTCTGTATGTCTACATTCGCTTGCAACACTTGCCAGGAAGTTAACGGTGTGAGCTGGTTGCACGGAAAAGTTTCTCAGGAAATGTTCTCAGGAATATGGAAAGGTTACTTCCCTGAAGAAAGCCACGTGGGATATGTTACAAACGGTGTTCACTTCCCGACTTGGTGTGCTTCTGAATGGCAGAAACTTTACAGCAAATATTTCGATGCAAACTTCCTGAAAGACCAGTCTAATCCTAAGATTTGGGAAGCTATCTACAATGTTCCTGATGAAGAAATCTGGAACACTCGTCTTGCATTGAAGAACAAACTTACTGACTATATCCGTAATCAGTTCCGCGATACATGGTTGAAGAACCAGGGAGACCCTTCACGTGTAGTTTCATTGATGGATAAAATCAATCCTAACGCACTGTTGATAGGTTTTGCTCGCCGTTTCGCTACTTACAAGCGTGCTCACCTGTTGTTTACTGACCTTGACCGTCTGGCTAAGATTGTAAACAACCCTAACTATCCGGTACAGTTCCTGTTTGCAGGTAAGGCTCACCCACACGATTGTGCTGGTCAGGGATTGATTAAGAAGATTGTAGAAATATCTAAGCGTCCTGAGTTCCTTGGTAAGATTATCTTCCTCGAAAACTACGATATGAAGCTTGCACGCCGTCTTGTTTCAGGTGTTGATATCTGGATGAACACTCCAACACGTCCTCTTGAAGCATCTGGTACATCAGGTGAAAAGGCTTTGATGAACGGTGTTGTAAACTTCTCTGTACTCGACGGATGGTGGCTTGAAGGTTACCGCGAAGGTGCAGGATGGGCATTGACTGAAAAACGTACTTATCAGAATCAGGAACACCAGGATCAGCTTGATGCTGCTACTATCTACAGTATCCTTGAAACTGAAATTCTTCCATTGTACTATGCTCGCAATAAGAAGGGATATTCTGAAGGATGGGTTAGAACTATCAAGAATTCTATCGCTCAGGTAGCTCCTCACTATACAATGAAGCGTCAGCTTGACGACTATTATTCTAAGTTCTATACTAAGGAAGCTGACCGTTACAAACTTCTTGCTGCAAATGATTATGCCAAGGCTAAGGAAATCGCAGCATGGAAAGAAGAAGTTGCAGCTAAGTGGGATTCAATTCAGATTGTTTCTTTGAACAAGTGTGAGGAACTCCGCGAAGGTAACGTAGAAAGCGGTAAGGACTACACAATCACTTGCGTAGTTGACGAAAAGGGCTTGAAAGATGCTGTAGGTATCGAACTCGTAGTAACTTACAAGAATGCAGAAGGCAAGGAATACATTTATTCTGTAACTCCTATGGATGTTGTGAAAGTGGAAGGCAACTTGTACACATTCCAGATTACTCACAGCTTGTCAAATGCAGGAAGCTTCAAGGTTTCATACCGTATGTATCCTAAGAATTCTGATTTGGCTCACCGTCAGGACTTCTGCTATGTACGCTGGTTCAATGAATAATTAATAATCAAATATTAATTAATATCGCCAATCTTATCGGTCTGAAGGTCTTTTTATAAGATTTTCAGGCCGATTTTTTTATATTTTCTGTTTTTACTCCTAATTTTGTGGATATACGAACATAATATTTTGAGAAATGAAAATACTTGTAGTAGAAGACGATAAAGATTTGATGGAAATCATCACAAAGTCGCTCGAGAAGGAGAGGTATGTAGTTTCGCAGGCTCCGGATTATCATACGGCACTGATGAAGGCCGGCGATTATGATTATGACTGTATTCTGCTTGATATAATGCTGCCGGACGGTAATGGGTTGGACTTGTTGGCCGAACTCCAGGATATGGGAAAGAAGGCAAATGTGATAATCCTTTCTGCCAAGGATTCTATAGAAGATAAAGTTAAGGGACTTGACCTCGGAGCGGATGATTATCTGCCGAAGCCTTTCCATCTGGCCGAACTTCATGCACGAATCAAAAGTCTGCTGAGAAGAAACCAGAGGGAAGGAGAGAAGAAAATCGTTTTCGGAAATATCGAAATCCTGCCTGAGAAGTTTGAAGTGAGTGTAGGTGGAAAATTGATTGACCTAAACCGTAAGGAATACGACATTCTGGTATATTTCATGCTTCGTCCTAACAGACTGGTAAACAAAAGTACATTGGCCGAATCCGTCTGGGGAGACCATATAGACCAGGTGGATAACTTCGACTTCATCTACGCACAGATAAAAAATCTGAGGAAGCGGCTGAAGGATGCAGGTTCCACTCCGGAACTTAAGGCTGTTTATGGTATAGGTTATAAATTCGTATTGGAATGAAACTGTTTCACAATGTGATGCTGCACGTATCTGCTGCATCGGTAGTAGTAATGACTGCCTGGGCTGTGCTTTTCTACTGGGCAATAATAGCTGAAGTGAATGACGAGGTTGACGATTCGCTTGAGGATTATTCAGAGAACCTGATTATCAGATATCTCAACGGTGAGGTTATGCCTTCGCTCAACAATGGTTCAAACAATCAGTTCTATATGTACGATGTGAGTGAGGAATATGCCAAAACATATCCGCAAATATCTTATCGCGACGAGATGGTTTATATCGACGAGAAATTAGAGTATGAGCCGGCAAGAATCCTGATGACAATTTTCAAGACTGACAGTGGGTATAAGGAGCTGGTGGTTTATACACCTACAATAGATAAAATAGACTTGCAACAGTCTATCTTGGGTTGGATAATAGCACTTTATGTCGGTATCATACTTATATTGTTATTGCTTAATATGTGGATATTCAGGCGCAATATGAAACCACTGTATGCTCTTCTGTCATGGTTCAACAATTACAAGATTGGCAGCGGAAATACTCCTCTTTCCACGAAGCAGAACATAACGGAATTCAAGAACCTCTATCAGGCAGTAACTATGTCCGTTGACCGTAACGAGAAGCTATACGAACAGCAAAAACTCTTTATAGGCAATGCGTCGCATGAGATGCAGACTCCGCTCGCTATATGTCTGAACCGTCTGGAAATGCTTATGGAGGACGAGAATCTGACAGAAAAACAGATGGAGGAAATAGCCAAGACGCATCAGACGCTTGAAAACATTACGCGCATGAACAAGTCTTTGTTACTCCTGTGCAAGATTGAGAACGGGCAGTATGCCGATATGAAAGACGTTTCGGTAAATTCCATGATACATCAATATACAGATGTGTTCAGTGAAGTATATGCCTATAAGAATATAACGGTCAGCCTGTCAGAAACCTCATCCTTACAAATGCGGATAAATGAATCGTTGGCTGTAATGCTTGTTTCAAACCTATTGAAAAATGCCTATCTGCATAACTCTGACAATGGTAAGATTGAAGTGGTTGTTAAGGATAAAGGCTTTATAGTGGCCAATACAGGCGAAGATGCTTTGGATTCTTCGAAGATATTCACCCGATTCTACCAGGGGAGTAAGAAGGAAGGTTCCACGGGCCTTGGATTAGCCTTGGTATATACTATATGTAAGGCAAACAATATAAATATTGTGTATGAATTTAAGGACGGAATGCACGTATTTGAGGTTAATGTGTAGAGAAAATTGATTTTTTGCGAAAAAAACCGGAAAAATCCGTTTTTTCCAGAATCTTTTCAGTATTGAGTATAATCTTTGCAATATAAAATTAAACGCAGTACTAACAATTAAATTTTTATAGTTATGAAAAAGGTTATATTTTTATTCGTTTGCTTGTTCACAATGTCAGTAATCGCTGTAGCAGATACAGACAAACCTATTCAGATTGGTCAGTTGCCGTTGAAGGCCCAGACATTCATTTCTACTTATTTTAAGAATGCAAAGGTAGCAATGGCAAAGCAGGAAACAGACCTGTTCTACAAGAGTTTTGATGTTATATTCACTTCAGGCGACAAGATTGAATTCGATAAATCGGGCGACTGGACAGAAGTAAAATGTATCAAGGATGGTGTACCTACACAGATTGTTCCAAAACAGATTCTGGATTATGTAAATGCTAACTATCCTGATGACAAGATTCTGAAGATTGAAAGAAACTCAAGAGAACACGAAATCAAACTTTCAAGCAAATGGGAAATCAAGTTTGACAAACAGTTCAGAGTGATTGATATTGATGATTGATGACATATCGTATATAAACAATAAAAGCGGAACTTTCATGGATTGTTCCGCTTTTATTGTTTTTATAGTTAAATGTACTTATTTTTTAACTATTATCTGATTTCTTGCTATTAATATTCTTCTTGATGGAAAGTAATAGTACCATCTATAGACAATGTACCGTTTTCATTTTCTGACGGCAAACGCCTAACAGTATCCCATACGGCATTTTTGAACTGAATAACAATCTTACTTTCAGTTACTTCTTTTAAAATGATTTCTCCATTTTTAAAGGTATATTCCGTATCATATATATCCATGCTACTTGCTTTCGTAAATGTTTCTACTTCTGTGTATGATGCGATATTCTGGTTAACAAAATCAGACAACTCCTCTTTATTAACTTTAAATCTGAATTCAGTGCCTGTAATATCATCTTTGTAATATATTGAAGAGTAAAAATCGAAATAATTTCTTTTTATATCGAATGAACTCGGAATATACAAATTTTCATCATTTAAGTTAACATAGCATGTTTCTCCGTTTACAATAACTTTTTCTCCATTGCTTTTATCTCCGTCTTTTGTTGCATCATCCTTTGAGCAGGCAGAAAGCATTAAACTTGTAATTGATACTAAAACGATAAATGTTAGATTAAAAAAATTTCTCATAGTCTTTTGTTTTAAATAAATTAATATTCTTGTTGATATGTTTCTCTTAATATTTAGAATTTGTAACCTATAGATATTGTAAGATTTTTGGTCTTCATTTTTGGGGTTAAATCAAGGGATGTACCATCTTCATATTCTCCGCTTTCATCTATTTCCATTTGATTATATAAATCAATAAATCCCCAGTCATAACCTATAGCTAGATTGTATTTTTGTTTAAGTTCTACACCGAACCTAAGACCAGCACCGACATCAAATCTCTTTAAACCGTCTTTGCCAAATGTATTATAGCTATATTCTGTCATAGACCAATCACCAAATCCATCACTGTCTAATTCCTCAGTCTTTGTCTTTCCGAACAGCCCAAAAGAGAAATATGGACCGACTTCTCCAAAGATGGAAAAGTCATTGTTGATATTGTACCTATATCCCATATGAATAGGAATATCCAAAAAGTTAGCTTTGGTCTTTGCTCCACCTAAGTCGCCATAATCTTGTTTACATCCTTTCATGGAGAAAACAGCTCCAGCATTCACATATACCCCATCTGCAATAGATGGTATTCCCAATTCGGCTTTTGCTCCAATATGAAAGCCAGGTTTTGAGCCTAATCCTCCAATGTTGGAAACATTAAGTCCTGCAAACCCTTCCCATTGAATATTGCTTTGCGCATTAACTCCAATAGTAAAGGCCGCCATTAAAACAAATAATAATTTTTTCATTGTTTTATTGTTGCATTATGGCTCTTAATGCAGTTTAATTGATAAATGAATAGGCATAAAAAGGAAGTGTGAGCCTGTTAGTCTAATCCACTGATAGGCTCTGGACTGCCCGTATAACAGATTAAAAAACAGCTCACACCTTTGGCTGTATATGTTGTTGGGTAACATATATAACAAACCAAAGGAAGTACGCCTATTATTCCAGTTATACGGTGAATTGTCCAGATTCATCAGTTGGAATTTACTAAACGCTTCCTAATTTATGTCTTGTTGCTTCTGCAACGGCACAAAGTTAGTAAAAGTTTGGTAATTGGTCATACTTTATGAGCTGTTATTTATTATTATAGGTTAAATTCTTTTATATACTATATTATTACCATCTTAGCATAATGAGTTAGTATTTATTTGTGGTTAACATGCTTATAGTGTTTTATCGTTGTAATGCAAACATATATAAAATAAAATTAAAAAACAAAATCCTGAGATAAAATTTTTTCTTCCACGAAATTACAGGATTATTTCCATCAGGAAAATATTAGTATTAAAGACTGGTGTCAAAAACCGGTGCTAATTTGAATATATTGACACAAATGTGAAAATATATATCTGAATATATATAGTGTGCTTTTTAGCTGTATATCAACAAAATAGCCCCGACTTTTTTTCAAGTTGAGGCTACTCCAAATGCCTTTAGAAAGGCTATAAATAGGGTTTAAATTACTCCCACTCGATTGTTGCAGGTGGTTTTGAAGAGATATCGTAGCAAACGCGGTTTACGCCTTTTACTTTGTTGATGATATCGTTAGAAACCTTTGCCATGAACTCATATGGAAGGTGAGCCCAGTCGGCAGTCATGGCATCTGTACTTGTTACGGCACGCAATGCAACGGCACGTTCGTATGTACGTTCGTCACCCATTACACCTACGCTCTGTACAGGCAACAGGATAACACCTGCCTGCCATACCTGATGGTACAAAGATGTTTCGTTTCCTTCTGCATCCTTAGTCTTCCAGTCACGCAGTCCCTGGATGAATATATCGTCTGCATCCTGAAGGATACGCACTTTCTCGCGAGTGATGTCGCCAAGAATACGAACAGCCAGACCAGGACCCGGGAAAGGATGACGAGTGATAAGATGTTCAGGCATTCCAAGTTCTCTACCTACACGGCGAACTTCATCCTTGAACAACAGACGCAATGGTTCGCAAAGCTTCAGGTTCATCTTTTCAGGCAGACCACCTACGTTGTGATGGCTCTTGATTACAGTACCTGTAATAGAAAGAGATTCGATGCAGTCAGGATAGATAGTACCCTGAGCCAACCATTTTACATCCTTTATCTTGTGAGCTTCTTCGTCGAATACGTCGATGAAGCCTTTACCTATAATCTTACGCTTGCGTTCAGGTTCTGTAACACCGGCCAGTTCGCTGAAGAACTTTTCGCTCGCATCAACGCCGATTACGTTAAGACCGAGGCATTCGTAGTCGTGAAGAACGTTCTTGAACTCGTTTTTACGCAACATACCGTGGTCAACGAAGATACATGTAAGGTTCTTGCCGATAGCCTTGTTAAGAAGAACTGCTGCTACTGATGAATCGACACCACCGCTCAAACCAAGAACTACCTTGTCATCGCCAAGCTGAGCCTTGAGTTCGGCTACTGTAGTTTCGATGAATGATGCTGCGCTCCAGTCCTGCTTACCGCCGCAGATATCAACTACGAAGTTTTTCAGAAGCAGAGTACCGTCTTCGGAGTGGAATACTTCCGGATGGAACTGAACTCCCCAAAGCTTTTCGTTCTTTGCCTGATAAGCAGCTACTGCTACCTTGTCGGTAGAAGCTATGATTTCGAAGTTTTCAGGTATTGCTGTGATTGTGTCGCCATGGCTCATCCAAACCTGTGAGTTCTCGCGGATTCCTTTGAGAAGAGGATTCTGATGGTCGAACTTGGTCAAGTGTGCACGTCCGTATTCGCGTGTGTTGGCCGGTTCTACCTTACCTCCGTTGGTGTATGACATAAACTGCGCGCCATAGCATATACCCAAGATAGGATATTTGCCACGGATGTCAGTAAGGTCTACCTTGAAAGCCTTTTCATCGTAAACTGAGAATGGGCTTCCTGAAAGGATTACACCAATAACAGACGGGTCATTGTGTGGGAACTTGTTGTAGGGAACAATCTCGCAATACATGTTCAGTTCGCGGACACGGCGACCGATGAGCTGTGTAGTCTGTGAACCGAAGTCGAGAATAATAATCTTTTCCTGCATATAAGTTTATTGGTTAAAATAATAACTTTGCAAAGTTAATAAAAAGTAGGGATATTGTTTTTATAAAAGCGCAATAAAATGTATCTAAGCGTCGATAATCCCTGTTTTCGTCACACTTTACCTTCCAGCCAGGCATCAATCATCTGCCTTGCTATGCTCAGTTTCTTAGGAATTTCCGGCATATTGTCGCGCGAATAGAACTCTCCGGCACTGAGCTCTTCATCCTGAAGCTTGATGGTTCCGCTCTCGTAATCGGCTGTGAAACCTATCATAATACCGCTCGGATAAGGCCACGGCTGACTGCCGAAGTATCTCAGGTTTTTTATTGTAAGTTCTGTCTCTTCCATTACCTCACGGCGGATACATTCTTCCAGTGTCTCGCCTGCTTCCAGAAATCCTGCTACCAGACCTTTGTATTGTCCTCTGAAATTTTTTGCATGTACCAGAAGCACTTTGTCTTCTTTTTTTATAAGAACTATTACGGCGGGTGATATGCGTGGATAGAACTCCTGACGGCATTCCGGGCATCGTTTGGCGATAGGAGATACCTGTACTGTAGGAACACCGCACATAGGGCAGTAGCGGCTGTTCTTGTCCCAGTTCAATATCTGCGATGCTTTCCCGGCTCTGTAGTATTCTTCGAACGGAAGGACATCGTACGAGGCTCTCAGGTCTTTCATCATCATTTCGCTGTCCTCGTTTCCGGGAACGGGTGAGTATATGGTATATGCCTTTGCCGTGTGGCCGTAAATATCTCCGATGGTATGTACGGTACTGCTCACGGGAACTGCCACCGGTGGTTCTTCTCCATAAGGAATATGATATTTACCTTCGGAGTCTTTTACTATCAGAAGTTGTCCGGAGTTGAATACAAACCATCCGGATATTGCTTTTTCTTCCATACTACTATTATATTAATAGGTGTTTAAATGCTTTTTAAATAGTGTTTAAACAGCTTTTAAAAGCCTTTGCAAAACTCTTTCAACAGTCGCCGAGATTTACTTTCTCGAATTTATACCCCATTCTTTTAAGCTGTATGGCTGCTCCCGTTCTGTACATCACTCTGACGGCACGTGTGAATACATGAAATGCCACAGGACTTTGCGGCTCTATCTGTTCATGTCTGATAAGGTCTATCGCTTTCCGGGCACATCTTCTTATCATTTCTTCCAGATTCTTTGCTTCTTCGCTGTCGAGCGAAACGCCTACAACATCCCTTATCAGATGCTCGTCCATATCGTCGAATCCCTGTTCGCCGTAAAAATCCTTATATTTTGCTTTGGAGATGGTGTTCCAGTCTATATCCCATCCGAAGGCTACGGCTATACCAAGATAAGCAGCCCATGCCACAGATACGGTAGGGTACTCCTGAACCTGTTCCACTGCATCGGCAATGTATTCCGGAGCAAGTACCTGCCAGTAGTCGTCTATGTCGTCAGTGGCAAGCAGTTTGCCGTCTAAGAATTTATAGTTAGTACAAAGTCGCAATATCTCCTGCTGAAGCTTTTCTTCAAAATTGTCTAAATACTCTTTTAATTCCATGATTTGAAAATTTTGTGCAATATTCGCAAAAACGGACAATATATGCAATTAAACAGTCATTTGTTTTATGAAATTTCTCATTTCAGTAGTGATAAACGAAAATAAAATCCCATCTTTACATAAAATCAAAAAAGTACAATCTATATGTTAGGTGCAATAATAGGAGATATTGCCGGCTCTGTGTATGAAGGTCGCAATACGAAGGATTATAATTTCGAGATGTTCCCTCGCAGGAGTAATTTCACTGACGATACTGTGATGACCATGGCAGTGGCGGAGTGGGCTATGAAGAACGATATAAATGCTGATGCAGATGTCCAGACCCGTCTGCTGGAGGAAACGATGGTTGATATGGCAATAAATGTTCCGTGTCCGATGGGAGGATATGGAGGCGGATTTCATACATGGCTTTTCCATCCGGAAAGGCTTATAGATTATCATACCGGGAAACCTGCATCCGGTCGTTGTCCATATAACTCGTGGGGAAACGGTTCTGCCATGCGTACATCTGCCATCGGCTGGCTGTATGGTGATATGGGAACTACATTGCGTGTGGCCGAAACTGCTGCTGCCATAACGCACAATCATCCTGAAGGGATAAAGGGAGCACAGGCCGTCTCGGCAGCTATATTTTTGGCAAGGAACGGTGCATCTAAGGATGATATCAAAGAGTTTATTACTGCGAAATTTCATTACAATCTTGATACGCCGTGGAAATATTTGCACAAGACTTACGGATGGGATTCAAACTGTCAGGGAACAGTGCCGCAGGCTGTCATCTCCTTTCTGTCGAGTGGTGATTTTGAGAGTGCCATACGCAGGGCAATATCCATTGGCGGTGACAGTGATACGTTAGCTTGCATCACAGGTAGCATAGCGGAAGCATATTATAAGTCTATTCCTGAATATATGGTGGAAAAGGCAATGTCTTTGATTCCGGCGAGGTTCAAGAAGGTGTTGGAGATGATGGGTGAGAAGTGGTATTGTTATGATAAAAACATACTTTAATGAAAGTGTTGTTGTTCAGAAACTTATTAATTATATTTGTATTGGATAGAAGTATAAATTATTTAAGAAATGGGAGAAAAAACAATATTTGTAAATAGTCATGATGTTTTTTGTGATGCAGAGTATTCAACTTGGTTAGAAAGTTTGAAACAGTCATATCGTACGGCACAGATAAATGCAGCGTTAAAAACCAATTTTGAGAAATTGAAATGGTATTGGAATATGGGAGGTAATTTGGTAAACAAGAAGGCGGAAGAACGTTGGGGAAATGGAGTTGTTGAGCAAGTGAGTCTTGATTTACAGGCTGAATTTCCTAATAGTAAAGGACTGAGTGCGGACAATCTATGGGCAATGAAACGTTGGTACTCTTTTTATGTGGAAAAAATTAAAGATGAAAAACTTGTACGCAGCGTACAAGAATTGTATAACTCTGATTGTCAGGTGACTGTAGATGGAATTGTACAATTCCCGGAATTGTTAGGTTTAATACCTTGGGGACATAATCTGGATATAATAAGACTTACAGCTTCTTTACCTGAGGCTATATTTTACATTAAAAAGACGATACAAGAAGGATGGAAGCGTACTGTTTTGCAGCGTTATCTGGAGGAAAGACTTTATGAAAAGCAAAATGGCGCAATCAATAATTTTAAGGAGCAGCTTCCTGTAAAGCAGGCAGAACTGGTGCAGGAAATAACAAAAGAAAATTATGATTTTGGATTTGTTGAATTGCCTGCTGATTATTCGGAGCACAATCTTGAAATTGCATTGGAAAATCATATCTCTCGCTTCTTGATGGAACTCGGGAATGGCTTTGCATTTTTAGGTCGTCAAAAGGAAATTATTGTTGACGGAGTGAGTAGAAGAATAGATATGCTTTTCTATCATGTACGCTTGCATTGTTATATTGTGGTTGAATTGAAAGCTGTTAGATTTGAACCTGAGTTTGCCGGGAAACTTAATTTCTATGTTAATGCAGTAAACGATATTTTAAAAGGCGAGCAAGATAATCCTACAATTGGACTTCTTATTTGCAGCGATATGAAACAGACTGAGGTTCGTTATAGCTTTAAAGGGTTGTCTACTCCAATAGGAGTTGCTACTTATGACAATGTACGAATAGCTGAAATTGAGAAGGAATTGCCAAGTGTTGAAGAATTACAGCAGAGAATAAAGCAATTGGAATCACAGTTGGGAGAAAAGTAATAATACAAATATGCATACCATGAATTATCCATTAATATCAGAATATATCCAAGCTATAAAGTTATCAGAAGAAAACTTTGATAAACTTACTAATCTACGTCCAGTGTTTGATACGGACGGTAATCCTGTAATGTCAAGTGGAAACTTTGCTGTTGTTTTTAAGATGCTGGATAAGCAAACTGGTAAGTTCTATGCTGTGAAATGTTTTCTTCGCGAGCAGGAAGGCAGAGAAGAAGGCTATAAACTTATAGCTTCGGAATTGGAGTATATATCATCCACATTCCTTACTCCCATAAAGTATTTTGAAAAGGAACTTTTTGTAGATACGGCACAAGGAAATGATACAGAGTTTCCTGTGTTGTTGATGGATTGGGTAGAAGGTCTCACACTCGACAAGTATATCCGAAATAATATTCACGACCAATACAAACTTGCTTTGATAGCCTATCAGTTCTGCCGCATGGGTTCTTGGCTGCTCAGTCAGGAGTTTGCGCATGGCGACTTGAAACCCGACAATATCATAGTCCGTGAGGATGGTCAGTTGGTATTGGTGGATTATGATGGTATGTTTGTTCCTGCAATGCGAGGACAGAAGTCACGTGAATTGGGTAGTGTGGATTATCGTCATCCTCTCCGAACGGAAGATGTATTCAATAGTAGTATTGATGATTTTTCTATTGCTTCCATAGCTTTGTCTTTAAAGGCTATTTCCTTGAAACCGGAATTGCTGAATGATTTTGGAGCAGATGACAGACTGCTTTTAAGCGCAAAGGATTATCAGAATATTAGTGAGAGTGAATGTTTAAAGGCTATTCAGTTGCTTTCTAATGATGTGGAACTGGCTCAATTATTGGGCTTGTTTTATATAGCGTATGCAAGAAATGAGCTTAGTAATGTTTCTTTCAGATTGTTTAATATTGCTAAGCCGGAGTTTGAACTTACTACTATAATCACAGAAGATGATTTGAGAATTCAAAAAATGGATAATCATGGTGGAGCTTATGCTAACTATAAATTAATTTTAGGGCCAACGATAACACGAAGTAGTGAATATTATACAATAGCCGATGGAACAAAAGTGATATGTGATGGCGCTTTTAGTATGAATCAATTTTTGCGTTATGTAAAGATACCAGATACAGTAGTTTGTTTAGGTAATGGAAGTTTTAGTCGGTGCAGACAATTAAATACCATAATCATACCCAATTCTATAATAAAGATGGAAGGAAATCCTTTCGACTGTAATTTTACAAATAAGATTATATGTAAATCAAGTTTGTTTAAAGTGGAAGACAATGTTCTGTATGATAGACAGAAGAAAAGGCTTATATCTTATTTTGCAAAATATAAACATTTTATTGTACCAAATACTGTTAAAGTTATCGGCCGTTGTTCTTTTTACTGTTGTGAATCATTGCAAAGTATTGATATTCCCGTTTCAGTGTCTTCAATAGAAAAAGGAGCTTTTGTATATTGTCGTAAGTTGAAAACAATAAATTTATATGGTGTAGTTGAGTCTTTTGATCCTTCTTGCTTATTTGGTTCACACATTGAGGTTATAAATATACCTAAAGGGGCAAAAGGAAAATATTCATTTTTGTTCAAAGGGAATAAATTGGAAAGATATATTAGTAAACTTAATGAATTTTAACACTATGAATTATCCTACATTATTAGAATATGTTCAAGCAATTAAATTCTCGGAAGATAATTTTGATAAACTGAGTAATCTACGTCCGGTTTTTGATGCAGACGGCAACCCGATAATGTCCAGTGGGAACTTTGCCGTAGTCTTTAAAATGGAAGATATGCAAAGTGGAAAGCAGTATGCTGTGAAATGTTTTTATAAAGAGCAGAAAGGTAGAGAAGAAAGTTATAAACTTATTGCTTCAGAATTGGAATATATATCATCCACATTCCTCGCTCCAATACAATATCTTGAAAAGGAACTTTTTGTAGATACAACTCAAGGAAACGATACTGAGTTTCCTGTATTGTTGATGGACTGGGTGGAAGGTCTCACACTTGACAAGTATATCCGAAACAATATTCACGATAAATATAAACTTTCTTTGATTACCTATCAATTCTGCCGTATGGGTTCTTGGTTGCTCAGTCAGGAATTTGCACATGGTGACTTGAAGCCAGACAATATCATAGTCCGTGAAGACGGTCAGTTGGTGTTGGTGGACTATGACGGAATGTTTGTACCGGCAATGCGAGGACAGAAGTCACGTGAGTCGGGTAGTGTGGATTATAGTCATCCTCTCCGTACGGAAGATGTATTCAATAGTAGTATTGATGATTTTTCTATTGCTTCCATAGCTT
>NZ_DXVR01000017.1:40761-42670 GCF_019417265.1 Bacteroides sp.
TGTCTTTAAAGGTTATTTCCTTGAAATCGGAATTGCTGAATGATTTTGGAACAGAGGACAGACTGCTTTTTTGTGTAAAGGATTATCAGAATATCAGTGAGAGTGAATGTTTAAAGGCTATTCAGTTGCTTTCTAATGATGTTGAACTTGCTCAATTATTGGGCTTGTTTTATATAGCATATGCGAGGAATGAACTTAGTAATGTTTCTTTTAAGTTGTTTAATATAGCTAAGCCAGAATGTGTTCCTGTGATTGTCCCTGAAGTACAGCTTTCAACGATAGTTACAGATGAAGATTGGGAAAATGCTATTGAGGATGAATATGGTGTGAAATATAGTAGAGATGGCTTGAAGTTGTTGAACGCACCTAGAAATATTGAAAAATATAAGATAAAGAGTGGAACAAAGGTTATTTGTAGAAATGCTTTTTTTTATAATAGTTCATTGTGTGAAGTAATGATTCCTTCTTCTGTAACAAGTATCGGAGAAGAAGCTTTTAGTAATTGTAGTTCATTGCATGAACTAGTGATACCCTCATCTGTAACAAGTATTGGAAAAGGTGCCTTTAGTTGTTGTAGTTCAATGCGTAAATTAGTTATACCTTCTTCTGTAACAAGTCTTGGAGAATATGCCTTTAATAATTGTCCGTCCCTTCTGTTAAATATACAGAGTTCACAATTTAGATTAATAGATAATTCTATAATAGTTGATACAGATAAAGGGGATGTCTTATCGTGTTTAAATAATAAAAATCATATATTTATTCCTTCTTTTGTAACGAGTATCGGAAATGCAGCATTTAGTTGTTGTAGTTCATTGCGTAAATTAGTTATACCTTCTTCTGTAGTAAGTATTGGAAATCGTGCTTTTTGTGATTGTTTTTCCTTGCGTGAATTGGTAATCCATTCTTCAGTAACGAGTATTGGAAGCAGTGCATTTAGAGGTTGTAGTTCATTGCGTAAATTAGTTATACCTTCTTCTGTAACAAGCATCGGAGAATATGCCTTTAATGATTGTAGTTCTTTAAAGGAAGTAATTCTTCCTTCTTCTGTGAAAGATATAGGTAAAAACATATTTTTTCTTTGTACCTCCTTAAAGGTTATAATTATCCCCAAAGGTCAAACTGCAAAATTTAGAGAATTATTAATAAATGCAGGCTGTAATGACCTCTTTGTAATACTCTCAATAATAAAAGAACAAGACGAATAAAAACAAAACTTATGATAATAATAGAATCGAAGAAAAAGAAACCCGAAAATATATTGAAGAAATATCCTGATGCTATACTTTGTGATGTAACAAGTAAGGCGAAAGATAGTCTGATAAAACTAAGTCCTTTCTATCCGCATGGAGGAATACCGGTACCATTCAGTGACGGTTACACAGCAACTTGTGTGGAAGCGATTTGGCAAGGACTGAAAGTCTTTGAAAACAGTGATATAGATATAAGAATGTTCCGAAATGATACGATGAAGAATATAAAAAGGACTGTACGCAAGTACGGTACTCCATTAGGGCATAGAAAAGGTGTGAACGGAACAGAACTGTTGGATTATCTTGAAGCCCGCAAGCAAATATATATTCCCGCTTATCGTTGGGTATTGGAAAATAAGGTTTATGGAATTATAGAGAAACTTCGTCTGGCTTCTAAAACAAAGACGATAGTTCTGCTTGATTATGATACAAATAGTGATGTAGAAAATCTGAAGAAACCGCTTTCTCATGCCTCGCTTATTAAGGCGTATGTGGAGGGGATATATCCGTATGAGGATGCAAAAGGGATTGAAACGCTACATGAACAGAAAATAAAAGATAATTCTCCTCAACAATTAACTATCGAATGGTAAAATATTGAAAATTTAAAACTATGAATAAGAAAATAAACTGGCATGAATTTAAAAACATAATAG